>NZ_JBIPJE010000019.1:0-59143 GCF_044005875.1 Pseudoalteromonas sp. XMcav1-K | reverse complement strand
ATTCAACAGCGTATGGTGGGCGAAAAACATTTAAAATTAGTATTACGACATGCGTCGGGTTTAGATGTTGACGCGATAGCCTTTAATGTTGATTTAAGAGCGTGGCCAAATACCGCAGCCGAAAAAGTTCGTTTAGCCTATCAGCTTGATATTAATGAGTTTAGAGGTAAGTTTTCGCTGCAATTACTGGTTAGCGAAATACAATTGGCATAGATAAGAAATATTTATGCGAAAAAATGGTTTTGAATCTAATCAAAACCATTTTTTTTTGCTAAAATTCCCGCCTTTGATTATTGCCAAGAATTCGGGCAAAACACCTGTTGGAGTGATGTAATGTTTGAAGTGAATCCTGTGATTAACCAAATCAAGGAAATTCGCGAACGCACCGACCAACTTAGGGGGTATCTTTGACTACCCTCTTAAGAAAGAGCGGTTAGAAGAAGTTAATGCCGAATTAGAAGATTCAGCAGTATGGAATGAGCCTGAAAAAGCACAGGCGTTGGGTCGTGAAAAATCGAGCTTAGAAGCAATTGTTGAAACTATCGAAAATCTTGAGCAAGGCGCTGAAGACGTTGAAGGTTTAGTTGAGCTGGCTGTCGAAGCCGAAGACGAAGACACCTTTGCAGAAGCAGAGTCTGAGCTTGAAGACTTAATGAAGCAACTTGATAAGCTAGAGTTCCGTCGTATGTTCTCTGGTGAGCAAGATGGTAACGATGCTTATATCGACTTACAGTCAGGCTCGGGCGGTACTGAAGCACAAGACTGGTGTAACATGCTGCTGCGTATGTATTTACGCTGGGCTGAAGCAAAGGGCTTTAAAGCGGAAATCGTTGAAGCCACCGATGGTGATGTTGCCGGCATTAAAGGTGCAACGGTACGTGTATCAGGTGAATATGCTTACGGTTGGTTGCGCACTGAAACAGGTGTTCACCGTTTAGTACGTAAAAGCCCATTTGATTCAACAGGTCGTCGTCATACATCATTTGCTTCGGCGTTTGTTTATCCTGAAGTTGATGACAACATTGAAATTGATATTAACCCGGCAGATTTACGTATTGACGTATATCGTGCATCGGGTGCGGGTGGTCAGCACGTTAACCGTACAGAATCTGCGGTACGTATTACTCACTTACCGACCAATACGGTAGTACAGTGTCAAAATGACCGTTCGCAACACAAAAACAAAGCACAGGCAATGAAGCAATTAAAAGCAAAATTGTTTGAGCTTGAAATGCATAAACAGAATGCTGAAAAGCAGTCACAAGAAGATGCAAAATCGGATATTGGTTGGGGTAGCCAAATTCGTTCGTACGTTCTGGATGATTCTCGTATCAAAGATTTACGTACTGGGGTCGAAAACCGCAATACTCAAGCCGTATTAGACGGCGATTTAGATAAGTTTATCGAAGCCAGCCTGAAATCTGGCCTTTAATTTAAACCAAGCAACTTAGAGCTATAACATGACAGATCAAATTCAAGACGAAAATAAATTGATTGCAGAGCGTCGTGCCAAGCTAGATGCGATTCGTGAGAATTGCTCAGCTAATGGTCACCCGAATACTTTCCGCCGTGAAAATTACACAGCAGATCTACAAGCTAAGTTTGGTGATAAATCGAAGGAAGAGTTAGTCGAGTTAGACCACCAAGTTTCAGTAGCAGGCCGTATTTTAGCAAAACGTGGTCCTTTCCTTGTACTTCAAGATATGAAAGGTCGTATTCAGGCGTATGCGTCTAAAGACGTACAAAAAGATTTAAAAGAGAAGTATGGGCAGCTTGATATCGGTGACATCATCGGTGTATCGGGTCCGCTTCATAAATCAGGTAAAGGTGACCTTTACGTAGATATGGTTCAGTACGAGCTACTAACTAAGTCACTGCGCCCATTACCAGAAAAATTCCACGGTTTAACAGACCAAGAAGCGAAGTACCGTCAGCGTTATGTTGACTTAATCACTAACATGGATACCCGTGAGACGTTCCGTATTCGTTCAAAAGTGATTGAAGGTATTCGTCGTTTCTTAGCTGAACGTGACTTTATGGAAGTTGAAACGCCAATGCTTCAGGTTATTCCTGGTGGTGCAACGGCGCGTCCATTCGTAACTCACCACAACGCGTTAGACATCGATATGTACTTACGTATCGCACCAGAGCTTTACCTTAAGCGCTTAGTTGTTGGTGGTTTTGACCGCGTATTTGAAATTAACCGTAACTTCCGTAATGAAGGTCTTTCAACGCGTCACAACCCAGAATTCACAATGATTGAATTCTACCAAGCATACGCTGACTACAACGACCTAATGAACTTAACGGAAGACATGTTACGTACCGTTGCACAAGACGTACTAGGTACAACAACGGTTGTTAACACAGTTAAGAGTGAAGACGGCGAAGTTATTGAAACAATCGAATATGACTTTGGTAGCAAGTTCGAGCGTTTATCTATGGCTGATGCCATCATCAAGTTTGGCCCAGATGCAGCTGAAATAGCGCATATCTTCAAAGATCCTGAAAACCACTTCGACGAGCTAGTAGCTTATGCGAAGAAAGTACACGTTAAGATCCCAGAAAAATGCGTATGGGGTGCAGGTAAGTTCTTATGTGAGATCTTCGAAGAAACAGCTGAGCACAAGCTAATTCAGCCAACTTTCATCACAGAGTATCCGTGGGAAGTGTCGCCACTTGCACGTCGTAACGATGAAAACCCATTTATCACTGACCGTTTCGAATTCTTCGTAGGTGGCCGTGAATTAGCAAATGGTTTCTCAGAGCTTAACGATGCAGAAGATCAAGCGGCACGTTTTGCACGTCAGGTTGAAGAGAAAGATGCCGGTGATGATGAAGCAATGCACTTTGACGATGATTATATCCAAGCACTTGAGTATGGCCTACCGCCAACAGCAGGTGAGGGTATTGGTATCGATCGTCTAGTAATGCTATTTACTGACTCACCAACGATTAAAGATGTAATCTTATTCCCGCATATGCGCCCGCAAGCGGACTAAGCAACGTCTTATAAAAAACCCAGCTATATGCTGGGTTTTTTGTTTTCAAGGGGCTGTAAATCCTGTTGAATTTGTTAGTTATTCTTAATGCGATGAAATTAAGTACTCTTCTACATCTTCTTTCAGATCTTGGAAGTCATATTCATCGAGTTGTAAGGTGTCTAATACTAGCTGTTCTATTGCGTGCCATTGTGGTTCAGGGCGAAAGTTCCTAGCGACATGCACTAGGTTTTCAGCTAAGCGTAAACAAGCAAAGCAACTGCGCTCAAATTTATCGTTTGAGGCATTAAAAAAATCATTACTGTGATGTTGCAGAATTATTTGGCAAATTTGTTTAGGTAAGTTCCAACTCGTGGCTAAGTAGTAGCCAACAACCGCGTGATTAGTTTTGTATTTCTTTTCTTCTTTATGTATTAACAGGTTACTGTCATTTTCACGGTGCTCTTGCAGTAAATGGGTGTAGCCTTCAAAGCGAATTGCCATCGCGGGTGTACCCGCATCGTGAAATAAACCTATTAAGTGTAAATTTTCAGGTGGTAGGGGCGATTTTAAATGTTGCGCAATAATACACGACACATTAGCGATGTCGTTAGCGTTATCCCAAAAACGATTTAGTGGTAACGAGCATTTACTTTGGTCATAGGCTTGTTTAAGTAAATAGCCAGTCACTAAGCTGGTAATGTTCTCAAGACCTAAAAACATTACGGCTTGGCGAATATCACTTATTGTTCTGGCAAGGCCGTAATAGGGACTATTTATAATTTTGAGTACGGCAGCTGATGTTGCCACGTCAGCGGCAATAATGTCTGCAACGCGATAAAGTTCGGGCTCGTGGTTTAGCTCATCTTGCAGTGCTTGCAAAATATCAGGCTTAGCTGGAATGGTGAAACCAGCTGCAACATCGCTCAGTATTTTGTTATCTATTTCAATCATTAGTTCGCTTATTTTTAACAAGCCACTTAATTACTATAGACAAAGATTGTCGAGCTGTTGCAATAGTGTGTGTTATTTAGGCATAAAAAATCCCAGCAAGTGCTGGGATTTTTGGTCAGTCATCAATTTAGATTTCCATATCTAAGCGGCTGTCCGTAAATCGGTGTCTTCTGAATTTTGTTTAATATCAGAATCCTTAAGTAAGAAGCTTAATATGACTGGCACTAAAATCAAAGTGAATATTGTTGAAACCACTAAGCCACCAACCACAACACCACCTAAACCACGGTATAGCTCACTCCCCGCACCTGGCATTAACACCAGTGGTAGCATGCCGCCAACCGAAGTAAGTGTTGACATCATAATAGGGCGAACACGACTTTCAACCGACTCCTTAATTGCCATTTGTGCACTTAACCCTTTGTACTTCAGGTTGTTAAGTGCTTGGTGCACAATTAAGATGGCGTTGTTTACAACCACACCCGCTAAAATTACGAAACCCAATAGCGTTAACACATCAAGGTTTTGAATTGGCGTATAGCGGTCAAACACACTTGCCCAGTGCACAGCAGCAAGGCCCATAAAGCCACCTAGTGTTGCAAGCGGTACACTTACCATAATTACTAATGGGTATTTCCAGTTTTGGAATAAAATAACCATTACCAGATACACGACAAACATTGCCAAAAATAGGCTCGAACTCAAGGTGCCAAACAAACTACCATCACCTAACAGCGACTTTTTAAGGTCAGCCAGTTTACCGGCACTACCAGCAAGATTCACTTCAACGGCAGGAGAGATTGCACCCGCGCCTCGCAGCTCGTCGACCATAGTATTGACTGATGCAATGGCCTGTTCAAGTGGCATGCCAGCAGGCGGTGTAAACTGTAAGGTTACCGCGCGCTGACGTGAAACGTGCTTAATTTGGTCAACGGTTTGTGTGCGTTCAACAAGCGCAAGAGACTGTAAATCAACTACCTGACTTTGCGGTGTAGCCAATGGCGCTTGCATTAGTGCATCAATTGGAAAATCACCTTGCTGCGCGTTGGTTACAATCTTAAGGTCTTTTAATTCACCGCCAACCGCAAAACTGTTCATCATAATTATGCCATCACCGTTTGCTTGCACAGCTAGGCCTAAATCACGACGTGTCATGTTGAGTTCAGCTAAACGCTCATCTAGCGGCTTAATTGAAAGCTCTGGTGTTGGCAATAAAAAGTTAGCGGGCTCTGGAATGGTTGCATAGGGACCATAGTTACCAATTAACTTAAACAGTAGCGCCGTTGCGCCATTAGTAATTTGTTGCAAATCGTCACCAACTAAGTCGATTTGAATTGCGCTACCCGTTGTACCACCTGTGTTAAAAAGAGGGAACTGGAAAGCAAAGCCAATTACATCGGGTGCGTTTACGCCCATTAATGTTTGGTTTAGAAAATCTACCGCATCAATGGTTTTGTCCGCTTCTTTTGGGATCATGCCATGGAGGATTTGACCGTCCATCGCAACCAAAAAGTAGTGGTCAATCTCTGGCGCTTTAATGGTGCTGCCATCCATTAATTGAATATCAGGTGTACTTTGCGTTAAATCTGGCTCACTACCACGAATAACAGTTTCTGCATGGAATTTATCACCGGTGACCTCCCAAGCTGGGCGTATCACTTTTTCGATGCGATTACCGATTTCTGACACCTGATCAAGGTTGTATCCTGGCGGCGGTACCATAAAACCGAAAGCAAAATTACGGTTACCTTTTGGTAAGTAATCAAGCGGTGGAATAAGTAGTGCAATACCCACAAGTGTTACGACTGCAAAGCTAGTTACAACGGTAACTTTACGTTTTGTTGTGCTCGAAATTGCGATAAACAAGGCGCCAATTTTGTTTGGTAACTTCGCTGCTTTTTTCTCAAGTTCAGCCAGCTTACCAGTTCTTAATTTTACTTGTTTTGACTCACTACGAGCACGTAAGAAGTAAGCGCCCGCTACCGGAATAACTAAGACAGATACGACAAAACTAATAAAGACTGCTGCCATGATGGCAAGTGATATATCGCGAAAAAGCTGCCCAGCGCTATCGGCAATAGTTAAAATTGGCACAAATACGACGAGCGTTGTCATGGTTGACGCAAATACAGCACCGGCAACTTCTTGCGTGCCTTCAACACTGGCCTTAAGCGGCTTTTTGCCCATTTCTAAATGGCGGAAAATATTCTCGATTACCACAATGGCGTTATCAACCACCATACCGACAGCGAATGCCATGCCAGCAAGTGATACGATGTTAATTGAACGGCCAAGGGCAACCAAAATTACCACAGACGCAATCACTGAAATTGGAATTGCAATAGCGATAACGCCAATAGTGCGCAGTGAGCGTAAAAATAGCAGTAGCGTAATTACGGCAAGTAAGCCACCGACCATAATATTGCTTTGTACTAAATCAATGGCGTTTTCAACATAGCTTGATGAATCCCACGTAGTAACAAGCTCAAAAGTACCATTTACGCCTAGCTTCTTAGCGTGTTGCTCAAGCATACCATCAGGTTTATTAAGTTCAGCAATTTCCGCTTTTAGCGAGTTCATGGTTTCAAGTAAGTTAGCACCATGCGCCAGCTGAAAGTTGAAAAATGGCATTTTAACACCACGGGCACGCACCCAATCTCGCATATCTTTGTAATCGAGTTTTACTGTTGCGATGTCTTTAACATAAACCGGGCCGCGGTTGTCTTTGCGAATAACGATATTTTCAATGGTTGCCGCATCGGTAAAGCGACCCATAGCGCGCACGCGAATATCATTTTTACCGTCGGGCAAACGACCACCTGAATAATTGGTGTTGGTAATTTGAATCGCATCTACTAGTTGGCTGTAGGTAATACCAAAATTGGCCAGTTTGACGGGGTCAATTTGAATTTGCAGCTCTTGTTCACGAGCACCTAAAATTCCTACCTTGGAAATACCTTTGATGTTCTCAAGGCGCGGACGTAATCGACGCTCCATAAAATCATACAAAGTCGTGTTATCGAAACTCGGATCAGTTGCTGCAAGGCCCACCCAGGCGATGTAATCCACCGACATAGGATCAACGCCTTCAACGGTCGGTTCAGATACACCCATAGGGTAGGCGGGTACTTCGTTAAGCTTTTGTACTACTTCTGCTTGTGCTTGTTTAATATCGGTGCCGGTTTCGAACTCTAAACGCAATTGAGCGGCAGAGGTTTGGCTGATACTGGTTAAAGAAATTAGTCCGTTTACATCGGATAGTACTTTTTCCTGCTCAATCACCACGTCCGATTCAATTTCTTCAGGGCTTGCGTTTTCCCAAAAAGTACGCACGCTGACGACTACTGAATCAACTGATGGGGTCATTTGAACGGGTACTTGGGTAAAGGCGAGTACGCCCGCCAATACCGATAAAATTACAGCAACGATTACACTAATAGGTTGTTTAACCGCGCTTTCTACAATCTTCATAACGTGCCTACTTTAAATGTTGTTGATTGCCGTTAGAGGTATCAGCTACCGCAACAACAGGGCCTGGCATTAGACGCTCGTTGCCTTCAGTGATAACTTTGTCGGTTGGTGCAAGTTGTGGTGCATACACTGCCACCTTGTCGCCTTGGTGAAATTGCACGTTAACTGAAATTGGTTGTGCAATTTGCTTGTCGCCTTGCAGTACTACTTTATAAACTAAGTAATTACCACCACGATTCACCAATGCATCTTTTGGCACAATAAGTGTGGTGCGAGGTTTACCTTCTGGTAACCAAGCGCTTACCGACATGCCTGGCATTAAACCGTTGCCATTTACTTGACCAATCACGCGGAAAGTACGAGCGCGTTCATCAACACTATTAAGTACTTTGATATTGCCCGCTTGAACTAGCTCATCGCCAATCTGCAAGGCAATTTCGCTTGGTGCTTGACCCGCTAAAAATGCAAAGCGTTCTGGCACATCTAACCAGGCTTCTAATTTATTGAGAGAGGTTAAAGTAAATGCATGATCGCCACTGCCTAACCATTGACCTAGTTCAGCTAGACGATTAGTTACTTGGCCATCAAATGGTGCGCGAATTGACATATCATCAATTCGCACCTGCAATGCGTTTAACTGGGCAGACAGTGCTTTTATCGCTTGTGTTGCAGCGATAACTCGTGCTTGATTTGCAATAGTGAGGGTTTTACTTTGATTTAAACGCTGCTTTGATACGGCGCTTTTTTGCGCAGATTGCTTATAAGCAAGGTAGTCTTCTTCTGCTTGCGTAAATTCTGCTTTTGCTAACGCAAGGTTAGCATCTGCTAACATTTTTTCCGCTTGTAAACGCTGCTTTTCAGCGTCTAATCGGCGTGTGTCGAGTATTGCCAGCACATCACCTTCTACAACAACATCACCTTCATTAACCAGTACTTTAACTACTTTACCTGATTCTACTGAAGCGACATTAGCTTGATTGAATGCTTTTAACGTGCCGACAACACGTTTACGTGGTTGCAATTGTGCTTCGCTTGCTTCACTAAAGCGAACGACTTGCGCATTTGCGTTGAAAACCAGCAACAATAAGCTCAATGTTGCTGCGATATATTTAAAAGAAAGTGGAGATGTCATTGTAATTTCCAATTGAGTAGACCAGTCGTCTAGTGAATTGTCATTCAATTTGGCAGTTGTTGCAAGATGAATTTGGGCTGAATAGCGATTTAAAACTGAGTTTTTAAGGTAAGTTTATGAAAATATTACTTATATTTAAATGATATTTTTTAGACCAAGTGGTCTAGATGTGGTTTTGGAAGGCAAACAAAAAGTGCCAATTAAGGCACTAAAATCGATTCGAAAATAATTTCAACAAAGTTGTCGTATGGCTCAGTTGAGCGCTCTACTTGCATTTGTATTGCTGCGCCATGGCTGGCATTAAACAGAAATGCGGCGATTTTATGTGGGTCGAGGTTTTTGTTTACTTCGCCTTCTTGTTGCGCTTCGCGAATGGTTTGCGCCATCATGCTGTGCACTAAGTCTTGCGCGCACTTTATGCCGCCGCGCATATTTTCACTGAGTTGAGATTGCTCCAAAATCAACTTGGGCACTAAACACTCACAGTCAATACCATCTTCTTCATGAAATTGCTGAATGCGTTTAAACCAGTTATGAATACGCTGCAGTGGCGAAAATTTTCGATCACGCAGGTATTCACGCATAAAGTCATGGCTTTGGTCTTGGGCACGCTCAATGAGGGCAAGGCCAAAATCTTCTTTTGACTTAAAATAATGATAAAATGAACCTTTTGGCACTCCGGCTTTATCAAGGATTTCTTTTAAGCCACATCCGTTGTAACTTTTTTCGATGATTAGCGCATGACCTGCCGCCAATATCGCTTCTTTGGTATCGGGCTTATTCATAATTCGGGTTAATATTTACGTACACACTTTGTGGGTATTATTAGACCAGTCGTCTCTAAAGTCAACTTTAGTCGACGGTTATAGTTGATCTTCAATAGGCAATAAGCGGAAAAAACATGCGCCTATCTTACGCCAAATGCTGGCATCTGGTTCACTTTTAAAGGTTTTTTGCGTATCCATATCAAGCCAAATGAGCTTGTCGTCAGCGAGCTGTACACGGTAAGCTGAATTTGTCACGGCATCGTTTAATGCGCTAACAATTTTGCTGCTAAGTGCCTCATTTTCAAATAGTACGCCAATTTCAGTGTTGATAAACATTGAGCGAGGGTCGAGGTTTAATGAACCAACAAAGGTTTGCTGTTTATCAAAGATAATTGATTTAGCGTGTAAACTCGCCTGAGTAGAGCCGCGCCATGCTGACGGTTTAAAATTCGGTTTTACTTTTGTTTCATAAAGCGTAACGCCCGCTTTTAACAGCGCTTTGCGATAAGGGGCGTAACCTGAATGCACTGCAACAACGTCGGTGGCGGCTAATGAATTCGTAAGAATCGTTACATTTACGCCACGCTCAACCATATCGATTAAGTATTTTGTGCCACCATCGCCAGGTACAAAATAGGGCGAGATAATAAATAGGTCTTTTTGGGTATTGGCAAAGGCGCTTTCTAGTTCGTCAAGGAGTGGGCTTGTTAGGCCTTTTTCGTTGACTTTACTTGGCGGGTCGTAAAGCACATTGGCTTTACCCCAAGACCATGGCAAGGCACCTTCAGATAAGTACTCTAAAAATTGTGATTGAGTTAACGCCTGAATATACTCAGTTTGCGATTGTTCCGTATCGGTTATTTGTTCTTCCCATTCAGATAAAATCGCAATCGTTTCTTCATCAGAATAGCGCCTAGGATGAAACACAGACAATGGGTAGCTGTGTTCACTGTTCCAGTAAACGTCAAATTGCGTATTTACATCGTGTGTAGCTTCACCAATGAGCAATAGATCAAAGTCGCCAAATTCTACTTCATGACTGGCACTAAAGTATTCGTCACCAATATTTCGTCCGCCGATCACCGACGCCAAGCTATCTACCGTGAGTGATTTATTGTGCATGCGACTATTGAGCCTTGCAAAATCGGTCAGAATGCCCAGTGCTTTATTACGACGATTTGGCGAGGGGTTAAACAGGCGAATTTCAACATTCTTATGTTGGTTTAAAATATGTAGCTGAGGGTTGTGATCTGAGGCTTTTAGGTCATCAAGTAATAGCCTTACTCGCACGCCACGCTCCGCGGCGTTGTATAGCGAATAGTTGATTTGGTTGCCGGTAATGTCGTTATTGTAGATGTAATACTGTAGGTCAATGCTGCTGGTTGCCGCATTGATTAAACTCACGCGTGATACAAAGGCATCGACTCCTTGCCCAAGCGTATAAACGCCGGTTTGTCCTTGCTTATCATGTGTTAAATCGTTAATAAACTCAGCTAATCGACCTGTTTTCGCTGCCTCTTTAGCATAGCTAGGTGTACTTGTGTTTGGCGTTATTTTTGTTGCGCATCCAGCCATGGCAAGTACAACTCCTATAATAAAAAAGCGTATTAGTAACATGTGATTACCGACTAGTTAGTTTAATAGTACCAGTTCTATTAAGGTATAGATTACAGGGATAATAAGTGGGGTCAATATGGCGCTTAATACTAAGCTAACGGAAGCAAATGCGCCCATACGTTCATCAATCTCAATGGCACGTGCAGTCCCCACTGCGTGACAAGCTGCGCCAAGCGCTAAGCCTTGACTGGGTATATGTGTTACGCCAAATAGTTTGAGTAGCGGTAAGCCAAAAACAGCGCCAAAAATACCGACACAAATAACAATCACTGCCGAAAGAGCACTTATTCCGTTAAGTTGATTGCTAACCTCAATAGCAATGGGGGTTGTTACTGCGTTGGGTGCAAGGCTTGCGATAAGTTGTTCATTGGCGCCAAGTAAATAGGCGACAAGCATGGCAATTATCGATGAAACCAAAACGCCGGTGGCGCTGCATAAAATGTAGCGCCAGGTATGTTGTTTTATGGTGCGTGATTCTTTGTATAGTGGGATCGCTAGCGCAACAATTGCTAAATCAAGTAACCAAAAATACGCTGTGTTAATTGTGGCAAACTCTGTGTAGGGAATTTCACCCCACACTAAAATCACGTTAATAAACGCAATGCTTAATAAAATAGGGTTACAAAGGCTGTGTTTTAAGTAATGGGTCTGCAACCATTTAAAGGTAAAAAAACAAAGCGGAGACAAAACAATCAAAAGCAGGCTCATGACTGTTCCTTATCGCTAGATGCAAAAAGCAGACTTGCGACTTTTCCTACAATAAATAGGGTGCCTACCGTGGCGGTAAGTATTGAGAACACTATTAAAAGCAGGTTGTCTTTAATAAGGTCCAAATGCTGAATGATGCCAACACCAGCGGGAATGAAAAAAAGTGGGAAGTATTTCAGCAGTAATGCACCAACCGCCTCACATTGCTTTAGCGACACAATATTTAATTTGAGCACAAGCAATAATATGCCCATACCGAGCACTGCTGGGGGAAAACTAAAATTCAGTATATACAGCAGGCCATGACCAAGGGCTAATGCTGTTACTAGAATTGTTAAACTAACAATGTATTTCATAGCAATAGCCTATCACAGCTTGCAGGTCGGTATACTGTTCTTTAGTCGCTACCAATTAGCCGAATTGTCGAAAGGCTTAGTTTCTCCTTTTAAGCGATTGCTAATGGCACGTTTTACATTTTTGCCGCGTAGAATACGTATTTGATTAAATGTTTCAGCTGCTAACAATTGGCGGCGATTTGCGAGCATACGCTTTTGATAAGTGCGTTTGTTTGCAGCTAACGCATCGGGCGATTGTGCTAATAATGCCGCTTTTAATTGCTCGCATTCGTGATCTAAATCGTCGCATACTTGTGTAACTAAATTGACTGCTTGGGCAATGTCAGCACTAATTGGCTCGGCTATATGAGTGAGCTTTAAGGCTTGGTCATAAGGCATTAGGCCTTGCAACATGACACTGCCTGCCATATCTGGTGTTAATCCCCAACGAGATTCCATAATGGCGAATTGGGCATCGCGGCTCGCTAAACGAAAGTCTGCGCCAAGCGCGATTTGCATACCGCCACCAAAACAGCGGCCATGAATTTTACAAATCACCGGCGCTTTAATTTCTTGCCACCCTATGGTGACTCGCTGCGCTAGATTTGCGTTACCGGGAAGCCATTTGAATAGCAGCTTTAACATTTTAGTGGGAGAGCGGCTGATGTTTTTTACATCAAGGCCGGTACAGAAATCACTGCCGTTGGCATCAATAATCACTAATCTTAGAGATTTTTCTTTTTTCAATTGTTTAATAATGCGTGCTAGCTGTACAAAACTTTCATAGCTCAGTGCGTTGAGTTTATCGGGGCGATTAAATGTGACGGTGGCAACGCCAGTTTCAATAATTAGGGTGACAAGGTGGTTCATTATTGTTCTCATCCGACCTGTTGGATTGTTTGAGATTAACGTGTCTTACTATGTCTGTAAAGCGCGTAACTTCACCCTAGGTTCATATTTTTCCAGCAAAATAGCCGCTCTGACAAATGGCTAAAAACACCACTTACTGATTTGATTAGATTTTGTTAAATATTAAATTACAATTAATGTGCAGTCGTATTATGATTGATAACCAAAAGATATTATTAGAAATTTCGGATTTTTCATCGAGAATAAAAATTTGCTCTATTTGTGATAAGGGAGAGTTGCATGTTTACGTCTAAGTATAAAAATATTAGTTCCCCAACCAAAGCTGCGTTTTTCGTAAGCTGTGTGTTGTTAGGGCCGATGGCCTTGACTGGTTGTGGAAAGGAAGAGGTTGTGCAACAAGCGCCAGCACCAGCGGTCTCGGTTTATACCGTTAATAATGACCAAGTTGGTACTTATCGTGAGTTTACTGCGCGCACTGAAGCGTCGAAAGAAGCCGATATCACAACCCGTGTGCAAGGTGAATTAATAGAGCGAAAGTTTGTTGAAGGCTCTGAAGTTAAAAAGGGCGATTTACTGCTAAAAATTGATCCTAGCGAGTATGAGGCGTTTTTAGCGCAATCTGATGCAGATCTAAAATCAAAAATAGCTGGAGCGGCAGGCGCTGCACGTGATTTAAAACGTGGTAGAGAAGTCGCTGACAAAGGCTTTATTTCACAATCTGATTTAGACAAGCTGATTACTAATGCTGCGCAAACGCAAGCAGCGGTAAAAGCGGGCGAAGCGGCACTTAAAAAAGCTAAATTGGATTTAAGTTACACTGAAATAGTAGCGCCGTTTGATGGGAAAATTGGTCGCGTAAATATTGATGTAGGTAATATTGTAAGCCCGCAAAGTGGTGTGCTGGCAAACATCACCTCAACAGACCCTATTTACGTTAATTTTTCGGTTGAAGAGGCACTTTATACTACCTATTTACAAGAACACCGAAATATCGAAAGTCCTGATCAAGTACCTCTCGATTTAAAAATTCGTTTACCGAATAACAGCGAATATGCCGAGGCTGGTGTGCTAGATTTTGCCGATACAAAAATAGACCGCAACACCGGCACTGTTGAGCTAAGAGCCTCTTTCCCAAATCCAGATGGTATTGTGTTACCTGGGTTATTTGTAAAGCTGATTGCTGAGAGCAAAAATAAATCGTCAATGGCGTTAGTGCCACAAGCTGCGGTACAAGAAAATCAGCAAGGTAAGTTTTTATTAGTGGTTGATGACAACAATAAAGTGAGTACGCGACATGTAGATTTAGGTCGTCGCATTAATGCTATGTGGGTCGTTAACTCGGGCATTGAAGCGGGTGAGCGTATTATTATTGAAGGGCTACAAAAAGTGCGCCCAGGTGTTGAAGTAAATCCAGTTGAAAAGAATGTTGATACGGTAACCGGTGTTATCACAAACAGCGCAGAATAGGGGGCGTAAATGATTAGTAAAACGTTTATTAATCGGCCCAAATTTGCGCTGGTTATTTCAATTGTAATTACTTTAGCTGGCTTAATTTCGTTGTATTTGTTGCCAGTGAATATGTATCCTCAAATTACGCCACCACAAATTCAGGTGACAGCTGTATATCCAGGAGCGAGTGCTCAGGTTGTTGAGGAGTCGGTGATCCGGCCCATTGAAGAGCAAATCAATGGGGTGGAAGATATGCTGTATATTGAATCCACGGCCGCCAATAACGGTACTGCTAGCATTACCGTGTACTTTAAAGTTGGTACTGACGATGATATGGCGCAAGTGAATGTGCAAAACCGCGTTGCACTTGCTGAAGCTGGTTTGCCTGAAGAAGTAAAACGTCAAGGCGTTGTTGTGCGTAAACAATCTAGTAATATGTTGTTAGGGGTGACGCTTTACAGCACGCAAGAAAATCTTGATGAAATCTTCCTAAGTAACTACGCCACAAACTATTTAACAGAGCCCCTAGGGCGTATTCCGGGTGTTGCAAACGCTGAAGTAATGGGTGAAAAAACCTATTCAATGCGTATTTGGTTAAATCCAAACAAAATGTCGTCGCTTGGTGTCACTGTGGCGGATGTGCAAAATGCGCTGCGAGAGCAAAACTTAATCGTTGCTGCGGGTAAGCTAGGCGCCAGTCCTGCTCCGAAAAATCAGCAGTTTGAATATTCCATTCAGGCACGCGGTCGCCTAAAAACCCCAGATGAATTTGGCGATACCATTATTAGAGCTACAAACGATGGTGATTTTATTCGCTTGTCGGATATTGGTCGTATTGAATTGGGTTCTAAAGATTACGCGTTTACTGCCAAATTAAATGGTGAAGATACTGCGTTTTTAGTTATTTATCAGCTGCCAGATGCTAACGCGACTGAAGTGGCTGCGAATGTGAAAAAGCAAATGGAAATTCTCTCTGAGCGTTTTCCTGATGGCCTTCACTACAGCATGCCATATGATACAACTGAATTTATTAACCGCTCGATAGAAGAAGTAGTAGTAACGCTTTATCAAGCAGTTGCGCTGGTAATTTTAGTGGTATTTTTATTCCTCCAAAATTGGCGTGCAACGTTAATTCCGTCAGTAGCAATTCCTGTGTCGTTGGTTGGTACGTTCGCCTTTATGATGTTGATGGGTTATTCAATCAATACCATTACCTTGTTTGGCTTGGTACTGGCTATCGGTATTGTGGTAGATGACGCCATTGTTGTTATTGAAAACGTTGAACGTATTTTAAAAGAAGAAAAGCTGCCAATTAAAGAAGCGGTAAGTAAAGCCATGGAGCAGGTTTCAGGGCCAATTATCGCGACTACTCTGGTATTGCTTGCGGTGTTTGTACCGGTTGGATTTATGCCAGGTATCACCGGTGAGCTTTATAAGCAGTTTTCAGTAACAATTTCATTTGCTGTACTTATTTCATCAATTAACGCATTAACGTTAAGCCCAGCACTGTGTACTTTGTTACTAAGTGAAAAAGCAATGAAACCAATTAAATGGTTAGCACCTGTAGAAAAAGGCATCATTTCTTCTACTTCTAAATATTCATCGATGGTCGGTTGGTTGTTAAAACGCTCAGCGCGTGTAGGTTTAGTAACAGTATTGTTATTCGCTGCAACAGGTTGGTTAACCAAAGCGGTTCCTACCGCGTTTGTACCTGCGGAAGATCAAGGCTTTTTGTTTGTTGATGTGCAATTACCAGATGCAGCAGCTAGCGGCCGTACTGCGGAGGTAATGGCGAAAGTAAGCGAAACCATCTTAGCTGACCCTGCGGTAACCGATATTATTACCGTATCGGGTATTTCATTGCTTGGTGGCCCTGGTTCAAATAATGGCCTTGGCGTAATTGTGCTGAAAGACTGGGAAGATCGAACTGCGCCAGAACTTGGCTTACAGCAAGTGATCCCACGATTAATGGGACAGATGTTTGCAATGCCAGATGCGCAAATTTTTGTCTTTAATCCACCGCCAATTCCAGGTTTAGGTACGAGTTCAGGTTTTGAATTTAGATTGCTAGACAGCGAAGGGCGAGCGCCTGCTGATTTAGCGCAGGTGATGAACGGCTTAATTTACGAGGCTAACCAGCGTCCTGAATTAACTAGCGTATTTAGTACTTTCCGCGCTAATGTGCCGCAGTATTTCTTAGAAATTGACCGTGATAAAGCCAAAGCGCAAGGTGTGGCGTTAAGCGATGTGTTTGTGACTTTACAAGCGCAACTTGGTTCGTTGTACATTAATGACTTTAACCAATTTGGTCGTACTTATCAGGTTGTTATTCAAGCCGAAACTGAGTTCCGTAAAGATCCGTCTGACTTAAATAACTACTATGTACGTGCTAGCAGTGGTGAAATGGTGCCGTTAACGACACTTGCGAGCCTTGAACCAATTTTGGGCCCGACTAGTGTTAATCACTTCAACCTATATCGCAGTGCGAGCATCACAGGGCAACCTGCGCCGGGTTACTCAAGTGGTGAAGCAATTAAGGTGATGCAAGAATTATCTGCGCAATTACCAACAGGCTACGTTTATGATTGGGCAGGGCAAACGAAACAAGAAATTCAAGCTGGTAATTTAGCGCCATTGTTATTTGGTTTAGCGATTATCTTTGTTTACTTATTCTTGGTTGCTCAGTACGAAAGCTGGACGATTCCGTTTGCGGTAATTGCAGCCGTGCCGTTAGCGATATTTGGTGCGATGAGTGCGCTTTATGCGGTTGGAATGGCAAACAATATTTATGCGCAGGTGGGCTTAATACTCTTGATTGGTTTATCCACTAAGACCGCCATTCTAATTGTCGAATTTGCGATGGAGCAACGTGCAGCGGGCCACAGTATTTTTGAATCGGCACTGAATGCTGCAAGGTTGCGTTTTAGAGCAGTATTGATGACGGCACTGTCGTTTGTACTTGGGGTTTTACCACTAGTATTTGCAACCGGTGCAGGTGCGGGTAGCCGTGTTAGTTTAGGTTTAACCGTACTGGCTGGTATGTTGGCTGCGACTATTTTTGGTACTTTGTTGATTCCAATATTCTATGCGTTGATTCAAAGTATGCGTGAAAAGGTGAAAGCAAAGCTAGCGCATGAGTAACAGTTGCACAGGACGACCTGTTATTAGCTGAATTTTAGGCTAACAGTCGGTAGCCTGCGTTAAAATCACAAAATATAAGGCAAAGAAGCACTTCTTTGCCTTTTTTGTTTTGATATAATTATCAAAAATTGCGAAGAGTCGAGTTATGAGTAACCAAGATCACCTGTGGACAATTGAAGAAGCGACTAATCACGCGTATGAAGTGTTTCTTGAATTGGCGCCAGACAATTTGTCTGAACAAGATATTGTTGAGTTTAATCAATATCGTGAAGATTTAGGCTTTATTGAAGAAAGTGAGCCGGATGAGTCTTGGCAAGAATTTACCGAATTTGAAATTGAACCAGAGCTGTATATTCAAGTGCTGGTGGGATTAGAATTTGAAAACCAAGATGTGTTATTTGCGCGCATTTTAATTAGCCGTGATAAAGCAGCGCCCTTTGTTCACGTATTGTGGAAGTAGTTCTTTTTATAAAACTGTTTTTTTAGCTTAGGTGGATTGAGAGTTAGAGTAGTATTAAATGCGTTGGATTGTGTTTTTTTATTGTGTTCTTTTTTGTTCTAAATTACTCGCTGCGGATCCGGATCCGTTTGAAGACTTTGCCGTTTATGGCGAAACCCCAAGTGACGAAAGGTATGAGCAAAATAAAGGGCGACTGTTATTTGGTGACTTAGAACTGGGCTTTATTGTAACGACTGGTAACACTAATACTGCTAGTGCAAAACTCAAAACTAACATCATGCAAGATCTCAATAATTGGCGCAACCAATTGAAGTTTGATTCTTTGGTAAAAAAAGACAACGATAATGACGAAGGCGATGAGCTGTCTGCCACGCGTTATTTCACTTCATTGCAAAGTAACTACTTACTTGAAGACAAAAATAACTCACTGTTTTTATACGGTGATTATGAATTTGATAGATTTAGCGGTATCGAAAAGCAAGCGAGCTTTGTTGCTGGTTACGGTTGGCGCTTTTTAGAAAATCGTAAAGACAGCATTGATTTAGATGTTGGTCCTGGGGTTAATTATCAGGTCAGTGAAACCGATGAATCGGATTTAGGTTACTTGCTGCGATTAGCCTTGCAGTGGGAGCGAATCGTAAGTAAACGCACGCGCTTTAATCAGGATATCAGTGCGGAGCATTCGTTAAGTGGGTTAAACTCCCGCATCAAATCTGAGACGTCATTGGTGAGCCAAATTAGTGGGGCACTTAGTCTTAAGTTTTCATATTTATATCGTTACAATACCATGCCTGAAGAAGGCAAACGCAATTATGACGCTGAAACCAGTGCTACCTTTGTTTTTAGCTTCAACTAACTTGGAATATTAATGACCTATTCTCATAAACAAATCGCCTGGGCTATTTTACTGCTGCTTTCGTGGATTTTTTCATTTACCTTATTGGCGGTTTACTTAATCGGCCCGATTACAGGTCTGCTGATTTTTTCAGGTTTTGTGGTACTGGTGGCATTTTTATTTCATGGCATGACAGTCTCCGTAAAAGATAACACAATAAAATGGGGTTTTGCTTTTGGCTGGTTTGGTCAAACTTTACCTTTGTCAGAGGTTGTTTCGTATCAGGCTGTGGAGAATTCATGGCGACATGGCATTGGTTTACGCATTAGCCATGATGGGTTTGTGTATTCAGCCCACGGTTTTAAGGCGGTTGAATTAGTGCTGCAGGATGAAACAAAAATTAGGCTTGGTACAAACGATCAAGCTGGCTTAATCGCCGCATTAGATAAGCAAAAAAAATAGCGCCCTAAAGCGCTATTTTTTATTGTCAGAGCTGTAAATTAACAACAGCCGCCATTTTCATCATGTTTGTGATCGTGGTGTGAACCACAGCCTCCTTCACCATGAACATGGCCATGTGCCAATTCTTCTTCTGTCGCGTCACGTACTTCAAGTACTTCAACATCAAATGTTAAATCAATACCAGAAAGCGGGTGGTTGCCATCAACAATCACATCGTCTTCTTGAATATCGATAATTACAACAGTTTGCTCACCGTCATCGGTCGTTGCGCGAAATTGCATGCCTACTTCAATATCCATACCGTCAAACATTGACTTAGGTACTGCTTGCATCAAACCGTCGTGACGCTCGCCATAGCCATCTTTTGCTGCAACTTCTACAGTAAAGGTATCGCCAGCTTGTTTATCAATAAGCGCATTTTCAAGACCTGGAATTAAAAAACCCGAACCAATGATGAATTCTAGTGGCTCGTTATCAAATGAGCTGTCGATGGCATTGTTGTCTTTGTCCATTACTGAGTAATGAAGCTTTACTACTTTTTGCTGTGCAATTTTCATATTAAACCTAATCTTCAAGTGTGTAAGGAAGAGCACTCACGCTAAGGCGTGACTCTTCAAGATCTTTAACGCGCAACTGAGCTTGCTCAGATGTGTCGTTTGGCAGTACCGCTTGAATATATGTGCCTTCATCGGTAACCGCTGTGTTAATTATTTTACCGGCTCTACGCCAGTTTTCACCAAGCTGAACTTCAACGTCGCTTGCTGTTTCAATGTTTTGTTCGGCGGCAAATAAGCTGTACATTGCACGCTTGTTTTTGCCTAGGTATTTCATGCGCGCGACCGTTTCTTGGCCTGTATAACAGCCTTTATTAAAACTAATTCCACCAATCGCTTGTAGATTGACCATCTGCGGAACAAACTCATCGAGTGTTTCAGCATTTAGGCGCGGCAATCCGGCTTTAATATTAGCTGCAAGCCATGCATTTTCATTATTTGTAAGTGTAATTTTGCCTTCAAGTTCAGCCAGTTTTTCTGTTTCAATAACAAGTTGCACTAAGCCTTCGGCTAGCTTTAGCGCATAACCTAATTCAAATTGCACTAAATTGTGGCTGGTAAATGAAATCGCCAATGCAGACTCAATTTCACTAGTGGTTTGCGCTGTTACACCAAGGCTAATTAGCTGCTCGCTTACGGCAAATTCTACTTTTGAAAAAACACCGTATTTTTTTAGCTCGGTAAAGCTTTGCTCTGCTTCAATGTCACTTGCTAACATCAAGTAAGCGTCGTTTGCCGCAATTAGCTTATGTACTGACCAAAGTTTACCTTTTGCATTGCAATGCCCTGACCATAAAAAGGTCGTGTCGTTTAATAAATTAAGATCTTGTGTAACTTGTCCGTGCAGGTAAGACTTGCGGTCTTGTCCGCTAATTTGAATGATTTTTTCTGAAATGCGAGAAGCGACTATCATAATACCCTACCACTGAAAATTAATGCCTTGATTTTAACTTAGATTCCTGATGATTGCATGCTTAGCTTTTGCTACTATTAAGATGCGTGAATTAACGAGGTATAAAATGAGCAATTTAGATAGCAAGGCTAAATTACGTTGGGCGTGTCGACGCGGTATGTTGGAACTTGATGTGTTGCTAAGACCATTTGTTGATGAAGCTTACGACGCATTAACAGATAATGACAAAGCAATTTTTCAACGTTTACTAGCAGCCGATGACCCTGATTTATTTGCTTGGTTTATGGGGCATGAAAAATGTGAAGACGCTGAGCTAGATTACATGGTTAAAACGATTTTAAATCGTGTCCGCGTATAGGTTATACGTCGCAAAATCTAACATTGTGCCGAGTGTTTATCTCGGCATTAACTTGCCTATTTTTTTCTTTGCTTTACTCCCCGCTGAAGATATTCTCTCCGCTCTACTTGTTTTAGTATTTCTTGTGCTGGTTAGTATTATCTGCTTTTTTAAGCTAAAAAGAGCGTTAGTAAGTGACTGTTATTTGTTGCTCGAAGATGAGCGTGTATTGTGTCAGCACGACGGCAATAAAATTGGTGAAATAAGTCCGTTTAGTATCGTAACTGCATGGTTTGTATTAATTCGCTTTAAACGGCAAAAAAGTAAGTTTAATAAACTGATTTTGCTAAATAAGTTATCTACAAAAGATAAAAAACGGCTATTGAGAGCCGTTTATCGAGATGTTTAAGTTGATGCGTTTTTGTGTAGCACGGTAGGCGTTGGGTTTTCCGTTTGATTTGGGTAATCAAGGGTATAGTGCAGACCGCGGCTTTCTTTTCGTTCAAGCGCACTGCGAATAATGAGCTCAGACACTTGAACTAGGTTACGCAGCTCCAATAAATTATTACTCACTCTAAAATTAGTGTAGTACTCATCAATTTCTTGTTGCAGTAACTCTATGCGACGAAGCGCTCGTTCTAGGCGCTTGGTGGTGCGAACAATACCAACGTAATCCCACATAAATAAACGCAGTTCGTGCCAGTTGTGAGTAATCACAATTTCTTCATCAGAATTTGTCACACGACTTTCATCCCAGTTTGGAATGCTTGGTGCACTATGTTCTGAATTAAGCTTTGCCATAATATCTTTGGCGGCAGCTTGCGCAAATACGATGCACTCAAGCAGTGAATTACTCGCCATGCGGTTAGCGCCGTGCAGGCCCGTATAAGCGACTTCGCCAATGGCATAAAGATTATCTAAATCGGTTTTGCCATTAAAGTCGGTCATTACGCCGCCACAGGTATAATGGGCTGCTGGAACCACAGGAATTGCTTCTTTGGTAATATCGAGGCCAACACTTAAGCATTTTGCGTAAATAGTGGGGAAGTGGTCGATAATAAAGTTTTTATCTTTATGGCTGATATCGAGATATACGCAGTTAGCGCCAAGGCGCTTCATTTCATAATCGATGGCGCGCGCAACTACATCGCGAGGCGCAAGTTCGGCGCGCTCATCAAAATCAGGCATAAAGCGTGAACCATCAGGGCGTTTTAAGTACGCCCCTTCGCCACGCATAGCTTCAGTAATTAAAAAGTTTTGTAATTCAGGGTGATACAAACTGGTTGGGTGAAATTGGTTAAATTCCATATTGGCGACACGGCAGCCTGCACGCCACGCCATTGCAATGCCGTCACCACTAGAAACATCAGGGTTTGATGTATATAGATAGACTTTGCTGGCGCCACCTGTGGCAAGTGCGATAAAGCGAGCACTAATAATTTCAACTTGTTCGGTAATGCGATTCCAAACATATAAACCGTGGCAGCGTTTGCCTGTGTTATTCAGTTTTTCATCGGTGATTAGGTCAATTGCATTATAGCGTTCAAGCAATAAAATGTTTTCGTGCTCTTTTACGCGGTCGATAAGCGTGGTTTGTACTGCTTTACCGGTTGCATCAGCTGCATGCAGAATACGACGGTGACTATGACCGCCTTCGCGGGTTAAATGGTAGCGTTCTTTGCCAAGGGCGTTTTTATCCATATCAAATGGTACGCCTTGTTCTATTAGCCACTTCATGCATGTTTTAGCGTTGCTTGCAGTGTAATGAACGGCGTCGCGATCACATAGTCCACCGCCCGCTGCGAGGGTGTCTTCAACGTGCGATTCAACACTGTCTTCTTTATCAAAAACTGCGGCGATGCCACCTTGGGCATACATGGTTGAGCCTTCAGTTAATGGCCCTTTACTTAATACGGTGACGTGACAGTGATTTGCTAAGGTAAGCGCTAAGGTTAGTCCAGCAGCACCACTTCCTACGATGACAACATCGGTTGTTAACTGTGGTGTATTTGTCATACAGGTATCACTTTACAATGCAGGTAATTTATTTGGCATATAATAACATCAATTATGACAATGATAAAAAGACAAAAGTCGCACAGCCTATTTGTAAGGTAGTATAAGAATGTGAAAAACAGCGAAGAAATAGCGATAACGTGATTTTATGCTAATTTTGCTTAAGGAAAAGTGTTAAAGTGACCCTGTGACAGTCTATTTATCTATGTTTAAGATTAACAAAGATAAATTGATTTAAAGTTTTTATAAAATGTTTCGAACTTTTTCAAACTCCTTGAGTCCTATATTGTGACATTACTCTTGGGAACTAGAGAAAGATTATAAATTAAGAGGAGTACCGGCTCGAATGAGCGAGCAGGATTTGGATTTAGCGCTAGTAAGAAAAGTTCAGCAGGGTGATAAAAACGCATTCAATGTGCTAGTTAAAAAATATCAGAATAAAGTTGCGAACTTAATTGGACGTTACGTCTCTAACCATGGAGATGTTGCTGATATTGCACAAGAAGCGTTTATTAAAGCATATAGAGCGTTACCGGGTTTTCGCGGTGACAGTGCTTTTTACACTTGGCTTTATCGTATAGCTGTTAACTGTGCTAAGAATCATTTAGTTTCACAAGGGCGCCGTCCGCCAGCCAACGATGTTGATGCGGATGATGCAGAATTTTATGATGGCGCTGATGCACTGAGAAGTAATTCAACACCAGAAAACTTGTTGCTAAGCGATGAAATAAAGCAGGTAATTTTTAGGACCATTGACGGCTTACCGGATGATCTTAAAACGGCAATTACATTACGCGAATTAGAGGGGTTAAGTTACGAAGACATTGCCATGATAATGGACTGTCCTGTCGGGACAGTGAGATCGCGGATATTCCGTGCTCGCGAGGCAATCGATAATCGACTTAATCCAATTTTAAATAATGCATAGGTCACTTTATGACTAATTTGAATGAGAAACGAAAAGAACAAATATCGGCATTGTTTGATGACGAACACAGCCTCGAAAGCCGACATTTGGGGGATGAGTTAGAGCACGCTGCATCGCGTTATTCACTGATTGGTGATGTAATGCGTGGCGAAGGCAAAGAACTTATCCAAATCGATATCGCAGATCAAGTTGCACTGGCATTAGAACAAGAAGAAACCTACAGCCAAGTGCCAGAAGCGCCAAGCGTTACTGAGCAAGTTGCTGCGGTAAATCAACAAAGCACAGTCGCAATCTCAAATTGGAAAAAACCGTTTGCCCAAATGGCAATTGCAGCAAGTGTTGCTGCTGTTGCGGTAATTGGCGTGCAATCTGTTCCCCAGGATGCAGATATCATTAGCCCTGAGCCACAACTGCAAAATTTAGAAACCATGCCTTTTGGTGGTACTGCAACGCCAGTAAGTTATTCAACTGAACCTGCGCTTGAAACCGCTCAAAAAGGACTGCGCGAGCTTGAAGAAAAACGTCTAGGTGCGCTGTTATTAGAGCACCAAAGACAATCGCGTATTGCTCAAGCTGAAAAAGCGAAAGAAGACGAGTTGGAGAACAATCAGTAGATGCGAATATTCGTTGTCTTAGCTTGGCTTGTAGTTGCGTTGCCAAGCTTTGCTTCTGAACCTAATGAAGCGAAACAGCTTTTATTAGAAATGGCCAATACGGTCAAAAACAGTAACTTTACCGCCTCGTTTGTAGTTGTAAAAGGGCGAAATAATATAGAACCTTACGCGTGGCGACATGCAAATTACAAAGGCACTGAACTCGAGCACTTAAGTCTACTCGACGGTGCGGGTGTTGAAATGTTGCGTGTTGGCAATGTAGTTACCTACTTTGAGCCACAAAACCCACCTTATTCTTTAAACAGCTCGTCTTTAGCTGGCCCGATCCCAAGTATTATTTTTAACGATATCAGTGAGCTGGAACCGAATTATCACTTTGCAATTGGTGGCAAGTCACGGATATCAGGTCGTGTAGCACAATTGGTGCGCATCGAATCTAAAGACCAAGCAAAATTCAACTACTGGTTGTGGCTTGATGAACACTCAAAACTGCCACTAAAAACTGCCTATGTGTCGGCCGCTGGCGAAATTGTTGAACAGCTGCAAATGACTAACGTTAGTTTTAGTGAACAACCGAGTGTTGAACTTATCGAAATGAGTCAGCAAAATCTACCTGCGCCAGTAACCGCTGTTAAAGAAGAGCAAAGTATTGAAACATGGCAAGTTGATGCGATGCCTGCAGGTTTCGCACTGGTAAAATCAGAGCGTCAAACGTTAAACTTAAACGGTGAGCTTGCCGATTACTATCTTTACAGTGACGGGTTAATTGAAGTGTCGGTCTTTATTCAAAGACCGCTTGCTAGTAATAGTCGTAGCAAAGCGCTTTCGGCAGGTGCTACAACGGTATTTATTCATCAAGCACCAGGCTATGAAGTCTCTGTGATTGGTCAATTGCCGCCAATGACTGCTAAACTAGTAGCAGAATCAGTTCAACGCGCTAACTAATGATTGAAAAAACGTTTACGGTGGCCAAAGTAGATAATACTTTGGTCACTTTTGCATTACCTAAACCCCAAGCATGCAGTGGTTGTGATGGTAAATGCGGCTCGCTTACCTTTGCTAAACTATTTGCTAATAAACGTTCAGAACTTACGATTGTAAGTGATGCTGCCCTTGAAGTCGGGCAAAAAGTCGATTTAACCTTAGATGATTCTCATGTCATTAAAATGTCGTTGTGGACGTACATCGTGCCTTTGCTGCTTGCTTTAGTGTTTACCATAGTTGCGGCACATGTTTTTGTTGTTAGTGAAGGGTGGCAAATTTTATCTGCAATGCTAGGCGGTTATACGGGGTTTTTGCTAGCAAAAGCGAAGCAAACGGGCCTTAAAAATCGCATTAAAATAAAAAAAATTCACCCAATCAGCTTACCAATCACGCAAATTAATGGTGATTAGCCCAAATTAAGGGTAAAATCGGCGTTTTGATTTTGAACCCTATTTATTTAGAAGTATTGAATCCAACATATGAAGCACATTCGTAACTTTTCTATTATTGCCCACATTGATCACGGTAAATCGACTTTATCGGATCGTTTAATCCAAGTCTGTGGTGGTTTATCTGATCGCGAAATGCAACAGCAGGTACTGGATTCAATGGACCTTGAGCGTGAGCGTGGTATTACCATTAAAGCGCAAAGTGTTACGCTAAACTACACTGCTAACGATGGCGAAACATACCAACTAAACTTTATCGACACACCCGGACACGTTGACTTTACCTATGAAGTTTCGCGTTCATTAGCAGCGTGTGAAGGTGCATTATTAGTAGTTGATGCTGGTCAAGGTGTAGAAGCACAAACAGTTGCTAACTGTTACACCGCAATTGAAATGGATCTAGAAGTACTCGCAATTCTAAATAAAATCGACCTACCGCAAGCTGATCCTGACCGCGTGTCGGAAGAAATTGAAGATATCGTAGGTATCGATGCAACGGGTGCAACCCAATGTAGTGCAAAAACAGGTCTAGGTATCGACGCGGTACTTGAAGACATTGTTAAAAATATTCCACCACCAGAAGGTGATCCAGAAAAGCCATTACAAGCGCTGATTATCGATTCATGGTTTGACCCATACCAAGGCGTAGTATCACTTGTGCGTATTAAACACGGCGAGCTGAAAAAAGGCGATAAAATCCAGATCATGTCAAATGGTCAAGTTCACATCGCCGACAAAGTAGGTATCTTCACGCCAAAACAAACTGAAACGGGCACGTTAAGAACGGGTGAAGTAGGTTTTGTTATCGCGGGTATTAAAGATATTCACGGTGCACCAGTAGGTGATACCATCACCTTGCAACGTCAGCCAGCTGATGCTCCATTACCGGGTTTCCAAAAGGTAAAACCGCAAGTGTATGCGGGTATGTACCCAATTTCATCAGACGAATATGAAAGCTTCCGTGATGCGCTATCAAAACTAAGCTTAAACGATGCGTCGTTATTCTATGAGCCTGAAAACTCAACAGCACTTGGTTTTGGTTTCCGTTGTGGCTTCTTGGGTATGCTACACATGGAAATTATCCAAGAGCGTTTAGAGCGCGAATATGACATGGACCTTATTACTACTGCACCAACGGTAGTGTATGAGATTGTTGAAAAGGGCGGTAACGTTATTCACATCGATAACCCGTCTGATTTACCGCCAGTTGGTAATATTGAAGAAATTCGCGAGCCAATCGTTGAAGCAAATATTCTTGTGCCGCAAGAGTACCTTGGTAACGTAATTACCCTGTGCGTTGAAAAACGCGGTATGCAAACAAAAATGGCTTATCACGGCAACCAAGTAGCGATTACTTACGAAATGCCAATGGGTGAAGTAGTAATGGACTTCTTTGATAAATTGAAGTCAACCAGCCGTGGTTTCGCATCTCTTGATTATAACTTTAAGCATTTCCAACCAGCCGATATGGTTCGCGTTGATATTCTTATCAATGGTGACCGTGTTGATGCACTGGCAATTATTTGTCACCGTGATGCATCTCAATCACGTGGTCGTCAATTAGCAGAAGCATTAAAAGAGCTTATTCCGCGTCAGATGTTCGATATTGCGATTCAAGCAACCATTGGCGGGCACGTAATTGCACGTACTACTGTAAAACAACTTCGTAAAAACGTAATCGCGAAGTGTTACGGTGGTGACGTATCACGTAAGAAAAAGCTATTACAAAAACAAAAAGAAGGTAAAAAGCGTATGAAACAACTCGGTAATGTTGAAGTACCTCAAGACGCCTTCCTAGCCATTTTGAAAGTGGGCAAGTAAGGAGTTAATGACATGGCGGGTTATTTTTCAATATTTTTAGTATTGTTGACCTTAGGTTCGGGCCTAATTTGGTTAATCGATCACTTAGTTTACGCACCTAAGCGTAAAGAGCGTATTGCCGTGGCGCAAGGCGCAAGTGGTGTGCCGTTAACCGAAGATGTGATCGAGCAGATTGCACCGCAGCATTCAATTGCTGAAACAGCGCAGTCGATTTTTCCTATGGTTGCCGCCATTACAATTTTCCGTTCGTTTTTGTATGAACCGTTTCAAATTCCATCGGGCTCAATGATGCCAACCTTATTAAAAGGTGATTTCATTCTAGTGGAAAAATACTCTTATGGTGTAAAAGACCCAGTTTGGCGCTCGCAACTAATGGATGTTGGCACGCCAGAGCGTGGTGACCCGTTTGTATTTAAATACCCAGAAGACGATAAAATTGATTTTATTAAACGTGTCGTGGGTTTACCGGGCGATACTATTATTTATCGCAATAAAGAAATTTACATTAAACCTAAATGTGATGCAGGGCAAAGTGATAGCCAAGGCTTAACTTGTGGTCAGTTTAATAAAATGGAACGTGAACTGGTGAATCAAGGTGAGTTTATGCTCGCTGGTGTGCCACAAATTCGCGCAACAGAACAGCTTTCAGGTTTAACACACGATATTTTAATTAACCCAGCAATGCCTGAATTATCAGGTCGCTATTATCAGCAAGCGGGTACGGCGCAAGATGAATGGCGCGTACCAGAAGGCCATTATTTTGCAATGGGTGATAACCGCGATAACAGCCAAGATAGCCGTGTTTGGGGTTTTGTACCAAAAGAAAATTTAGTAGGTAAAGCAGTATTTATTTGGATGAGCTTTACTTTTTCAGAAGACGAAGACAGTTTATTACCGTCTTGGGTGCCAACTGGTGTGCGCTTTGAACGCCTTGGCAAAATTCAATAATCTTTTAACAAGTTAATAATGACTAAAGACGTAAACTTATTATTTAAGAAGATAGGTTACAGCTTTAACGACGTTCGCTTGCTAGAGCAAGCAATGACCCATAGAAGTTACCGAGGTGCTCACAATGAGCGCCTTGAGTTTTTAGGTGACTCGATTTTGAGCTTCGTTATAGCTGATGCTTTGTATCATCAATTTCCAAAAGCCCGTGAAGGCGATTTAAGCCGTATGCGCTCTACGCTAGTACGCGGTCAAACATTGGCGGAATTTGGTGTGGAATTTGAACTTGGCGATTTTCTTCGCCTTGGTCCGGGTGAGCTGAAAAGCGGTGGTTATCGCCGTGAATCAACGCTTGCTGATGCCGTTGAAGCAATTATAGGTGCTGTATTTTTAGATTCAGACATTGAAACATGTCGTGAATTAGTACTTAACTGGTATCAAACGCGTTTACAAGCAATTACCCCAGGGCACAATCAAAAAGACCCAAAAACCTTGCTACAAGAGTATCTGCAAGCCCGCAAGATCCCTCTGCCTAGCTATAATGTAATTGATACTAAAGGCCAAGCGCACAATCAAGTATTTACGGTTGAGTGCTTAATTGAGAATAAACCTCAAGTAGTAGCTAAAGGAAGTTCGCGTCGTAAAGCAGAACAAAAAGCAGCTGAGCTTGCATTGAAGATGATTAAAGATGACGCTTGATAAAGACCTGTTAGATGCGCCAATTGATACTCACTGTGGCATGATTGCCATTGTGGGCCGCCCAAATGTGGGTAAATCAACGCTGTTAAACCGTTTGGTTGAGCAAAAAGTGAGTATTACTTCACGTAAGCCGCAAACTACGCGTCACCGCATTATGGGTATTCATACTGAAGGCAAATACCAAGCCGTGTATGTTGATACTCCAGGTCTTCACAGCGAAGAAAAACGCGCAATTAACCGTTTAATGAACCGCGCTGCATCCAGCTCAATTGGTGACGTGGAACTGATTATCTTTGTGGTTGAAGGTACCCGTTGGACAGATGACGATGAGATGGTACTTACTAAGGTAATGGGCAGTGGCGTGCCTGTGATTCTTGCAATCAACAAAGAAGATAACGTTAAGGAAAAAGAAGAGTTACTACCACATTTGCAGTGGTTAGCAACGAAAGGTAATTTCCTTGATATGATCCCAATTTCAGCAAAGCATGGCAAACGCGTTGAGCAAATCAAACAGCACGTTCATAACACTTTGCCTCAATGTGAATTTTACTTCCCTGAAGATTACGTAACCGATCGCTCAATGCGCTTTTTAGCGGCAGAAGTGATTCGCGAAAAATTAATGCGCTTTATGGGGGACGAGCTACCGTATTCCGTGACTGTTGAAATTGAACAGTTTAAATGGATGGATAACGGCGTTTGGCAAATTAATGGCTTAATTTTGGTTGAGCGCCAAACACAAAAACGCATGGTGATTGGTAATAAAGGCGAAAAGCTTAAAGTAATCGGCCGCGAAGCACGTAAAGATCTTGAAGATATGCTTGATAATAAAGTGTTCTTAGAACTTTGGGTAAAAGTGAAATCAGGTTGGGCTGATGATGAACGCGCACTTCGCAGCTTAGGCTATGGTGAAGACTAAGGTCTAATCAATGCAACACTTTGTGCCAGCTTATTTACTGCATTCACGTCCATTTAGCGACTCGCAGTTAATGTTGGACCTGTTGGTACAAGGTGTTGGTCATATCCGCTTGTTGGCTCGTGTGAAGGGCCGCAATAGCATCAAACAAAAAGCCAATCTGCAACCATTTAGTCGCCTTAGCGTACAATATGCTGGCAAAGGCGATATCAAATACTTAAACCAATACGAGCTCGAGAGCCTTGTCGCACTCAAAAATAAAGCTTTGTACTGTGGTTTTTACCTCAACGAATTGACCGCGCGCTTAACACCTATCAATGAACCACTTGATGAAATATATGAACTGTATCATCAGCATATAACGCAGTTAGCGAATGATGAAGACTACGAACCCATTTTGCGTTCGTTTGAGTTTCAATTATTAGAAGCGTTAGGTGTAGGGTTAGATTTTTCTTTTGACGCTCACGGCTCTGAATTGAAAGATGATACGTATTACCAGTATCAAAATGAACTAGGTTGGTTGTCGTTAAAAGGTAGTCGCCGAGGTTTAAGTGGAAAGCAAATACAACAAATTGCATGCTTAGACTTTTCTGATAAGCTAACGCGCACATTAGCAAAACAACTGGCACGCTATTTACTTAATCCGCTTTTAGGGTATAAAAAACTGAAAAGCCGAGAATTATTTGGATCTTAATTTATGAAAGATATTTTATTAGGGGTCAATGTTGACCATATCGCAACGTTAAGACAAGCCCGTGGCACGCAATTTCCAGACCCAGCACATGCAGCAACCGTTGCAGAGCACGCTGGTGCAGATGGTATTACTATCCACTTACGTGAAGACCGCCGTCATATTCAAGACCGTGATGTATATGTAATGGCAAAAACCATTCAAACACGTATGAATTTAGAAATGGCCGTTACCGATGAAATGATAGGTATAGCGCTTAAGGTAAATCCAGAATACGTATGTTTAGTGCCAGAAAAACGTGAAGAGCTTACCACCGAAGGCGGCCTAGATGTAGTTGGCAACGAAGCAAAAATTGTCGATGCAGTAGCAAAACTCAGCGCAGCCGGTATTAAAGTATCGCTGTTTGTTGATGCAATTGAAGCGCAACTTGATGCATGTGCTCGAGTAAAAGCGCCATTCGTTGAAATTCACACTGGCGCGTATGCAGACGCTGAAAACGATAAAGAGCGTGATGAAGAACTCGCGCGTATCGCCGCTGGTTGTAAATACGCAGCAGATTTAGGTTTAACCGTAAACGCAGGTCATGGTTTGCATTATCATAATGTAAAACCAATCGCCGCCATTCCAGAAATTTACGAGCTTAATATTGGCCATGCAATTATTGCGCGTGCAGCGATTGATGGCTTAGCAAAAGCCGTTTCAGATATGAAACGCTTAATGCTAGAAGCAAGAATGTAAATTGTGTTTGTCGCTGCTTTTAGCAGCAGCGACATTCCAGCACTTATTCCATTATTTAGAAGAGATTAAACTCACAAGTCCCCGTCAAAATCTTCACTCTACTTTAACAGTAAACTTTTACTCTACACTCTGAATTGCCCCAGCATCTTGCATTAAGCTCGATAAACAATCTTGCAGTTCAAATATTTCTGGTTCGATGTCTTTAAGCGCTTGTGCTTGTTTTAACGCAGTTTCGATGGTTTCTGCGAGGTTTTTAATTTTGGGCACACCAGTGTAACAACAGGCGCCATGAAATTTATGGATAATACTTAATAGCTCTTTGCTGTCACTATCGTCAAAGGCTTCGCTAATTAACTTTTGTGTTTCGGGAATACTAAGCAATAACATGCTCAGCATTTCGTTCGCGAGATCTTCTTTTCCGCCAGCGCGTTGTAATGCTAACTGCCAATCAATCATATTGCTCGAAAACGGAGGTTCACTGCTAATTAATTTGGCAGGTTGTACTTTCGGTTGATAATCTTTTGAACCAAACTCTGCAATGGTTTTCATTAAAATTTCTTCATCGATCGGTTTGGTTAGGTAACTGGTAAAGCCATTGCTTAGTAGCGATTCTTTTTCACTGGCAAGAGCGTGAGCGGTCACGGCAATAATTGGGGTTTGCTCATTAAGAGACGATTCTAAAATGAGTTTGCATGCGGTTACGCCATCCATAATTGGCATTTGAATATCAAGCAGTATCACATCGTACTTACGGCTTTTTGCAAGGCTAACCGCTTGCGCCCCATTGTGTGCGGTATCAAAACTTTCAATTTTGTCGCGAAGCAGTGCACACATTAAGCGCAAGTTAGCATCGTTATCATCCACCACAAGCGCTTTTAATGGCAATGTTTCTTTATCTGTTGCCGGAGTGCTAATCGTTGGGTGATCAAGTCTGTATGGGGCGGCAAGTGTATGGCACAGCTTGCGATGGTTCATTGGCTTTGACAAACACGCATCGGCGCCGGCATTAATCACCACCTCGCGATAGCTATGCGATATGGTATTAACTAATACGTATAGGTAATCACATTTTTCCCGTGCACGCTTAATTAGTTCGCGGCATGCGTGTAGGTCGTTGGGGTCAATGTTCACAGCAAGCAGGCCAATATCAAAATTAAACGCTTGATTTTGCGCTTCTTCCAATTCGCCGAATGTTGCACATGCAGTCACATTTAACTGCCAGCTTTCTAATAATTCTTTGCCGGCTTCAAAGCTGTGTTCAAACGGTTCAAAGAATAACACGCGTTTTTGCTCTAACGGACCAAGTGGTAAATCTACCGCATATTGGTGTTTTGGAATTTCAAGTTCAGCATTAAAGGTAAAGCAACTGCCTTTGCCTAGCGCTGAATTTAAGGAAATTTTACCGCCCATTGCTTCAACTAAGTGTTTGGTAATAATCAAACCTAGACCGGTACCACCAAACTTACGGGTAATGCTGGAATCGGCCTGACCAAACGCCAAAAACAGTGAATCTTGTTTATTGCTATCGATGCCAATGCCGGTGTCTTTGACAGAAATAAGCAGTGCTTGCTTATGGTCGCTTAACATACGGCCGGTTACGTCAATAGTAACACTGCCATTGTCTGTAAATTTAATCGCGTTACTAATAAGGTTGATTAAAATTTGTTTAAAGCGGGTAGGGTCGCCTATTACATGATCGGAAATCCCATCAGCAACATATAGCGATAATTCAATGTGCTTTTCGTGGGCGTTCGGCGCTAATAAGGTGAGCGCCTCGTTAATGGTATCGCGCAATTGAAAATGAATATGCTCAAGTTCCATCGCACCCGCTTCAAGCTTAGAGAAATCTAGAATATCACTAATAATTGTAAGCAGGCTTTTTGCGGAAAATTCAATGGTATCGAGGTAATCTTTTTGGTGCTTATTGAGTGGTGTTTTAGATAACTGGCGGGTAAAGCCAATAACACCGTTAAGCGGTGTTCTGAGCTCATGACTCATTTTAGCTAAGAAATCAGACTTAACTTGGTTTGCTCTTTGCGCCTCGCGTTTGGCAAAATTTAGCTTAATATTTTGTGTTTCGTATTGTTCAAGCGTTTCGCGGTAATCGCTAATGGCTTGGTCGATATGGCGCTGCATTTCATCTTTTTGCGTAACCATATTGGCCGAAATATCGTTAAGGCCGCGTCTTAAAATTTCAAACTCGCCTGCCATACGTTCATCGAGTCCGGTTTCTAATTCATCACTTTTTAGCTGATCAACCGCAAACACCAGCTTTTTGATTGGATCACTTAAGCGATTAGAAAAACGAAACGCAATTACTAACGCGATGGCTACGGCTAAACCAATAATCACAATACTAAACAGCAAAGCACTTTGGCGCGCAATCACTGCGCGGTCGTTACTAATTTCTACGTTTACATAGGCTTTTACTGGTAAATGCTGTGAAATTAATAAGCTGTCTTGTGAAAGCGCGTTTTTATCGAAAATTGGTAGCGAAAACAGAATGCTTTTTTCAAATTGTTTAATATAAAGCTGTTTTGGCAATGCGTTGCCGTTTTCAAATTTAAACTCTTCTATCTCTGGGTAATAGTTACTGGTGAGAATAAGTTCATGATCGGCGTTGAATAATACAATTGATTTTATAAGTGGAGCGTGTTGATTGTGTGTATCGCTAATAACCGACTTTAATTCAACAATATTGTTGCTGTTTAGCGCATGCTCTATGGCTTTTGCCAGCGGTGTGGAAATAGTTTGCCCTTGTTCGGTGAGAAAATCGTTAAGTTCTTGATAGCGAGTTAAGGTAAAATAACTGCCTAGGATAATACCTACCGTTAAGGTGGGTACTAAAGTTAATAGTATTATCCAGTCTCTTAAGCCAAATCTACTCATCGGGTGCGATTGTTATAATAAATTATTATGACACTGAGTTAAGGTTAAAGACTAAAGCGATATTAGGCAAACAATTTATAGGGTAATCACAGTGGCAAGGTTTTTTAAACCGCAAAAAAAGCAACTTTCAGCAGAGAAACAAACATTAAGCATCGACTCAATGAACCATGAAGGGCTAGGTGTAACGCGTAGCAATAAAAAAGTGGCATTTGTTGAAGGGGCAATAACAGGCGAAACTGTTTTAGCTAAACAATTGGCGAATAAAAGTAAGTTCGAAAAATACCAAACCGTAAAAGTGATTACGCCAAGTGAGTATCGCGTTGCGCCATTTTGCCAACATTACGATCAATGTGGCGGTTGCCAATTACAGCATTTAGAAGTTGCTCAGCAAGTTATTGAAAAACAGGCCGCAGTAACTAAATTGTTTGAAAAATTCGCCGAGGTCATTAATTTACCTTGGTGTGATGCGCTAGCAAGCAACCCGACTCATTATCGTCGTAGTGGCCGTATTGCGGTGATTTACGATAAGCAAAAAGATAACTTTTTGGTTGGCTACAGACAAAAGCAATCAAAGAAAATCATTAATATCGAACGCTGCGACGTGCTCGTTAAACCTTGGCAATCGGTTTTTACCGAAATACGTAACTTGCTCCCAGAGTTGAAGGCGGGTGATGCGATTTCACATTTGCAATTGTGTTCGGTGCAAAGCGGTAACTATTTAATTGTGCGCCACACTAAGCCGCTAAAAGATAGCGATATTGCAAAGCTCCAGCGTATTTGCCATGAAAATGATTGGCAGTTGGTGCTAAATAGTGAAAAAGGTACTTTTACAGGCGATGAATTACCTTACTACCAGTTGGATGATTATCAATTAACCTTGTTTTTTGGTTTTGATAACTTTATTCAAGTCAATGCCGAGGTTAATCAAGCCATGATTAAACAGGCACTTACGTGGCTGAACCTCACTAAACAAGATAATGTACTCGACTTATTCTGCGGTGTGGGTAATTTTACCTTACCACTTGCAACACAATCGAATACTGTTGTTGGGGTAGAAGGGGTCGCTTCGGCAATTGAGCTTGCCAAACACAACGCAGCACATAACCAGCTAAACAATATCGATTTTTATTGCCAAGATTTAACTGAAAATATTAAGTCGCAAGACTGGTTTAATCGTGAGTATTCGGTACTATTGCTAGACCCATCGCGTATGGGGGCGTTTGATATTCTAACTCAACTTAAATTAAAGCGTTTTTCTCGTATACTTTACGTTGCATGTGATCCAGTAACCATGGCACGTGACAGCAAGCTTTTAACTAACGCGGGCTTTAAGGTGAGTAAAATTTCATTGATGAATATGTTTCCTAATACGTCCCATATTGAAACGATGGCGTTGTTTGAAAAGGAGAATTAATAAACATGGTATCCATTAGGCAATCGCACTTACTTGCTAATCTAGAGAGCTTTCAAGCTTGGTTAGAGATGTTGGCCTTAAGCGACGATAAGCAACAGCAGCTTGAGCGTGCTTATGATTATTGCCTAGCATATTGCGAGCAAAAAAAATTAGACGACGAATTTGAAACCAGTTTGCCTGCTAGCAAAGAAATTGTCGAAATTCTCGCAGAGCTTAATATGGATGCTGAAACCCTGTTAACCGCATTTCTAACGCCGCTTTATTTAAACGGCAAGCTCGATAAAGAACACTTAAGCAAACATTTTTCACGATCAGTTGTAGAGCTTTTAAAAGGTGTTGAACAAATGGCGGCGCTCGGTGCGCTAAGCTTCCAGGGCAAAGGCAGTACGCAAATTGATAATATTCGCCGTATGCTATTGGCAATGGTGGAAGATGTGCGCGCTGTGGTAATAAAACTCGCGCAGCAAGTGTGTTTATTGCGCGAACTAAAAAACGCCTCTGAAGAAGAGCGGGTAATTGCCGCCAAAGAAACGGACAACATCTTTGCACCACTGGCGAACCGTTTGGGTATTGGTCAATTAAAGTGGGAGCTTGAAGATCTTTCACTGCGTTACCTTCATCCAGAAAAATACAAGGAAATCGCTAAATTACTCGATGATAAGCGCATTGCTCGTGAAAGTTACATGAGCAATATGGTGGCATTAGTAAAAGCTAAGCTTGCTGAATCAGGCATTGAAGCTGAAGTTTACGGTCGACCGAAACACATTTACAGCATCTATAAAAAGATGCAAAACAAAAATTATGAGTTTGATCAGCTCTTTGATATTCGCGCCATGCGCGTAGTGGTTAACGAATTACAAGATTGCTATGGGGCGCTTGGTATTGTGCATACTAACTGGCGTCATCTCAATAAAGAGTTTGATGATTACATTGCCACACCAAAAGCTAATGGTTACCAATCTATTCACACGGTTGTATTTGGACCCGAAGGCAAAACTGTTGAAATTCAAATTCGCACCCAAGCGATGCACCAAGATGCAGAGCTTGGGGTTGCCGCACACTGGCTTTATAAAGAAGGTTCATTGCCGGGTAAAAACTCAGGTTACGAACAAAAAATCAGTTGGTTAAGAAAGTTACTACAGTGGCAAGAAGAAGTTGTCGACGACGAAGAGTTTGCTGAAGAGCTTAAAAACCAAGTTGTGGAAGACCGTGTATACGTATTTACGCCGCGCGGCGATATTCTCGACTTACCAAAGGGCGCGACACCGCTTGATTTTGCTTATTACATTCACTCGAATGTTGGACACCGCTGTATCGGTGCAAAAGTGTTCGGCAAAATCGTGCCGTTTACTCATGAGCTTCACACTGGCGACCAAGTTGAAATTCTTACGCAGAAAGAACCTAACCCAAGTCGTGATTGGCTAAACCCGTCATTAGGTTACGTGAAATCGTCACGTGCACGTTCTAAAATTCATCACTGGTTCAAGCAACAAGACCGCGATAAAAATCTTGCCGCTGGTAAAGAAATTTTGGATGCGGAACTTGCTAAACTGAGTTTGCAAACCAAAGACTTAAAACCTGCATTGACGCGTTTTAACTTGAATTCGATAGAAGATTTACAAGTTGCGGTTGGCGCGGCCGATGTGCGCATTAATCAGCTAATTAACTTTTTACAAAATAAACATCTACCGCAAGATGATGAGCTACCCAAGTTCCGTAAATCAACAAAACCACGCAAAGGCGATAAAAACGGTATTGTTGTTGATGGTGTAGGCAGTTTATTAAGCCATGTTGCCAAGTGTTGTGAGCCAGTGCCGGGCGATAGCGTACAAGGGTTTATAACTCAAGGGCGCGGCATTGCAGTGCATCGTAGTGACTGTGAGCAGTTAGAACATTTACGAAGCCAATTTCCAGAGCGTTTTATTGATGTGAGCTGGGCCGATGAAGTGTGTGAGCACTATGCGGTAACGATTCGTATTGAAGCAAACGATCGCCAAGGGTTAATGCGTGATATCTCGTCAGTGCTTGCTAATGAGAAAACCAATGTGCTGAATATGAATCTGCAAACCAATAATGCGCGTCAAACCGCGATTTTTGAAATGAAGATTGAAATCAACAATATTGAGCAGATGAATAAACTGTTAGTTAAGCTATCGCAAGTTGATGGCGTTTTTTCGGCGGTAAGAACCTAATGAGTCAAAGCCATAATATTGAAATTTTGCTTAATATAATGAGCAAACTGCGAGACCCTGACGGTGGTTGCCCTTGGGACTTGCAACAAGATTTTGCCTCAATTGTGCCGCACACTCTTGAAGAGGCTTATGAAGTAGCCGATTGCATTGAGCGAGAGGATTTGCTTGAACTTAAAGATGAGTTGGGTGATTTACTGTTTCAAATTATCTTTTATGCCCAACTTGGTAAAGAGCAGCAGTTATTTAACTTTGACGATATTGTTGCGGCCATTTGCGATAAATTAGTGCGCCGCCACCCTCATGTATTTGCCAATGAAGAGGTGTTTTCTGAAGCGCAGTTAAAAGAAAATTGGGAAGAACAAAAAGCGGCTGAGCGTAAACAAAAGTCAAAAACGAATACCCTCGATGATATTCCACATGGATTACCAGCGCTGACTCGCGCGCAAAAAATTCAAAAACGTGTTGCCAGTGTTGGCTTTGATTGGCCATCAGTCAAAGGCGCGCTTGATAAAGTAGAAGAAGAGTTTCAAGAAGTACGCGAAGAGTTAGAATCTCACGGGCCAGATGAAAAGTTAGCTGAAGAGTTAGGCGATTTACTGTTTGCTTTGGTAAATGTAATTCGCCATTCAGGGTTTAACGCTGAACAGGTACTGCGCAACGCTAATAATAAGTTTGTAAGGCGTTTTAATTCGGTTGAATTAACCATTACCAAATCAAAACCAATGAAAGATGCAAGCCTTGAAGAAATGGAAGCGGTTTGGCAGCGTGTTAAAAAGCTTGAGAAAGCGTAAATTTCATTTGAGCAAAATGGCAACTTTTAGTATAATGTTTTCCCGTCTTGTTGATTGCCTTTAACGGCAATATTGTCTATTAATTCCTGACATCTTAGGGTTCACATGAATACAAAATTTATCTTCGTTACAGGCGGGGTCGTTTCCTCCTTGGGTAAAGGTATTGCTGCAGCATCATTGGCTGCAATCTTAGAAGCGCGCGGTCTAAACGTAACGATTCTAAAGCTTGATCCTTACATTAATGTTGATCCTGGCACTATGAGCCCTATTCAGCACGGTGAAGTATTTGTTACTGAAGACGGTGCTGAAACTGACCTAGACTTAGGTCACTATGAGCGTTTTATTCGCACCAAAATGACCAAGCGTAACAACTTTACGCAGGGTCGTGTATTTGAAGACGTATTACGTCGTGAACGTCGTGGTGAATTCCTTGGCGCAACTATTCAAGTTATTCCACATATTACAAACGATATCAAACGCCGTGTACTGGATGGTGCAGAAGGTTATGATGTTGCTATCGTTGAAGTTGGTGGCACGGTAGGTGATATTGAATCACAACCTTTCCTTGAAGCATTACGTCAACTTGGTACAGAGCTTGGCCGTGAAGCTGCACTATATATGCACTTAACACTCGTGCCTTTCCTTGGTGCTGCGGGCGAAGTGAAAACAAAACCAACACAACACTCAGTAAAAGAGTTACGTTCGATTGGTATTCAGCCTGATATTCTTATTTGTCGTTCAGATCGCCAAATTCCTGCGAATGAGCGTGCGAAGATTGCGTTATTTACTAACGTAGAAGAAAAAGCGGTTATCTCATTAAAAGATGTCGACAGCATTTATAAAATTCCTGCGTTGCTTAAATCGCAAGGTCTTGACGATTTAGTATGTCGTCGTTTCCACATTGAAAGACCTGAAGCGGATCTTTCTGAGTGGGAACAAGTTTTATATCAAGAGTCTAATCCAAACGGTGAAGTAACGATTGGTATGGTTGGTAAATACATTGAATTGCCAGATGCCTACAAATCAGTTAACGAAGCACTTAAGCATGCAGGCCTTAAAAACCGCGTAACGGTTAATATTAAGTATGTAGACTCACAAGACGTTGAAACAAAAGGCGTTGAGATGCTTGCGGGTCTTGACGGTATCTTAGTACCGGGTGGTTTTGGTGGTCGTGGTGTTGAAGGTAAGATTTTAACTGCACAATACGCACGTGAAAACAAAGTACCATACCTAGGTATCTGTTTAGGTATGCAGGTTGCATTAATTGAATTTGCACGAAATGTAGCTGGCCTTGAAGGCGCAAATTCATCAGAATTCGATGCAGACGCTGAACATAAAGTAATTGGCTTAATTACTGAGTGGCTAGATAAAGAAGGTAACGTTGAACAACGTTCTGAAGAGTCTGACCTTGGCGGGACAATGCGTTTAGGTTCGCAAAAGTGTCACTTAGTTGAAGGCACTAAAGCGCGTGAAGTATACGGCGCGCCAGAAATTTTCGAACGTCACCGTCACAGATATGAAGTGAATAACCACTACGTAGAACAACTTGAGAAAGCTGGCTTGGTGTTCTCTGGCTTATCAGAAGATAAGAAGCTAGTAGAAATGATTGAGCATCCGAACCACCCGTGGTTTGTAGCAGCTCAGTTCCACCCTGAGTTTACCTCAGGACCTCGCGATGGCCACCGTTTATTTGAAGGCTTCGTGGGTGCAGCATACGCGCAACAAAAAGACGAAAATTAATTACTAAGCCGTGACCTGTGTCGCGGCTTTTTTATTTTAACTGTCTGTGATTCTGAACCCTTCACAGGCTTAGCACAACAACCTTTATGGGAAAGAGGATATAAGATGTCTGAAATCGTAAAAGTCATTGGTCGTGAAGTAATGGATTCACGTGGTAACCCAACTGTTGAAGCTGAAGTACATTTAGCAAACGGCATTTGGGGTCGTGCATGTGCACCATCGGGCGCATCAACGGGTACCCGCGAAGCACTAGAACTTCGTGATGGTGACAAGAGCCGTTACTTAGGTAAAGGTGTTTTAAATGCGGTGAATTTCATCAATGGTCCAATCGCTGACGCTTTAATCGGCAAAAACTCTCACCAGCAAAAAGACATTGATGGCATCATGATTGATCTTGATGGCACAGAAAACAAAGAAAAACTGGGCGCGAACGCGATTCTAGCTGTTTCTCTTGCAAACGCTAAAGCAGCAGCACAGGACAAAGGTCAAGAGTTATTCGAACACATTGCAGAACTAAACGGTACACCGGGCAAGTTCTCAATGCCAGTACCTATGATGAACATCATCAACGGTGGTGAGCACGCGGATAACAACGTAGACATTCAAGAGTTTATGGTTCAGCCAGTAGGCGCACCTAACTTTAAAGAAGCACTTCGCATGGGTGCAGAAATCTTCCACAGCCTGAAGAAAGTACTTAGTGCACGTGGCCTAAACACAGCTGTTGGTGATGAAGGTGGTTTTGCACCTAACTTATCATCTAACGAAGAAGCGCTTGCTGTAATTGTTGAAGCGGTTGAAGCTGCCGGCTACAAAATGAATGAAGATGTAACGCTTGCGCTAGACTGTGCTTCATCTGAATTCTACACAGACGGTAAGTACGACCTGAAAGGTGAAGGTAAAGTATTCGATTCAGAAGGTTTTGCTGACTTCCTAGCGGATCTTTCTGCACGTTACCCAATTGTGTCAATTGAAGATGGCTTAGACGAAAGTGACTGGGCAGGTTGGAAAGTACTAACAGATAAGATCGGCGACAAAGTACAGCTAGTTGGTGACGATTTATTCGTAACTAATACGAAGATCTTAAAGCGTGGTATTGATGAAAAAATTGGTAACTCAATCTTAATCAAGTTCAACCAAATTGGTTCACTTACTGAAACACTTGAAGCAATTCAAATGGCGCACGAAGCTGGCTTTACAGCAGTTATCTCACACCGTTCAGGTGAAACTGAAGATGCAACTATTGCTGATTTAGCTGTGGGTACTGCGGCAGGCCAAATTAAGACTGGTTCACTGTGTCGTTCTGACCGTGTTGCTAAGTACAACCAACTTCTTCGTATCGAAGAAAAGCTAGCTGAAAAAGCGATTTACAATGGTCGTAGCGAAATTAAAGGTCAGTAATTGACACTTAATTTTAGCTAAATAAAAAACCGCTGTTTTGCAGCGGTTTTTTATTTTGCAGATTTCAGATTTCAGATTTCAGATTTCAGATTTCAGATTTCAGGTTTCAGGTTTCAGATTTTCTCTCTTAATCTTGAACTCTAAACGCTTTTTTACCCAGCACCAAACTGTTCGGCTAATATTTGCCGGGTAAATTCTGTTTTTAAATAATACCCCCGTGGCAAAGTCATAATTTCCTTGCCGTCAGGTCCAATTGCTTGGGTAAGGGCTTTGCTATTGGCTGCTTTTGGGCGCAGTTGCAGTACTTGACCAAAATGACCGTTAATCTGTTCAATGTTGCCAAGCGCAATCATCTCGGTCAGTTCTTCCCAGTCTTTTTTAAGCTGTGCCTCTTGCAACGCACTTGGTTGCCATAAAAATCCATTGCCAATAATGCGGTCTGTTGGTGCCAGGTCGCGCTCTGATAAAATCGGTAACCATAAAACATGCGACAGCTTTTTTTTCACAACTGAGTTTTGCCACGTTACACCGTGTAAATTGGTAAGCGGTGTAATTGAGACATAAGTTGTTTCTAACGGTTTGCCACTGTATGAAATGGGTAATGTTTTAAGCTCTATACCTAAATGCTCAAAGTCAGGTTCAGGTTTTGAAGCTGCGGTCGCGCCCAACACATATTCAATAAGTTGGCCTATCCAGCCTTTTTCTCTTAATAAGTTTTCCGGTGTGTTGAATGCATAGCTTGCTGCTACTTCTCCTAACGTTAAACCAGCGATATCGTTAACGCGCGTCATAAGTTCAGAGGTGCTAGCAGGTGGTAAGGGTTTATTCATACAGTAAGCGCGATAAATTAAAATCGCAGTTTAGCAAATTTACCGATTACGGATAACCTTAAAGGATTGTTTTATTTGGTTATAAAATGCACTGCATTTTGAGTGTGCCTATTTTATTGTGTTTAACTCGCTTAATTAACTGATATATAAAGAAATATTTTTTATGGTGTTGCGGTTTTACCAACTGTTCTGCTGTATTTATGCACTAAATACACAAATATAAACAATGTTATCCACAGAATCTGTGGAGAAGTGTGCTTTTTGAAGAGGTGATTGTGGATTTGTTTGAGAAATGTGCGTTTATTTTTAGTTTTATTCACAACTTGTGGGTAACCTGAGTATATGCTGGTTTTTCATTTGCTGTTAGATACGGATTATGGAACAATCGAGCTATATTAAGAATTAAAAGAGGCACATGCGGGTGATAGATGCCGAAGGGTTCCGTGCCAACGTTGGAATAGTTATTTGTAATAATCAGGGACAGGTATTTTGGGCTAGACGTTATGGTCAACACTCGTGGCAATTTCCACAAGGTGGAGTTGACCAAGGTGAAACTGCCGAGCAAACCATGTACCGAGAACTGAATGAGGAAGTTGGATTAAAACCCGAAGACGTTGAAATCATTGCAAGCTCTAAACACTGGTTACGTTATAAGTTACCAAAGCGTTTAATTCGCCGAGATTCAAGTCCAGTGTGTATTGGTCAAAAGCAAAAGTGGTTTTTACTTAAATTACGCTGTCCCGATGAAGACGTTGATTTGTCTAAAACCAATCATCCTGAATTTGATGATTGGCGCTGGGTCAGTTACTGGTATCCAGTACGCCAAGTTGTTTCGTTTAAACGAGACGTTTACCGCCGCGTTATGAAAGAGTTTGCACCTCATGCAATGCCATTTCATAAAAAAGACCAAGGCTGGCGGAACAGGCGCTAATTAATGAGGTAACTGTGCTAACAGCATTACGAGAAATCGCACAAAAAGTGGCGCAGCAAAGTAATTTGAAAGCGGCGCTTGAGTGTTTTGTTTCAAGTGTTAAAAGCACTATGAAAACACAGTGCTGCTCGGTCTATTTTGCTGATTATGCACAAGACGCATTTGTTTTGATGGCAACAGATGGTCTTAACCCTAAAGCGGTTGGTGAATTCAGAATTGGTTTCACCGAAGGTTTAGTTGGGTTAGTTGCCCAGCGCGAAGAAGCCATCAACCTTGCGTTTGCAAAATCCCACCCAAGATTCAAACTTGCACCTGAAGTTGACGAAGAAAACTATAACGCGTTTTTAGCAGTACCGATTGTGCATCAAGGCAAGATCCTCGGTGTTATTGTGGTGCAGCAACAGCTCGCAAGAGTATTCAGCCAAGATGAAGAGTCTTTTTTAGTTACCTTATCAGCCCAATTGGCAGCGCAGTTAGCGAATGCGGAAATCCAGCATTTACTCGAATTTAGTGAATCTGAGCAAAAGACTACCTGTTTAAAAGGATTAAGCTCAGCCCCAGGCATTGCACTTGGTAAAGCCTATGTGATGGCGCCAAGTATCGATTTTAGTCAATTAGAATTGATGAAATGCGACGCTCATAGCGAACAAATTCGACTTTTCCATCACGCGGTCATTACCACGCGTAAAGAGTTTCGCCGCATGGCTGCGCAACTTGATAGCGATCTTGGTCAAGAAACGTTGGCGGTGTTTACCGTTTATGAACAACTGCTTGAAGCAAAGAGTTTAGGCGATCAAGTTGAAGCTAAAATTTATGAAGGCTGGTGTGCTAAAAGTGCATTAAAGTTAGTGATTGAAGGCTTGGTTGCTCAATTTATGGCAATGCAAGATACCTACATTCGTGAGCGCGCCATTGATATTCAAGATATCGGTATTCGCGTATTGCATCATTTGCTCAACAGTGAATATAAAAAGCATCATTTTGATGCGCCAATTATTTTGGTCGCCGATACCATAACGCCTACTATGCTTGCGGAAATTCCAAGAGAGATGTTAGCAGGGGTAGTGAGCATCAGTGGTGCGGCAAACTCACATGCGTCTATTTTGACGCGTGCAATGGGTATTCCCGCAATTTGGGGGTTATCTGGCTTACCGATTTCCCATGTAGCAGATAAATCTTTAATTTTAGATGCGTATGCAGGCCGTGTTTATATTTCGCCGACCAAAGCGCTTATAAACGAGTATGCTAAGTTAAAGCGAGAAGATGCGCGTTTACACGATGCGTTTGATGCCGAGTATCAGCTTGAGGCGGTTACGCTTGATGGGGAAGAAATAAGCTTATATGCCAATACTGGGCTTGAAGTTTCAAATGATTTGATAAATGCCAAATATTTGGATGGCATAGGTTTATACCGTACCGAAGCCTGGTTTATGCAACAAAATGCATTTCCAAGTTTGGCAGAACAAGAAGCCTGGTATCGTGAGATACTAGCTGCCTATCACCCGTCGCCGGTGACCATGCGTACCTTGGATATTGGTGGTGATAAATGCTTAAGCTATTTTAATTTCTCGGAAGAAAACCCATTTTTAGGGTGGCGTGGTATTCGTATTAGTTTAGATCACCCTGAACTGTTTTTAGAGCAAGTAAAAGCCATGCTGAAAGCTAATATGGGGCTCGGTAATTTAAAAATCATGTTACCTATGGTGGCTGACGTAAATGAGGTGGAGTCATCAAAGCGCCTTATTCAACAAGCCTTTTTTGAGTTGCAAGATGAGTGGCTTCCTGAGCAAGGAAAGTTAGAAATGCCGCAAGTCGGTATTATGCTTGAGGTACCTTCGAGTGTTTATTTATTACCTGAGTGGGCTAAGTGCGTTGATTTTTGCTCGGTGGGAAGTAATGACTTAACGCAATATATGCTGGCGGTTGATAGAACTAACGCACGCGTTGCTAATTTATTTGATAGTTATCACCCCGCAATACTGCGCGTACTTAACGATATTGCGATTCAATGTATCGATTATCAGTTACCGTTTAGTTTGTGTGGTGAGCTGGCTGCCGACCCTGAAGGCGCGCTGTTGTTAGTGGCTATGGGTTATCGTGATTTAAGTATGAGTCCAAGCGCGATTAATAAAGTGAAATACGTATTACGACGCTTAAATGCCAGCGACATGGAACAACTGTTAGTAACCTGTCTGGCGGCAAAAAACGCAAAACAAGTGCATCGGTTATTAAGGGAATTTATAATTCATCACAAATTAAGCCAAATTCTGTATACTAGCGCAGTCCACTAAAACCTAGGTTGTTCATGTCTGATATTTCGATAGTTTTTTTTAGTTGTATGGCGCTTGGCTGCTTGGTTGGGTTTTTGGCTGGACTGCTTGGTATTGGTGGTGGATTAATTATTGTACCTGTGTTGAGCTACCTGTTACTCGCGCTAAATTTAGTGCCTGCCGATCAAGCCATGGTCGTTGCAATCGCTACATCGCTAGCATCGATTATATTTACCTCCTCAAGCTCCGCTTACGCACATCATAAAAATCAAAATATTCCATGGAAAATAGCCCCTTGGGTATTAGTTGGTGTATCAGTTGGTGCATTATTAAGTGGCGTGATTGCCACAGGTATTAGTAACGATACGCTACAGTTGATTTTTGCCAGCTGTGTAATTTTTATCGCGCTACGGATGATTTTACCGCATCAACCAAAAGCACAATCAGCGCTGCCTCACGGCAGTATTTTAACCCTAGGAACCAGTGTTATTGGTGCGGTGTCTGGCATGGTGGGCATCGGCGGTGGTGCGTTATTAGTGCCATTTTTAACGCATTTTAAACTCGATATGCGAAAAGCCATAGGTTGTGCGGCATTGAGTGGCATTTTAATCGCTACTTTTGGCGTAGTCGGTTATATTAGCTTAGGTTTGCAATACCATGATGTAAGCGAAGGCTTTATTGGTTTCGTTTATTTACCCGCATTAATCGGAATTGTATTAACGTCGGCGTTTTTTGCACAGTTTGGCGCAAAAGCGGCGCAGTATTTACCAGTAAAAATAATAAAACGTATTTTTGCGGCACTGTTAGTGATTGTCGCAATTAGAATGTTAAGTAGTTAAAAAGGAAAGGTGGAAATAAGTGGATTTTCCAAATATTGATCCAGTGTTTATTGAGATAGGTCCAATAAAAGTGCACTGGTACGGCATGATGTATTTGATTGCGTTTGTAACGGCTTCATTTTTAGCATCGCGCGCGGCAAGTAAACCAAATAGTGGTTGGACTAAAGAGCAAACGAGTGACTTATTGTTTTACGGTATGCTTGGCGTTATTTTAGGCGGCCGTTTTGGTTATGTATTCTTCTATCAATTTAGCTACTTCTTAGAAAACCCACTGTACTTATTTAAAATTTGGGAAGGCGGCATGTCGTTCCATGGTGGTGTTATAGGTGTGGTAACGGCGATTGCCTGGTTTGCCAAAAAACAAAATAAAACCTTGTTGGGAGTAGGTGATTTTGTTGCGCCACTTGTACCGCTTGGTCTGTTTTTCGGCCGCATAGGTAACTTTATTAATGGTGAGTTATGGGGCCGCGCCTCTGATGTGCCGTGGGCGATGGTATTTCCAACAGGTGGCCCTGTGGCGCGCCACCCGTCGCAACTTTACGAAGCTATTTTAGAAGGTTTAGTGCTTTTTGCGATCATTCAGTTTGTAAATCGAAAGCCACGCCCTGAAGGCGTTATTGGTGGCTTATTCTTATTTGGTTACGGCTTCTTTAGATTTATTGTTGAGTATTTCCGTGAGCCCGATGCGCACATCGGCCTTTATGGCGGTGTGATTTCGCAGGGACAAATTTTGTCGCTTCCAATGATTTTAGCTGGCCTTGGTTTAATGTTCTGGGCGGCAAAACGCCAACAAAAAGAGTGTAACGCATGAAACAGTATTTAAAGTTATGTCAGCGTATTGTTGATGAAGGCCATTGGGTAGAAAATAAACGCACCGGTATTCGCTGCCTAACGGTGGTAAATGCTGATTTAGAATATGATGTTGCCAACAACAAATTCCCATTAATTACGACACGTAAAAGCTTCTATAAAGCGGCGATTGCCGAGTTATTGGGTTATTTACGTGGCTATGATAACGCCGCACAATTTAGAGCGATTGGTTGTAATACCTGGAACGCCAATGCTAATGAAAATAGTGCGTGGCTAAACAATCCGCACCGTAAAGGTGAAGATGATATGGGCCGTGTCTATGGTGTTCAGGGGCGTGCTTGGCAAAAGCCCGATGGTACAACGCTCGATCAATTGAAAAAGATTGTTGATAACCTTAAAAATGGCGTTGATGATCGCGCCGAAATCTTAACTTTTTACAATCCAGGTGAGTTTGATATGGGCTGTTTACGCCCATGTATGCACACACATACATTCTCACTGTTGGGTGATACGCTTTATCTAACATCTTATCAGCGCAGCTGTGATGTGCCGCTTGGTCTTAACTTTAATCAGATTCAGTGTTTTGTACTATTAGCATTAATGGCACAAATCTGCGGATTAAAAGCGGGTAAGGCGTACCATAAAATTGTAAATGCCCATATTTATGAAAACCAACTTGAGTTAATGCGTGATGTGCAGCTAAAACGCGAGCCGTTTGAATCACCAAGCTTAACCATTAACCCAAATATTAAAACGCTAGAAGATATTGAAACATGGGTGACTACCGATGATTTTACGGTGGAAGGCTATCAATATCACGAGGCGATTAAATACCCATTTGCCGTATAACTACAATTAAGGAAGAGAATAATAATGAAAGCAGTCATTCCTGTAGCAGGCTTAGGCACACGTATGTTGCCAGCAACCAAAGCTATTCCAAAAGAAATGCTTCCGATCGTCGACAGACCATTAATTCAATACATTGTTGAAGAAGTTGCCGCAGCTGGCATCAAAGAAATCGTATTGGTAACGCACTCGAGTAAAAACTCGATTGAAAACCACTTTGATACGAGCTTTGAGTTGGAAGCGACGTTAGAGCGCCGTGTTAAACGTCAATTACTTGAAGAAGTTCAGGCGATTTGTCCAAAAGATGTAACGATTATTCACGTACGCCAAGGTGAAGCAAAGGGGTTAGGGCACGCTGTTGAGTGTGCCAGACCAATTGTCGGCGATGCGCCGTTTGTCGTGGTGTTACCTGATGTAATTTTAGATAACGCGAGCTGCGACTTAAATAAAGATAATCTTGCCGACATGATTACCCGTTTCAATGAAACTGGCCACAGTCAAATAATGGTTGAAAAGGTTGCTGATGAAGACGTCGATAAATTTGGTATTGTGAATATTAACGGCAATGAACTACTACCTGGTGGCAGTACAGCAATCAAAAATATTGTTGAAAAGCCAAAGCGCGATGAAGCGCCTTCTAATCTTGCTGTGGTAGGGCGTTACGTTTTAGATAAATCCATTTGGCCGCTCCTTAAGAAAACGCCATTGGGCGCTGGAAATGAGATTCAACTTACCGATGCCATTGCAATGCAAATGAAAGAGCAGCAAGTCGATGCCTACTACATGAAAGGTAAAAGCCACGACTGTGGCTCAAAGCTTGGCTATATGAAAGCTAATATTGAATATGCACTGCGTCGTGATGACCTTAAAGATGAATTAAAGGCGCATATTCAGTCGTTACTTTAGTTTTTCAATGCTTTTTGAGAATGCCACTTCAAAGTGGCATTTTTTTTGCTTTATTTTTGTGATGTCAATGTGTTTGAAGGTGTCACAAATGAAACAAATTTTTTGCATTGGTTTTACTAGCCTTGTACTGTTGGGTTGCTCAAGTGAGCCTGTAATCACACAACCAATTGAAGCTAAAGTATTTAATCAAACCAATGTATCTGAACGAAATGTGCATAGCTTTGCAAAGCAGCTTGCCGTAACTATGTTTGATACCATGCCTAAGTTAAATGCAGATAATCGCATTGCAGTGGGAACCTTCTTGCCGGAGCAAGATCTCAAAGATAAACAAGACCCGCAATTGATGACCCTTGGCAATCAAGTTCAGGCAAGTCTACAGACACTTTTTACGCAAGTTGGTGCAAGCGTTATAGAATTTAAAACTTCAGAATATATCACAATTGCCGATACCCAAGACATTATGCTGACACGCGACAAATCACAGTTGTCTGATAACTTGGCTGTTGATTATTTTTTAACAGGTACAATCAGCAAGATTGAAACGGGCTTTTTAGTGAGTGCAAGATTAATAGACTTATCTGATAAACGGGTTGTTTCGGCAGCAACCGAAATGTTCCCAGCTAACGTTAATTGGCAGCAAAGCAAGATATCGTTACGTGATGGAAAACTTTATAGGAGTACATACTAATGAAGGTTCGCATGGTTAAATCAATCGGAGTCGCTTCAATAGCTGCTGTTGTGGTTGGATGTACTACATTGGGTAACAATACAACGGTTGCAGCTAGTGACGAAACAACTGAGCAAGTAGATAGTCGTTTTCAAGCTTACAGTGCGGATTCGTTTATGGCGAATAAGGGGACGGTTAAAGAAATTAAAAATATTAACCATTATGTGCGAGGATTAATGCATCAACTTGCAGATAATGTTAAATACGTTAACCAAAGCACTCCAATTGCTGTGACTAGCTTTGTGCTGCTTGATAGTGATTTACAAAAAACTAATTTAGTCGGTAATCAGATTGCTGAAAGTTTTATTCATGAAATTCATAAGCTAGGTTTACCTGTTTTGGATTACAAGACCACTGATTTTTTCCGAGTGAGTACGGAAGGAGACTATATTTTTAGTCGGGACTACATGGAGTTGCGTTCGGATTTACCAATAGATTATGTGTTATCAGGTACCCTAACGAAGCATCAGAAAGGGTATTTAGTCAATGCTAGAATCATTGGCATAAAGTCGAAAGCAGTTGTGGCGTCAGCGCAAGGGCTCGTGCCAGATTATGCGATAAAGTCACTGCAAAATACCAAAAACAACGATGGTATTCCGTTACGCAAAGGTTAGGGCAGTATTTATGAAACATTTAATCGCGGGAGTAGCAATACTTGCTTCTGGTTGTCAAACTACAGTGCAACAATCTCAAGAACAGAAGAAAGTGTATCCTGTTGCACAACATCAACCAGCGAATCGAATTGCACCAATTAATGACTATTTGCTTGATGAATATGCGGAACAAATCGCAATGAAATTGATGGCCAACCTTGATGCAGAGCCAGAACTGGTTCGTTTAGCCGTAACATCATTTGTCGATTTAGATGATAACCTACAGTATGCAAGTCGATTTGGAAATCAACTTGCTGAATCGATGCTGACAGAAGTTCAGGCATATGGTTTAAATGTAGTAGATCATAAAGTCATGCCAGTTGTTCGCATAGATGGTAATGGTGATTACACCTATTCTCGTGATGTTAAGCAACTAAACTCTCAAGGTGTTATAAATGCCGTGTTAAGTGGTACGTTACTATATAAAAGTAACGGTGTGGTGATTAACTCTCGCATTACTAGCTTGAGTGACCAGCGTATAATAGCCAGCGCCAAATACACCATCCCATACAGTGTTGCATTTGATGAATAGCACGTAAAGGTAAACTGTTGTTCCTATAAGTTGCTTGCTTTCTCTTTTTACTCTTTGATAATCTTGAATAAATGATATTGTTCTCGTAGCTCAGTTGGATAGAGCATTCGCCTCCTAAGCGAAGGGTCGCAGGTTCGACTCCTGCCGGGAACGCCATTAACGCCTATAAAGTTTTAACCCGTCTTTTTTGTTATTTGAACGTCATTAAACAGTCTTTTAAATCGAGCTATCTTTTATTGCTATGTAGCCGCGTGATTAACGTATTTCTTGAAGGTTACGTGTTTAACCCGAGTTATTTTGCGATAGAACAGGTTATTAAAACTAAATGCTAAGCTCTGGCTCTAGCCCTAGCCCTAGCCCTAGCCCCTTAGAAGCTTGCTAACGTAACCAAATCACCAATTTGTACGTTTGCCAGGAGTTTGTCGCCTATCACTTGGGCAATGGCGGTGTTTTGATTTATCTGAGTGACTCTCAACTGGTAATCAGTATTAACAATAAGCTGCTTTTGATTAAACCCTTTGCGCAGTGCTACTTGCAGCTTTTGTCCTTTCACTAGATTATTTTCAGCGCCAAGGCTAATGATCACGGTATCGTGATCCACGCTTAAAATACGTGCTTGCGCTGGAATACAGGCAAGATAGCTTGCTAAATCTTGGCCAAGCTTTAAGTTGATATCTGATATTGCTTGTCCATAAGGCATGGTCCAAAATTTTTCACTGTTCACATCGATACGGGCTGTTTTTTTGGTTTGCCAAGTGGCAAATGTATCGTAGTGTGTTTGTTTTAGCAGTTCGCCAGTTAAGCCATTGTATAGCGCCGTATTAATCGAGAAAAAACGTTCATAAGCTTTATTTTGCCAAAATGCTAACGATGAACTCTGTTGCTCACCAAGAGATAAGTCTTCTATTTGCGATATCCAGACAAACTGACTGTTATTTTGGTCGGCAATTTGTTGAATAAGGGCGCTTGAGTTGGCATCAAAATGCGCGGTGAACAGGTTTTTGGTATTAAGCTTACGGTTAATATCGGCTTTTGTGTTGAATAAATGGGTAAACTGATACAAATGCTTTGCGAGCTTTTCGCTGTATGCTTTTGGTAATTCAAAAATTTGACCATAAGTTGCATGGCTCGGAGTTTTAAAACCTGTTCTTGTTAGAGCCACATTCTTTTTAATCGATGAATTTTGGCAAGTCTCGCTATTATCTAAAATATCTAGTCTAAGTGTAATTGAGAGCGTGTTGTCTGATTGAATTTCATCAATTACTTCAATCTGATCGATTGCTCCATGAGAGTAAACTTGGGTACTTGGTGTTTGCCAAATGCCATTTACCACTTGCTGTAGACTAGTAACTTGCGCACCTGAAAAGAGTAAAGCTTGCTGAATAGCGTTTTCGGTTGCCATCATTCGAGCTTGCTCAACATTACCATTGCGTATTTTGGCTTGGCCGGTTGATTCATACCAAATTGCATGAGACGAAAAGCTCACAATAAAAAGAAGTAATACTAGATGTCGCATAGCGCAGCTCTCAATTTAAACCTTAGTCTGTATATTCAATTTCTGTACCAAACTATACAGTGGCGCGAAAATTGCTAAATCAAATGTAATATGCATTTGTATGGTGGCAACATGTTGAAATCAATTTTCAAAACGTCAACTCTGGTAACGAGCTTATATTTATTAGGTGGCTGTAGCCAACTGTTTGATAAACATATTGAATATGAATACCAAACACCAGATAACTACCCAGTGCTATATGCGGTAGGGTATGCACCGATCAGTTTGCAACCCGGTACAACAACCGAGCAAAAATCGATTATGGCAATGAAGGCATCAAAGCTTGAGGCTTATCGTGAACTTGCGGAACAAGTCTACGGACAAAAAGTTGACGCGCAAACGAGTGTTAAAGGCCTAATCGCTAGTAATGATACTTTGAAAGTACGTGTACAAGGTGTTGTACGTGGTGCGAAAGTAACAAAAAGCTACGCTGTGGGTGATACGTATGCAACAGAAGTAGAGCTAGATATGAAATTGGTACATGACTTATATATTGGTCAAACAAAACCAAGAAACGTAAAAAAAGTAACCTACTACTAGCAGGTTACTTTTTATTAGTAAATTCAGATTACGCTTTTAGCCCGCGAGCAATCGGGTTAGGTAGAGAGAAAGATTTGCCCGTTTTGTCGTATCCGGTATGACTTTTACCAAATAAGATATTCTTCAACTTTTGTGAAGCAATCTGGCTTTGATTTGCTGCTACTTGATTCACATCATTCTGCTTTTTGCAGTCAGCTAATACCTGATTAATTTGGTTGATTGTTGGCTGATATTCTGCTTTATCAATACCGTCTTGATCGATTAATTTGGCAATGTGTTGGTCACGTTGCTGAATGGACTGCAACGATGCAACTTTGCTTTCAACAACAGATATTAAAGATTCATGATCGCGCGCAACTATAGCTTCTAATTCCTGCTTTAGGATGTCAGCCATAGTATTCAACTCATCAAGTTGTTGCGCTAATATCTGTTCTAGATTCATAAACTATCGACCGAAAAGTTTAAATTCAAGCTTATTGATATTTTCAGCAAGCTTCTCTGCATCAATTTTGTATTCGCCGTTAGCGATCGCTTTTTTAAGCTCGTTTACTTTTTTCTCATCAATACCTGATGATTGCTCCGCTTTTTCATTTAGCTTTTTAAGCTGTTGAGCTTGCGGTGTAATGCTCACTGAATCGCTAGTTGCCTTTGCAGTAGCAGTATTCACTTGCACTTGTTTATTAGCAGTTTCAGACGCTTGCTGCTTAGAGCTTTCAAGCCTGACGTTTGCTTGGCTGTTTGAGCCTTGATTTATTTGATTAACCATGACAGTTCTCTCTACTAAGATTTCACATCTTATGTATCGGCATCTCGGGTACAACCTTTAATAAAAAATGCACTATTTTTATTAAATTTGTAACCTCTTATTTAACCTGAAATTTCTACTAGAGTACAGCGCTAAATTGTGACTTTTACCAGCTCAGTGTTTAAAACTCTTGCCTGAATTTTCTTTTTAGATTTTACATTGCGAATACTAATGTTGTCGCCTATGCGTCCATCTTCAAGCGCTTCACCTTGTGTTTTAATTGTCATGCCTTTAAAGCTTGCCAAAATAGTAATTTTATCGCCTTTACAAATAGTACAAATATAATTGTAGTTGATAGTTTGTCCCGCACGAACATTTCGTTTACTGCGGCTACCTATTAAGTTAGTACTCGATTTAAATTGATTCGAACGCGTTAAGTGTTTTGCAACTTGCTTGCTGGTTAAATGTTGTGCGGTAATTCGTTGCCCTTTACTGATCCCTTTTGCTGCCGTAATCACTTCAACGAGCTCTAATTGCTTTACATGCACAAAAACTTGCCAATTATTTTGGTCTAAACACTTAATTTTTATAGTAGATTGCCGATTAGTATTGATAGGATTTGCGGCACTTACTTGCAACTCGCGCTGACATGTTCGCGTTTTAATACGAGTGTCGAGCGGTAACGCCGTAATCGACAACTGCGAATTAGGGTGTTGGTTAGGGTTGGGTTGTTTGTTATCGGCAACATAATCTATTGCGATTTGCTGCAATTCTAACTTACTGTAAACCTTTGCTTTGAGTGAAGTCATAGCAAGCGCAGTAATTTGTATTAAAATAAAGAAATAAAGATTTTTTTTAAACAAACTCATAATGTTTCGACTATGCTTTATGGGTAAAACAAGGTATAACTAGCGAGTGTCAAAATTATGGCACATCAAGGTTATACGGTAGTACAATAACAAAGAAGCAAGAAGTATTCCTTTTCATTGCTTCAAGTTAGGAGATTGAAATGGCAGGCATTTTAGATTCGGTTAATCAGCGAACGCAACTCGTAGGTCAAAACAGGCTGGAGTTGTTGCTGTTTAAGTTAAAAGGCAGGCAGCGGTTCGGAATTAACGTATTTAAAGTACGTGAGGTTTTACAATGTCCTAACTTAACGGCAATGCCAAAATCTAATCATTATGTTAAAGGTGTGGCGCACATACGTGGGCAAACAATTTCAGTTATCGATCTTTCTTTAGCTATCGGTGGCCCTGGGATCCAAGATACAAAAGATTGTTTTATTATCATCACTGAATATAACCGTTCAGTGCAGGGCTTTTTAGTCGACTCGGTTGAGCGTATCGTTAATATCAACTGGGAATCAATTATGCCACCGCCGTCAGGTTCGGGCCGTTATTCGTATTTAACTGCAGTAACTGAAATCGAAAAGGAACTGGTTGAAATACTGGATGTAGAAAAGATCCTGAATGAAATTTGCCCAGTAAACACCGAGGTGAGTGCTGATTTGGTTTCAGATGGTGAGATGCAAAAAGACCTTGGCGAACGTATTGTATTTATTGCCGATGATTCGACAGTTGCGCGAAACCAAGTGAAACGCGCGCTTGAGCCATTAGGCGTGCAAACTGAGGTGGCAAAAAATGGACGCGAGGCGCTAGTTCGCCTGAAAGAAATTGCCGAGAAAGATTGTCAAAGTGTGGTCACTGAACGAGTAGCGCTACTTATTTCAGACGTAGAAATGCCAGAAATGGATGGGTATACGCTAACAGCCGAACTAAAGGCTGATCCCAGAACAGCACCGCTTCATGTTATATTACATACATCACTCAGTGGTGTATTTAATCAGGCGATGGTTGAAAAAGTCGGAGCTGATGATTTTATTGCGAAGTTTAACCCAGACGAGTTAGCTACTGCGGTTAAAAAGTGGGTTCATGAAGATTAGACCAGCGAGTAATAAACTTGAACAAAAACTTAGATGATAAAGAATATCAGCAATTTAAAAGCTTTTTAGAGCAGCAATGTGGCATTGTGCTAGGTGACAATAAACAGTACCTAGTAAAGAGTCGTCTTGCACCTTTAATGGCAAGGTTTGATGTCGACTCTTTATCAGAATTAGTGACTAAAACGCTTAGCCCGCGTGAACGTCAGTTAAGGGCTGCAGTTGTTGATGCAATGACAACTAATGAAACCCTGTGGTTCCGTGATACATATCCATTCGAATTGCTTAAGAATAAACTTTTCCCTGAACTTTCGGAGCTGCGTAGACCTATTAAAATTTGGTCTGCTGCAAGTTCTTCAGGGCAAGAGCCGTATTCAATCGCTATGAGTGCCGCTGAATTTAAGCAGTCAAAGCCAGGGGCGCTAGCGGGCGTTAATATTGTTGGTACAGATATATCTAACACCATGTTAGATATCTGTAAAAATGCTGAATACGATTCGCTTGCGCTGGCACGTGGCCTTTCACCTGAAAGGCGTCGCAAGTTTTTTACGGATTCAGATCACGGTATGGCAAAAGTGAACGATGATATAAAGCGGATGGTGAGCTTTCGCCACTTAAACTTGTTAGATTCGTATGCACTTATGGGGAAATTTGAAATCATTTTTTGTCGTAATGTATTGATTTATTTCTCACCGGAAGTTAAAGCAAAAATTATTAAACAATTTCACCAAGCCCTTAGCCCTAAAGGGTACTTATTTCTAGGCGCGTCAGAATCTATGACCGGATTAAGCGAGGATTTTGAAATGATCCGCTGTAATCCAGGTATCATTTATCAAAAAAAATAATTAGTCAGTAGCTCTGGCTTACTATTTGCATAACTTCTTCAAAGTCACTTTTTTGGAGAAGTTATGGCTATCAGTTTTGACAGAGCACTCGGCATTCATCCGCAAGCTACTCTTGCTCGTTCGCAAAGAGCAGAAGTGCTAGCAACCAATATTGCTAACGCAGATACGCCAAACTACAAAGCGCGAGACATCGATTTTTCAAAAGCCCTTGAACAGGCTAAATCGAGCCAATCTAAGCGCTTGTCGACCACTCACGAAAAACACTTCGATCTATCTATTAATAGTTTAGAAAGTAACACCTTGTATCGAGTACCCACTCAGCCTGATACCGGTGACGGTAATACTGTGGATATGCAGGAAGAACGTAGTAAGTATGTTCAAAACGCAATGGAGTACCAAGCGAGTATTAACTTTTTAGGCGGTAAGTTTAAAGGCTTGAAAAAAGCACTAGGTGGGCAAGGGGCATAATTATGAGTCTATATAATGTATTTAATATTTCTGGTACTGGCATGAGTGCACAATCTGTGCGTTTAAATACGACTGCAAGTAATTTGTCTAATGCTAACTCAGTGAGTTCAAGTGCGGATGAAACTTATCGTGCGCGTCATCCTGTTTTTTCTGCAGAATTGAGCAAAGCGGTTAACGCACAACAAGGTGAAGCGGTTGGAGTAAAGGTGCTTGGTATTGTTGAAAGTGACAAACCGCTTAAGCGTGAATTCAATCCAGAACATCCGCTGGCTGATAAAGATGGCTTTATCTATAAGCCGAATGTCAATGTTGTGGAAGAAATGGCAAATATGATTTCGGCATCACGTAATTACCAAACCAATGTTCAAGTAGCTGATGCAGCGAAACAAATGCTGTCTCGTACTCTGCGCATGGGTCAAAACTAATAGGAGCTGATCATGACAACAAACGTGAGTAACGATAGTTTTATTGATTCAGTTAAATGGAAAACACCTACAGGTGTTCCTGAACAAAATGATAACGATCAGCTAAAACAAGAAGATTTCTTTGCATTGTTAACGCAGCAGTTATCGTATCAAGATCCGACAAAACCTGCGGATAACGATCAGATGATTGCGCAAATGACAAGCTTTTCGATGGCTGATGGTATTAGCCAACTGAATGCAAACTTTGAAAGCTTTGCTTCAACGATGACTTCGAATTCTGCACTACAAGCATCAACATTGGTTGGTAAAGATGCACTGGTGCCATCAACGGTACTTGAACTGAGGGATGGCAAAACATCTACAGGTAGTGTGGCGCTGGATACCTCTGCTCATGATGTCACCGTAAAAATCAAAAATGCAGCGGGTGAGGTTGTTCGCACGCTGGATATTGGTTCGAAGACTGCGGGCGCAGCAAAGTTTGAGTGGGATGGCAAAGATGAAAGCGGTAATCCGTTGCCACCTGGCAATTACGCGATGACAGCGGAAGGACGAGTCGCAGATGGTGAGTATATGAGCTTTCCAACTGGAGCGTTTTTGAACATTTCAAGTGTTAGTTTAAAAGGCACACATGGCTTGGTACTTAACACGGGCGCTGGTTCGATTAATTTAAGTGATGTTGTCGAAATCGCTCAAGGTTAATCTTGGCATTAAAGTTGAATAAATAACTCCGAGTAAGCAGTTTCCTAACAATCAGGACTGCGAGTTTAAGAGGTGAATTATGAGTTTTAATATTGCATTGACGGGATTAGCTGCGGCACAAAAAGATCTCGATGTAACCGCAAACAACATTGCGAACGTAAACACAACAGGTTTTAAAGAGTCACGGGCTGAATTCGCAGATGTATATGCTGCGTCGGTATTTAGTTCGGGCAAAACAAAAAATGGTGATGGTGTGCAAACTACGGTTGTGGCACAACAGTTTAACCAAGGTTCATTACAGTTTACTCAGAATGCGCTTGATCTTGCGATTACCGGCGAAGGTTACTTTGCGATGACTGATTCATTATCATCGCA
>NZ_JBIPJE010000018.1:0-77391 GCF_044005875.1 Pseudoalteromonas sp. XMcav1-K | reverse complement strand
AATTTTTAAAGAGCATTTGCAAACAACTTAGTGTTTGCCGCGACGCTTCGTCGCTGTTAGGGCTGCGTATGTTACGCTTTCCTATTTTTTTGTCAACACTTAATTTTGATTATTTTCTTTTTATTTTGAAAACGTTCAAAACTCAGTTTTACTTGACTCAACCAACTCGTGATTCGCTGCTATGCTGCATCGTTCCCCGTGTTGGTGGAGGCGCATTATAGAGAGTTCCGGATTTGGATCAACCCCTATTTCAAACTTTTTTTAGTTTTTTGGATCGTTCGAGCGAAATATGTACAAAACCGCCATAATTTGCAACTTTCGTTACATATTTATCACTTTTAAAGCTGGATAACTTAAGAAGTGACTATTTTTACATCAAAGTAAATTAAGCAAAGATCTTTATATAAAGACTTACACCCCAGACGATTCCGACGATTAATAGTGAAAATGTAACCGCTGCTGAGCCCATATCTTTCGCGCGACCAGATAAAACATGTCTTTCTGTGCTTACGCGATCAGTTAACGCTTCAATTGCTGAATTTAATAATTCCACTATTAGTACTAATAACAACACTGAAACTAACACAGCCCAGTGAATCAAATCTTGAGCCAACCAAAATGATGTCGGAAACATCACAATTGCCAAAAGCAATTCTTGGCGAAATGCTGCTTCTTCTTTTATTGCTGCTTTAATACCTAAATAAGAACAATAGCTGGCTTTAAATACACGTTGTAACCCGCCGCCGTTTGGTTTATTAATTTCGCTCATTTTATTTATCCATAAAAAAACCCCGATAATCGGGGTTTTATATCAAACTTTTAGGTTATTAAGCTACACCGTATTGGTCGCGATAAGCTTTAACCGATGCTAAGTGTTCAGACATATCACCTTTTTGTTCAAGGTAAGTAATAAGGTCAGCTAGCTTAACAATTGAAATTACCTGTGTATTAAAGTCACGCTCAACTTCCTGAATAGCAGAAAGTTCAGCTTTACCTTTTTCTTGGCGATCGAGCGCAATCAGTACACCTGATAAGTCAGCACCATTTGCAGCAATGATTTCCATTGATTCACGAATAGCAGTACCAGCGGTGATAACGTCATCCACCAGCATGATTTTACCTTCAAGTGCAGAACCTACTAATGTACCACCTTCACCGTGATCTTTTTTCTCTTTACGGTTAAAGCAGTAAGGCACATCACGGTCGTGATGATCAGCTAATGCAACTGCTGTTGTTGTCGCAATTGGAATACCTTTATAAGCAGGGCCGAATAACACATCAAAATCAATACCAGAGTCTTGTAATGCCGCCGCATAAAAACGACCTAAGCGAGCAAGGTCACGACCAGTATTAAATAAACCAGCATTAAAGAAATAAGGGCTAGTACGACCTGACTTTAGTGTAAACTCACCAAACTTAAGCACCTGCTTCTCAAGTGCAAATTCAATAAACTCTTTTTGATAATCTTTCATGTTGTACCCTATTACGCTAACGCTTGCTTTTGCATGTCGATGATTTCGCGAATTGAATGCTTAGCTAATTCAAGTAAGTCAGTTAATTCATCATAAGAGAACGGTTCGCCTTCAGCAGTACCTTGCACTTCAATAAACTTACCTGTTTCAGTCATAATTACATTCATATCCGTTTCAGCTTCTGAATCTTCTAAATATTCAAGATCCGTTACCGCTTCACCGTTATAAATACCTACCGAAATTGCAGCAATCATATGCTTAAGTGGATTTGCGTTGATCATGCCTTTGGTACGCATGTAGGTAAGTGCGTCAACTAATGCTACACATGCACCACTAATTGAAGCAGTACGTGTACCACCATCAGCTTGAATAACATCACAATCAATAGTGATTGTATTTTCGCCAAGCGCAGCTAAGTCAACTGCTGCACGTAACGAACGTGCAATCAGACGTTGGATTTCCATAGTGCGGCCACCTTGTTTACCTTTTGCAGCTTCACGACCACAACGGCTGTGAGTTGAACGCGGTAACATACCGTATTCAGCCGTGATCCAACCTTTACCTTGCCCTTTCATAAAGCGCGGCACGCCTGCTTCAACTGTTGCAGTACACAATACCTTGGTATTGCCGAACTCAACTAATACTGAACCTTCAGCATGCATTGTATAATTACGAGTAAAAGAAACTGGGCGAATTTGGTTAGGCGTTCGTTCACTAGGACGCATTGGATATCCTCACTATTCAAGATTTGGCATATTATAAGAACTAATTGTTCGAATCGCTATGGGAAAAGTCATAAAAGGCACAGTCTTTATATTTTTATCAGATAAAATTTACTGTAAGCTGCTTAACAACTTCCGCTATAATGCGACCAAGCATAAATTATCATTTCTAAAAACTTAGGAAACCGCACATGATCCATAGTATGACAGCCTACGCTCGCCATGAAGTTAAAGGTGACTGGGGTAACGGCGTTTGGGAAATTCGCTCTGTTAACCAAAGATACTTAGAAACCTTTATTCGTCTACCGGAACAATTTAGAGCACTAGAGCCTGTTATCCGTGAAAAACTACGCAAGCAATTGCAGCGCGGTAAAGTAGAAGTGTCACTTAAGTTTAATGCCAACCCTGCGCATGTTGGCGAGATGAAAATCAATCAAGCGTTAGCTAAGCAAATTATGAAAAATGCAACTTGGCTACAAGAACAAATTGATGGCGAAATCAGTCCGATGGACATTCTGCGTTGGCCAGGTGTTATGGAAGCTGAAGAAATGGATATGGATTCAGTGCAAACAGAATTGCTAAGTGGTTTTGATAAAACTGTTTCTGATTTTATTGATGCGCGTGGTTCGGAAGGTGCAAACCTTGAAACCATGATAGATACCCGTTTAACCGCGATTATTGATCAAGTTGAAATTGTAAACGGACAAATGCCTGAAGTAATGAAATGGCAGCGTGAAAAATTAACGAACCGTTTAGAAGAGTTAAAAGCAGAGATTGACCAAAACCGCCTTGAGCAAGAACTGATTTATCTTGCACAAAAGCAAGATGTTGCTGAAGAACTTGATCGTCTGCAATCGCACGTTAAAGAAACCCGTAAAATCCTGAAAAAAGGTGGCGCATGCGGCCGCCGTTTAGATTTTATGATGCAAGAGTTTAACCGTGAAGCAAATACACTCGCATCAAAGTCTATCAATACTGAAGTAACCAACGCAGCTGTTGAGTTAAAAGTACTAATTGAACAAATGCGTGAGCAAATTCAAAACATCGAATAAACTCTTTTTACATCTACTATATCGAAAAAGCCAATCGAACACCGATTGGCTTTTTTTATATTATTAATAAATCTTGCAATTTTTTCCTTAAAACCTCGCTCTAGCTATAAACGGGTCTAAACTTACTTTTAGCTCATAAAATCACTTTTCAACATTAACAATTAATTTGAAATGAGCTTGGCATTGCATGGGGAAAATCTTTTGAGGTACTTATTACTTTTAATATCAGCGGTTACTACATTTAGTGAAGCTAATGCACTCGAGCTCACGGTGAACGTCGTTGATAAAAATAATAACGCTGTAAATAAAGTCGTCGTGTTTGTAACACCAAAAGCTGGGGTCGCCGATTTACCAAGTAACAACCAGAAATTGGTCATTGATCAACAAGGTAAAAAATTTACGCCATATATTACCGTGATGCAAAAAGGGCAAAATGTTGTTTTCTCAAATAAGGATGATATTACCCATCATATTTACTCTGTGTCAGGTAAAAATCGATTTGAATTTAAGTTAAAAGCGGGTGATTCTAAGCATATCTCTGATATGAATGCAGCCGAAGAGGTTGCAATGGGATGCAACATTCATGATTGGATGAGTGGTTACATATTGGTTGTCGACACACCATATTTTACTAAAACAAACACAAACGGTAGCGCCGTATTTACAGTAAAAAACTCAGGCCAATATGATATTTCAGTTTGGCATCCTCAACTTGATACACCATCACATCAAATAACCGAAAGCCATTCGCTCAGCACAGATAAAAAAACACTGACATTAACCCTAACCAAACCACTATTACCTATTCCCAAACAAGTTGGGCAAGAAGAATTTGAATTTTTAGAAGAGTACTAATCAACTATGAGACTTTTCAAAGTGCGCAGTTTACAAAGTAAAATTTTAATATTGTTCTTATTTTTACTATTGCTCGTGCAACTGGTTAGCTTCTACTTTACCTATCACACCAATGTAAAGCTTGAGAGTACCCAATTAAATAATCGCTTAAGCAATGCATCTAATATATTTGAAACACAGTTTAATAATCGCCGCTATTACCTCTCTGCATTTGCTGAAACAGCAGCAAAAGATTACGGCCTAAAATCTGTATTAGACGAAGATACAAAAAGCTTTTTAGTTGCCCTAAACAATCACCGAAAACGCATTGATAGTGACCTTGCGATGGCAATCAATAGCGAAGGAACCGTTTTTGCACAGCTAGTTACTTACACAAACGATGATGGAATAGTAAAAGTGCGAGTGGGCAAAGGACAAGGTGAACCTTTTAGCCAACCCACCAGCTTTTTACAGCAAGAAACTGCACAACTGGTCTTTATTGACGATTTACTTTATCAACTGAGCTTTGCACCTATTAAAAGTGGCTCTCGCATTGTTGGTTGGGTGGGGTTTGGTTATTTGATTAATAACGCACTTGCTAATGAACTCGCTACCTTGACCGATGTAAACATTGGTTTTGCCAGCTTTGATGGTAAGCATTACCAAGTGATTGCCAGCTCAGATGAAGATAATTACCCAATAAAAGCCGATGTATTTAAACGTATAATTGCCAATACAGAACACCAATATTTATATAACCGAATAGAACTTGGCAACACCGACAATGGGTATATTTCAGCGGTGCTTTTTGAGTCTCGTGCAGATTTATTAAAAAGCATTGATATCCAATGGCCGCGACTAGCTTTACTGGTTTTTATTACGGTGCTTTTATCGACGTTTGGCGCTATTGCCATTGCAAGAGGCATTACCCGTCCAATCAAAAGCCTGATAAGCCAAGTAAAATCAATTTCCAAAGGTAATTACGACGGAATAGTAAATGTATCGGGTAGCCGAGAGTTAAAACAACTTTCTAATGAATTTAACGACATGACAAAAGCGATTATCTCGCGCGAGCAAACAATTAGCTTTCAAGCCTTTCATGACCAACTAACACATTTACCTAATCGAAATGCACTTGTTACTGCAATAGAAAAACGTCAAACATCCAAGCATGACTTTTTAATTGTACAACTGAGTATTTTAAGAGCAGAGGAAATCGCCGAAACCCTAGGTTATCAGGCGAGTGACTATGTCATCAATGAGGTTGCAAATCGTATTGAAAACACACCACATGACTTTGATTGTTATCACTTAGGTAACGAAAATTTTATACTTCTAATTGAAAACCAAAACATCGACGCATTAATCGACACATTGCAATCAGCATTAACAATGCAATGCCAATTTCAAAACATTCATCTGCACCTGCAATTTACCTTTGGTGTTGTTATTGCGTCACAACACCCAAACTGTTCTGTGGCCGAGTTATTACAAAAATCCAACGTGGCAATTCAACGCGCCAAAAACAACAAAAAAGCATTCCAAATTTATGACCCAATTTTTGACCAAAATGCCATTGAGCGCCTGTTCTTAACCAATAATTTGCGAACAGCCATCGAACAAGACCAACTCACTCTGTTTTTTCAGCCAAAGCTTTCGTTAAAAACAATGGAGATAAGTCACGTTGAAGCCTTAGTAAGATGGCTACATCCTGAAAAAGGCTTAATTCCACCAGATAGTTTTATTAGCATTGCAGAAAAAACCGGGCAAATGGATGCGTTAACTCGCTGGGTAACGAATGCGGCAATTAATCAATATTTGGCATGGCAATCAAATGGAATCCACATCAACATTGCAATAAATATTTCTGCAGAAAATATATTAGATAAGTCCTATCCAGATTATGTAATCTCGTTAAAACAACAACATCAATTAGCCGATTGCGCGATTACTTTAGAAGTTACCGAAGATGCCGTCGTGGATGATCCTGAAAAGGCAACCGAGGTACTGAACTACCTAAATCAAAGCGGCTTTAAATTATCGATAGATGATTATGGCACGGGATATTCTTCACTCGCGCAATTAAAACAACTGCCAGTGCAAGAGCTAAAAATAGATCGCTCCTTCGTACAGCATTTGCTCGATAATGAGAATGATCAAATCATTGTTAAATCAACCATCGAACTTGCGCATAATATGGGGTTGTCGGTTGTTGCGGAAGGTATTGAAGACGAAGCCACATTACTATTTCTTCAAGCTCAAGCATGTGAATTAGCACAAGGATACTTTATTAGTAAACCATTACCCGCTCATGAATTTGAGGCATGGTTATCTCAATCTAACTATAAAAAACAGACGAAAACACATGCGAAAGTCCTTGATTAAAAGCCTTTTACTTATTTCCCTTTTGTGCGCAAGTAGCCAATTATTGGCCGTAGATGCAAATATAAAAGGGCTAATTGATTTAAGGGCTTATCATGTAACAAGCGATGATAGTAATAGCTATTTAACCGGTGATTACGGAAAGTTTCGTTTTGACGATGGCTCTGGAATAGCACTCGGACAGTTAGGTGCCCATCTTAATTTGGAATTTAATTCAACATGGTCTGCAACATTAGTCGCTAGCGCATTTGCTAACAAAGGTAATAGTGTCATTGGTATAACCGAAGGCTTTGTTAGTTACAAAGGCCTGCCTTCAAGCAATGGCTGGCGAATAAAATCAAAACTCGGTGTTTTCTATCCAACGATTAGTTTTGAAAATGTAGCTACTGCCTGGTCTACCCCCTATACATTAACCTCTAGCAGTTTAAACAATTGGGTTGGTGAGGAACTTCGAAATACAGGCATAAACCTATCACTTGAAAAGTTGGGGAAATTCTCAGGTTCAAAGCATAATTTTTCAGGCGATATTTCGCTGTTTAAAAACAACGATCCTGCTGGTGCAATGCTAGCGTGGCACGGTTGGACTGTTGGTAGTCGCCAAACCTTGCTACATGAAAAATTAATTGTACAAGATTTCCCCGCACGCCAACAGAAGCTCGCTGCACAAGCCGCTGAATCAGACCCTTTTTTAGAACTTGATGACCGCTTTGGTTTGCATGTTTCAGCCAATTGGAAGTATGCAAATAAACTTAAATTCAACTTAGGCTATTACGATAACTTTGCTAAAGAAGGCATTGTTGAAAATGGTCAATACACATGGACAACAGAATTTATTCATTCAGCGTTGAAATACCGTTTTGCGAAAGAATGGGAAGTCATTGCGCAATATATGAAAGGCAATACTTACATGACATCACCATACCAAGAAAAAGTGGTCGATAATGATTTCGACAACGCATTTGTAATGTTACGTCATTTTTGGTCTAACCATCATATTGCAGCACGCTTTGAGCACTTTAATGTGGATGATTTAGATAACATTTGGGGTGATAACAACAACGAGCAAGGTAATGCGTTTTCACTCGCTTATCGCTATAAGCTCTCTAAACAATCATTTATTCTAACTGAGTATAACTATATCGATTCAACACGCCCTTCGCGCTGGTACGTAAACCAAGCAGTAGATAAAAAAGAAAGCCAATATCAAATTGGTTACCGCTATTACTTCAAACATTAAACGTGAATTATTCGCCATATAAACGCATTGTGCTATCAAAATACATGCCGAGCCCAGCTGTAAATAACCAACATCCCCATAAACTATGCTCAACAGCTACTAACAAGGTGCTGCGCGAATGAATATAGGTAAATGAAAATACTAAACCTGCAATAAAGGCTCCCACTACCGCAATCCAATTTGCAAATAACAGATGTGCTAATGCAAAACTTGTCGCACTTAAATATGCACGTAGCTGCTTACTTTTAAAGACTCGTTTATAGCGATGAAACATAAAGGTACGAAAAATTACTTCCTGCGGCCAGGCTGAAAAAATAGGGTAAAGAATTAACAGCAAGAACCACCATTTAGTTTGTTGCGTGGGTAACGTAAAGAACCATTGGGGCGTAAAATACCAACTAGCTATCATCATTAATAGCGCTGCGACTAAAAAAGTAGCAACTACTCTATCGAGCGATAATTTAAGCTGCACCGGATTCCAAAGGCGAAAACGCTTAAAACGCGGATCACTTAACAACAGTAAAACACACCACCCTACTACCGATACCAAAAAAAGCAGTAAGTAAGGCGCAATCACATCGCGTACGAAATACAAAAATACGGGTAAACAAAAGAATAAAAATACAAATTCGCAAATCAAAATGCGTTTGTAATAATGCTTAGGTGCCCAACGGGTAGGATCGAGTTTCAATAGCATGCCCTCCTATTACAGTATAGAAAGGCAGGTTAAAAATTTAATGAATTTAACGTGAAATGACTCAGTAAGATTAGTTTAGTGAGATAAAAATTGGCGCTATATTATAAAGCGCCCTAAATAAGGGTTATTTAAGGCGCATTAAAGCTTAGTCGATTAGACCATACTCTTTATCAAGAATGTCGATCACTTCTTGGCGCGGATCGCTTGGAATTTCTAGTTGTTTACCAACGATTTTGCTCGCAATACCAACATAAGTGTCTGACACTTGTATCATCACATCGACCGGTAGTTTGTAACCCTTGGCGAGTTCTTCACGTTCATCCATGCGATCTTTATTAAGTAATACATCGCTATCAGGTACGTTATTAATTAATAACTGGCGGAAACCCTCTTTCGAGTTTTCAACAATCTTACCATCGCGGTAAGCTGGGCCATCCCAAATACGTGATGAATCTGGTGTACCAACTTCATCGATATAAATAAGCTTATGCGAACCATCTACTTCTTCTACATAACCAAACTCAAATTTCGTATCGACAAAAATTTGGTCAAGCTCAGCAAGTTGCTCGCTAATTAGCTTAAAGCCTTCAGTTAATAGCTTTTCGTATAAATCGATATCGCTTGCCGACTTAAAGTTAAATGCAGCTAAATTGTTTTCGATATTTTCGCGCGTGATGTTTACATCATCTACTTCAGGCACTTCTGCTACGCCAGTAATAATACCTTTAGTCGATGGTGTAATTAATACATTATCTAATTTTTGGTGAGCTTCTAAACCTTCTGGTAAATCAATACCACAGAAGTTGCGAACGCCTTTTGCATAATCGCGCCACATGCTACCCGTAATGTATTGGCGTGCAATTGCTTCAACGCGAACAGTTTCGGCTTTACGTACAATCCATACATAAGGGTGTGGAATATCAACAATGTGGTTACCCGCAAGGCCTGCTTCGTCAAATAATTTAAACCAGTGAGACGCCACTGAGTTAAGCGCAATACCTTTACCTGGTACACCGTTTAGGCCATTTTCGCCTTGCCAAATACAGTCAAACGCAGAAATACGGTCTGAAATAACCATAAGTGCAAGTGGTGTATCTTTTGGAATGTTATATCCCTTTTCTTCGATTAAACGAACGCTGTCTTGCTCGGTTAACCAATAAACACTGCGAACTTTACCGCTGTGAACCTTACCTTTGGTACGGATCGGTAAATCGTCATTTACGTCCAAAACCTTATATGAACTCATGGAAACTCCAAAAGATATTTTTGATACTAGAAAAGCACTTTATGCGCTCTAAATTGGGGTGCGCCAATTTTAGTGAAAAGTCGCTGCAAACTCAATAATTGAACAAAAAAAGCAAGGGTATGAATTGCTATCGCAAAAGATTGGTTTCAAGGTGTTGTTGTTATAGTATCACACCAATTTAAATTTATTTTGTGCAGTCATGTTAGCGATTAATAATCTCACTTTTTCTTATCCAGGCGCTCGCAGCCAATTTGTGCTGCATGATTTTGCCTTATCAAAAGGCGAACATGTGTTTATTTACGGCCCAAGCGGCAGTGGTAAATCAACTTTGCTCTCGCTAATTACTGGTGTGCAGCAACATAACAGTGGTTCAATCTCGATTTTAGACACCGCTTTTTCAGCTCTGTCACAAAAACAAAAAGATCGCTTTCGCGCAGATCATATTGGCTATATTTTTCAGCAATTTAATTTAATCCCTTTTTTGTCTGCAACTGAAAACGTTGCGCTGGGATGTGAGTTCTCAAAAATACGTACTGAAAAAGCCATAACTAAATACGGCAGTGTTGAAAAAGGTGCGAATAAGTTATTAATGGCGCTTGGTTTGAGCGAACAAAATATTGCCAAGCCGGTCAATCAACTGAGCATAGGGCAACAACAGCGGGTTGCTGCTGCCAGAGCATTACTTGGTGAACCAGAACTCATCATTGCTGATGAGCCAACTTCAGCCCTTGATAACGACGCCCGAGAAGAATTTATTAACCAACTTTTTGAGCAAGCTAACAATAATCAAACCAGTATTTTGTTTGTCAGCCATGACCAAACGCTCGCAAATTTATTTGATAGGCAAGTGGCGCTTGCAAGCTTTATGCAGGAGCAAACTCTATGAGCTTATTAACCCTCTCTCGCAAAAGCTTACTGAATCGTTTTTCAAGCATTGCGATAACCACTATTGCGATAGCACTGAGCATTACCTTGTTACTACTTATTGAACGTGCCCGTGTTGATGCCAAAGCGAGCTTTCATAATACGGTATCAGGTACCGATTTAATTGTCGGTGCCCGCACCGGCAGCACAGAGCTATTGCTTTTTTCGGTATTTCGCATCGGTCACCCAACTAATAATTTAAGCTTCACAAGCTATCAAGATATTACTAGCAAGCGCTCAGTAAAATGGGCTATTCCACTTTCACTTGGCGATAGCCACAAAGGTTTTAGCGTTATTGGTACTAATAATGACTACTTCACCCATTACCGTTATGCCAATAAGCAAAACCTCGCATTCTCAAAAGGGCACGCTTTTGAACAAGTAAACCATGTGGTGCTTGGTAGTAATGTTGCTAAAAAGCTGCATTACCATTTAGGTGACTCGATTGTAATGTCACACGGTGCTGGCAATACCAGCTTTCATCATCACGATGATCACCCATTTAAAGTCGTGGGAATTTTAGCTTCAACCGGCACGGCAGTAGATAACAGTGTGCATGTGCCACTCGTTGCAATTGATAATATTCATGGCTCAGCAACGCCTAGTATTAGCCAGAAACATCAGGCAGATGAGCGTCATGACCACGACCACGACCACGACCACCATGATGATCATCAACATCACAGCGAACAGCGTGATGAACATAGCAAGTTGCCTGCACTATCAAATGCGGAACTCACCGGCCAACCAAAACAAATCAGCGCATTTTTATTAGGCCTAAAAAGTCCGATTTTTGCACTGCAACTACAACGTAATATCAGCCAATATAAGCAAGAGCCACTGCTGGCGATTATGCCAAAGTTTACTTTGCGCCAACTATGGGAAGTGGTCGGTGTATTTGAAAAAGCGTTATTGGTTATCTCGGGGGCTGTTGTCGTTATTGCTTTACTTGGTATGCTGACTAATTTATTGGCAAGCTTAAGCCAGCGCCGCCGCGAGCTTGCTATTTTACGCTCAGTGGGCGCTTCGCCACGTACCATATTTACTTTGCTCGGGTTAGAAGCACTATTAATCACAGTGTGTGCTACCCTGCTGGCTATCGCATTTTATTATCTTGTAATTCTGTTGCTTGCTAATATGCTTGGCAGCATCAGTGGTATTCATTTGCAGCTTATGGCACTGAGCCAATATCAAATGAGCTTATTGGCTGGTATTATTTTGCTTGGCACCTTATTTGGTTGTTTACCTGCTTACAAAGCATATCGTTACGCATTGAGCGATGGCTTAACCATAAAAGTTTGAGATTTATATGAAACAACATTCGCTATTGTTTACTTTCTTCGCCTTAATAACGCTATTAAGTAATCCGCTGTTTGCCAATGGCAAAGCAAAAGAGCTTTACTGGGAAGACCTCATTCCTAAAGGCTATTCTTCATCACCTGTTGAAGGGCAAGCCGCGCACAATGAAAACTCTGAGGCTAATTGGGTGCAACCCGACTTAAATGCGCCTATTGTAAAAGAGCTCAATAATACCATGGTGACATTGCCTGGCTTTGTTGTACCACTTGAGGGTGATGATCAAGTGATCACCGAGTTTTTATTAGTGCCATATTTCGGCGCGTGTATTCATGTGCCACCACCGCCACCAAATCAGATTGTGCACGTAACCTTTAAAGATGGTGTGCCAATTGAAAGCCTGTACGATGCCATTTCTGTTACCGGTAAAATGAAAACCGAAAGCTGGGAAGGCGAACTGGCTAAAGTTGGTTATCGTATTGAAGGTGTAGGCGTTGCGCCATTTGACCTTTAAATACATCTAAACAAAAAAGGCGCTACGGCGCCTTTTTTTTATTTTAACTCTATTTCTGACAATTTTTACAATACACGGTACTGCGTTGTCCTTGGCGAATTTCGATCAGCGACTCTTTACAGGTTACACAAGGCTCGCCTTTACGCCCATACACTAGTAACTTCTGTGCAAAATAGCCTGGCTTGCCATCGGTTTGGGCAAAGTCTTTTAACGTTGTGCCACCCTGTTCGATTGCATCCGCTAATGTTTGTTTAACGATAGGCACTAATTGTTGGTATCGCTTTTTAGAAATTTTACCTGCCGCGCGTTTAGGGTGAATGCCCGCCTTAAATAAAGACTCATTGGCATAAATATTACCCACGCCCACAACTACACTGTTATCCATTAAAAACTGTTTAATCGCAGTTTGCTTTTGTCGTGATTTTTCATACAAATAATCAGCATCAAATTCGTCGGTTAATGGTTCTGGGCCTAATTTTAGTAAGCTGCTATGAACTTCACCCGCTGGTTGCCACAAGCAAGCGCCAAAACGGCGAGGATCATTTAAGCGTAGCACTTTGCCATTTTCGAGTTCTATTTCGATATGATCATGCTTTTTGAGTGGTACAGAATTATCAACCACCCGCAAGTTACCCGACATGCCTAAATGTAAAATAACACTGCCTGTATCCACACTAATCATTAGGTATTTTGCGCGACGGCTAATCTCGCTAATTACTTTGCGTTCAAGCTGATAAACGTCATCTGGTACCGGCCAGCGCAATTGGGTTTGATGAACTCGTACTTGTTTCACCGTTTGGTTTAGCATATGTGGCGTAATGCCTAAACGGCTCACTTCAACTTCTGGTAATTCAGGCATAAAAACTCTAAAACTCCGTGGTAGGAAATAACTGGCTACAAGTTTGTTTATCTAACTTTATGCGACGTGCTTGGTTATCATCAACAAAACAACCATCTAACGTAGCGAAAACATCGAACACTAAACTGCGATCATAGCCAGCAATATAAAGCTCAACACTTGCAAGTGATGAGGCTTGTTCGTTTGTTATTGGAATAATCTCACCACTTGCTTGACGCCAATTTACATCGAACAATTCAACATCAATATTTAACTGCTTATTAGTGCGCCAACTTGTGCCAATTCGCTCAATTTTGAAGTCGCTGTATTGATATGTCAGCACCGCGCTATTGGGTGGCAACAATGATTGAGTCGTCTCATCGTCTGAAGACGAGATAATCTTATGATGCAGCCCATTAAACAAAAAAATCATAATCAACATGGCAAAAATAATGACATTATTCCAGCCTGTTCGCCCAAGCCTAAGCATTTCGATCCTAAACGCGTATATTTTTGTATTACTAAGTCTATATGAAACAAGTACTTTTAGCACCCATTCAGCTAGTGTATAAGTAATACCAAATGAGTAATTTCTGTCGCTGTTAAAAGGCTATTTTTTTGCTAAACTATGCGCCAAAATTTAAGGAGTTCCGTCCATGGCAATGTATGTAGTGGGTCATAAGATCCCTGATTCAGATTCTATCTGCGGTGCAATTGCACTTGCATATTTAAAGAATCAAATTGGTGAAGCAGCAATCGCAACACGTTTAGGCGATGTATCACCTGAAACTCAGTTCATTCTAGACACATTTGGTTTTGAAGCACCTGAGCTTAAAATGAGCTACGCAGGTGAAGAGGTTTACATTGTAGACCACACTGAAAAAACACAAGCACCAGATGACATTGATGAAGCAACGGTTGTTGGTGTTGTTGACCACCACAAACTGGGCGATTTAACAACGTCTACACCACTTGAGTGTTGGATTCGCCCTGTTGGCTGTTCAAACACCATCATCAAGATGATGTATGACTTCTACGGTGTTGAAATTCCAAAGAACATCGCGGGCCTTATGTTAGGTGCAATCCTATCAGACACTGTAATCTTCAAGTCACCAACTTGTACTACTGCTGACATCAAGTGTGTTGAAGTACTTGCTGAAATCGCAGGTATCGAAGACTACAAAGCATTCGGTATGGAAATGTTTAAAGTTAAGTCTGCAGTTGAAGGCACGCCAGCTCGCGACCTCGTTATGCGTGATTTTAAAGACTTCAATATGAACGGTAACCTAGTAGGTATCGGTCAGTTAGAAGTTATCGACCTAGCTGTATTTGACGACATCAAAGCTGATCTTGAAGCTGACATCGCAAAGCTGAAAGAAGAAGGCGGCCGTCACTCTGTATTCTTACTACTTACAGACATCATGAAAGAAGGTTCACAAATGCTTATTGCATCTGATGACGAAGGCATTGTTGAGCGTGCTTACGGTGTTGCACCTGAGCAAAGCCGCGTTTGGCTAGATGGCGTACTAAGCCGCAAGAAGCAAGTAGTACCACCACTACAAGATGCATTTGCTTAATTAAGCTTAGTAACAAAAAGGCGCGTTTAGCGCCTTTTTTAATGCTTAAGATAAAGCGCCATTTCGCTATGCAAGCCTTCAATTAAGCTCTATGCTTATATAAATTTAACAAGTTAAGTTTGCGATGCCAAAAATAATATTTTTGTTTTGTGTTTTATTTACTGTTGCGCTTGATGCGACAGAACAAGAAACACAGCAAGATATTAGCGCACACATTCAAAAGCAAAATAACTTAACATTCTCAAATTACGAAGATCGTATTGAACAGCTTTCGCTGAAACACAATCAAGACAACCTTGAGATGCTGGCTGCGCTGAATCAGTTTAATGAACAAAATCCAACAAATAATTTAAACGATCTCGCCTACTTATTAAGTTACCGCTGCTATCTGGAATTGGTGAATAACCAACAAGATGCCTACCAACAAACAGAACAAAGTTTACTAGCACTGACTATCAGCTCAGCCTCAGACCCCGCTATTTCTGCAGCAACCAGCTTTTGTAAATCTTGGCGCTATTATTTTGAAAAAGATGCTAAGCAATACGATCTCTACATTGAGCAATCATTTAACTATGCACTGAATGCACAAACACCTGTGCTTAAATACTGGATTGCTATTAGCTTTGCCATGATGGCGCAAGATACAGGCAGGCACTCGGCGGCAATTGAGGCAGCAAAATTGGCAATGACCATTGCTAACGTGAATAAAGACAATTACCGAGAAGCCACCAGTAGAGCCATTATCGCAATCTCAGAAGCAGAACTAGGTTTTTTTGACGACGCACTGATAAATAACCAATGGGCGATTGATTGGTATAAAAGTGTAGACCAACAAAATGCCATTTTAGGTCTGTATCAAAACAGAGGGTTTATTCTGAATAGCCAAGGTAATACAGCTCAAGCAAAAGCCATTTACCTAAATGCTATTGAACAGGCTAAAAAACTTGAAAACCAAGATGCAATTCACGAAATTTACAGCAATTTAGCTGCAATTGCCTTTACTGAAGGCGAACTTGTGCTTTCAAATGACTACGCAAAAAAGACGCTGCAATATGCACAACAAAGTGACTATCAAACCCTCGCTGCGCACGCCTACTCTATTATGGCGATTAATAATGTTTATTTAAATCAGCTCGATCTAGCTCAAAAGTACTTCGATAAAGGCAATAGCTATTTTGAAGAGTATAAAATGATTAGCTTGTTGGCAGATAACTATAAATCTTGGTCGGAAGCGATGGCCAGCATTGAAAATTTTGAAGCGGCATATAAAGCACAGTTACGCTACAAAGAACTGAGCGATAAGATATTTAACACCGAACGCGAGAGCCGTATGCTACGTATTAAAGAGCTTTACGAGGTGGCACAAAAAGATCAAGAAATTGAGCAGTTAGCGTTTGATAATCAGCGCAAAAATACTGAAATTGAAAACAAGTCATTGCAAAAACGAATATGGGTATTAAGTGCTGTTATCACTTTATTGGCCTTTATTATTTTGTCGTTTTTTTATCGCAAGCTAAATACATCCAATAAAAAACTAACCAAACACAATACTAAACTCAATGAAGAACGCTTTATCGATCCACTTACCGAAGGTTTAAACCGTCGCTTTTTTGAAGTACAGCAGCGCGAGCGCATGCTGAATGTGCCTGAAGTTAGCTTTAGCTTATTCGCCCTTGATATTGATCATTTTAAATCGCTCAACGATACCTATGGCCACGCCTGTGGCGACCAGGTACTAAAACAATTTTGCCAGCGCATTCGGCAATCAATTCGCCAGCAAGATAATCTGATTCGCATGGGTGGTGAAGAGTTTTTACTGGTGATTGAAAATAGCAACCTAGAAGCTGATGCTCAACTTATCAAAAAATTACTCACTATTACTAATTCAGAACCCATTACATTTGAACTGCATCGCGTGTCAATTTCTGTATCGATTGGCGCTGCTTCCAACGTCAATATTTATGATGAGACAACATTAGACTTTGCCCTAGAACTTGCAGATCAAGCGTTATACAAAGCAAAGCTAGCGGGACGAAATCAAGGTGAACTATTAGATTTGTATCAAATCAACCTAGCAAGTGTGATTAATAGCTACGATATGATTGTTAGTAAGACGGTTACCAGTCGCACACAATAATAAAAAGTGAGCTGAAAACAGTAATCTTACACCTCAAGCAACGTTTAAGTTAAATACTTGATGATGCCAATTCCCCATTAGACCACTAAACAGCAAAACTTTTCCTGTAATTAACGCAGCTTTACAACGTTAAAATAAAACACTTACTTAAGCGAGTAGGTATTATTAAATTAAGCTGACTTAAAATTCAGGCAATAAAAAACCCGAGATAAACTCAGGTTTTTTTAATTCTTTCAGCAAATCACAATTACTTGATTTTTGCTTCTTTGAAAATCACGTGTTTACGTACTTTTGGATCGTACTTTTTGATTTCCATTTTTTCAGGCATGTTACGCTTGTTTTTGTCGGTAGTGTAGAAATAACCAGTACCAGCAGTAGAAACTAAACGAATCTTATCACGCATGACTCAAGCTCCTTATACTTTTTCGCCGCGAGCACGGATATCAACTAATACCGCGTCGATGCCTTTCTTATCGATAATACGCATACCTTTAGTAGTAGTACGTAATGTAACGAAACGCTTTTCGCTTTCAACCCAAAAACGGTGAGTTTGTAGGTTAGGTAAAAAACGACGCTTAGTCGCATTGCGAGCGTGTGAACGGTGGTTACCTACCGCTGGACGCTTACCTGTAACTTGACAGACTTTAGACATGTCTATTTATCTCCAATAACTTCGCTCGAGCTAAATCATTTCTTCCGAGGTTTGTGTACGTTTCTGCCCCGGAATTAATCAAAGGGCGCTCTTTATACAGCAAATACAGGCTAAGATCAAGAAACCCGATCTTTAGTTCAGCTCATGTGTAAATTTTATAGCGGCTAATTATAGTGATCTCTTGCCCCGAGGGAAAGTAAAACTTACTTTTATTTTCACTATTTCCGCGAATTAAGCAAAACAGCCTGTTTTTTCGAGTTTTCTTTTTACAAACAGAACTAAATTAGCCTACTAATTTCGTAAGTAAAGGCACAAAGTAACAATAAATTTTCTCACTTTGTGTCAAAATTTTTAATTAAGCTTACTCTTGCACTAACACTTCTTGTCCTGATGTGAGTCTTTCAGCGCCTCTGGTGGCAACTTTATCGCCTAGTTTTAATTGCTCCAATGTTACAGGACGCACTTCAACTTTACTGCCTTGTCCTTGGCCAACTTCCACGGCAACTTGTTGTGCTTTATTGTCATCTTGTATTTTTACAACATGAACGCCTGCTTTTCGTAAAATAAGCGCATCACGTTCAACTAATAAGCTTGGTTGTGTTTTTTCAATATTAAAATCAACATCAACAAGTTGGCCACTGGCCCAACTCATTTTATTGTTTGTGAGCAGCTTAGCGCGCACTTCAAATGTCTGCGAGCGCGAATCTGTGGCTGGAATAACCGCGCTTACCCTTGCCTTACCGGTTTGCAAATTATCAAAGCTGCCACTGCTTAAGCTAACGTTTTGACCAACCGCTGCATATGCCAAGTACTTTACCGGCGCATAAAAACGTACTTCCAAATTGTTGATATCAATAAAATGCACCAACTTATCGGCACGGCTCGCATCACTGCCCGCTAATAAAAAGCGTTTGCTGACTATACCGTCAAATGGTGCAACCACTGTTGCTCGTGCCATTCTGTCTTCAATTTGTTTCAGCTTCACTTTTGCCAGTTCAATATCGGTGAGAGCTAAGTCATGCTGACTTTGTACTAAATCAACTTGGTTTGCCGCTGCACTGCTGGTCTTAGCTAATTTTTTAAGCCGTTCAAGCTCTTGGCGTTGATAAGTTAAATTAACTTCAGCACGCTTAATCATAATGCGCTGCTCTGCCGCTTCTAATTCAAGCGGTAGCATTTCAATTCGCGCTATCACATCACCTTGCTTTATCATGACGCCTGGCTCTGCAACAAAACTAAGCTTTCCCGCTGTGCCAACGGTTAAATCAACATCGCCTTTACCTCTTAAAGTGCCGTTCAAAGCCACGGTTTGAACAAGTGGCGCTTGTTCAACCAATTTAACCGCAACTGTTGGTAATGCATATAAAGGTGCAACCAACAGCGATGAAGCAACTAACAGCGTATTTAATGGTTTATTCATCTTGGTATCCCCTACTTATTAGCAACCAGATCTAATTGTGTTTTATCGTTTTTAGTATTTGCTTGTGTTAATTGCGGTGGCGTTTGTTTACCTAGTAGCAATAAACTTGGCATTAAAATTAAGGTAAACATGGCACTAATTGCCATACCGCCGACAATTACAGTCGCCAGTCCACGATAAATTTCCGAGCCAACCCCCGGCATTATCATCAGTGGCAACATGCCAAATAAACTGGTTAAGGTACTTAAATAAACCGGTCTTGCACGAATAAGTACTGCATTTTCAACCGCTTCACGGCGTGATAAACCATCGCGTTCGCCTTGGCGAGTTTGATCTACTAATAAAATCGCATTGTTCACAACCAGCCCGAGTAAAATAATAAAGCCAATCATAGTAAGTAAATCGAGTGACTGAAAACTCACAACGTTAAGTGCCGCTAGCGCCAATATGCCGCCCGCTACGGCCAGAGGCATAACTAACAATACCAACAGGCTATCGCGAGCCGATTTAAACAGCGCCGTCATCAATAAAAATAAAATAAATAGCGCAAGCACAAAGTTGTAGGCCATTTCTTCAATCGCTGAATTCATTTTTTGCGCATTACCCGCCAAAATTGCGTTTGCTGAGCGAGGTAAATTTTCACGCACAACGGGCATCACTTGTTCAGTAAGTATTTTTTGCGCCTGCTGTAAACTCATATCATTTGGCGGTGTAATTTGAATACTAACAGTACGGTAGCCATTTACACGGCGTAATTGAGATGGTCCAACGGTTCGCTCAATAGTGGCTAGCTCACCCAGCGTTTGCGCACCTGCCAATGGTGTTGTGATAGGTAAACTCGCTAGCTCTTCGGGGCTTTGCCATGGATTAGCACGTAAAATCACGTTCATGCGTTCGTTACCGTCAAAGTATTCGCTAATAAACAAACCGCTGGTAAAGGCTTGCACCGCACTTGCAACGTCACGGCGTGTTAAACCCGCTTGCGTAATGCGTCTATCATTTGGTGTGAGTCGCAATTCAGGCTCTGCCATATTAAGAGAGGGTTGCGGCTGCGCCATTGCCTCAGGCATAGCTTTTTTTACTTCAGCCAATGCTAGTTGCGCAGTAGACATCAATTGCTCCATATCAGAGCCCTGCAAGTCGATACTTAAAGTACGACCGTTGCCTCCATTTGCCACTTGGATCATCGAGCCTCTAAATAAAAAGACTTGGGTATCGGGCAGCTCTGCAAATATTTCCTCGCGAGCAACTTGCATTAGCTCTTCTACACGCTGAGCATCGGCAGAGTAAATAAAGCCACCCGCATTTGAACCAAACACATAGAAATTAAAATCTTTGATTGCAGGTGATTTCTCACCTAAGTAATAAGGCATTAAGCGTTGTTTTACTTTCTCGGCCAGTTCCTCTTCCATGTAGTCAATATTGGCACCGGCTGGTGTAACTAAACTATAAAAGAAACCATCAGTTGGTGCGCGCGGCATAAAGTCAGTTTGCGGCACTAAGGTATATGTCACTATTACTGCGCCACCTAACAATCCGACCACCCAAGAAACTTGCTTAGTACGCGTGCTAGTGAGTCGCATAATTAAGTTGGTTAAACGACGCCAGTAGGCATGAAATTGATCGTCGTTATTTTCATTGCTCAATAAATATTTACTGGCAATAGGAATAATACTGATAGCACTAATTAATGAGGCAATTACCGCAATAGAAAGCGTTAACGCTAAATCTGAAAAGAGCTGACCTTCAATACCCGCCATAAATAAAATCGGTAGGAAAATCGCTACGCTGGTCGCAGTTGAGGCAAATAACGCACCACTTACTTGCACCGCGCCTTTTAACACGGCTTGCTTTCGTGCCATGCCTGTTTGCATTAATCGCGTGATATTTTCTTGCACAATAATCGCAGCATCAAGCACTAAACCTACAGCAAACGCCAATCCTGCCAACGACACCACATTTAAACTGCGGTTGAAAATACTTAGCGCTAAAAAGGCCACCATTAACGACACCGGAATTGTCGATGCGATAATTAACGTTGTACGCCAACCTCTGAAAAACAACCACAAAATACCGCAGGCCAACAGTACACCTAAGCCTAGGTTACTTTTTACCAACTGTAATGCGTTACGAATATGCACAGATGCATCGTAACTTAATTCAATCGCTAAGCCTTCTTGAGCTAGTATACCTTCGTTTAATTCTTTAATTGTGGCATTCAGTTCATCAAGTACCGCAACAGTATTAGATTCATTGGCACGGGTAAGGGTGATGTAATACGCAGGTTTACCATTTCGTTGTGACATTGCACGGCGGTCTGTTACGGTATTCTCAATTTTAGCTACATCGCCTAAGAAAATAGCACGCTCACCTGAATAGCCAATGCGCATCTGCGCCATATTATCTAAATCATATTGTCCAGTGAAACGGACGGTATATTGGCGACGTCCAACATCGGCAATACCACCTGAAGTATCGGTAGAAGAAGCAAGTGTTTGGCTAATTTGATTTAAGCTAATGCCTAGCGCGGCCGCTTTATGGGGGTCAAAAGTAACACGCAGCTCACGTGGTCTTTCACTCGCTAAGTTAACAAAGGCAACTCCAGGGATTTTAGCCAAACGCGGTTGAATTAATTCATCAATTTGTTTTTGATAACGTGCCATATCAAGCTGGCCACTACTTTCAGTAGGTACCACCAACAACGTTGCTGCGGTTGGCCCACCGGAGCCAGGGCCTGCATTACCACCTGCCGTAACAATTGGGTCCATTGCATCTAAAGGCAGAGGCGGAGCTTGGTTTAAGCTGTTTAGCACATTTAGCATCGCCTCTTGCATATCGCTGCCAACAGCAAAGGTTAAATTAATAAAACCCTGCCCCTGGTTAATTTGCGTATTTACCTCAAGCGCACCAGGCGTGTTTTTTACCGCATTTTCTAACGGCTCTATGATCACTGATTCGATTTCTTCTGGGGCAGCTTGGCGCCAACCTGAAATAATCGTGATTTGTGGTTGCTCGATGTCGGGGGTTAATTGGATAGGTAGTTTAAAGATACTAATTGTACCAAACAGCATAATTAGCACTAAAATCACCAGCACGCTGGCTGGGTTTTTTAAGGAACTTCTTGTGATATTCATAATGATAATACAGGGGTATAACTAGGTGTAGTCTAGTTGTTTGTGTCATCATTGCTAGTTGTAAATTGTGTGTAAATATTTCGAAAAGTTGAACACACAAAGAACCAAGATAAATGACATAGAAACAAACTAAATCATCTAAAAGTTCGTTTTATTATATGATTTAGTTTGACACAGTATCGATTGGTAACAGCTTATCTTTACCCCATTCGCTCCAACTGCCATCGTACACTTTCACATTTTCAAACCCCGCAACCTCGGCGGCTAATGCCAAAATACACGCGGTTACACCTGAACCGCAACTAAATATAAATTCTTTAGGTGCGGGAACAAGTTCGTTAAAAATTTGTTTGAGCGCAGCTTTATCTAACAACTCACCTTGTTCGAGCAAGCTGGCGTAATGTAAGTTAAGCGAGTTTGGAATATGGCCACTGCGCATCCCTTCACGCGGTTCTGCTTCTTGTCCACTAAAACGTCCATAACCTCTCGCATCAACAATTTGAATATCGTTATTGTTAATTGTATTCAATACATAGTGCTTATCAACAAATAGCTGCTTATCTTGCTGAACTTTAAAATTACCTTTCACTGTTGGTATCGCGTAACTTTCAACAACATCAAAACCCTGTTGCTGCCATGCAGGTAAGCCGCCACGTAAAATAGCAACATTATCAAAGCCCATAGTTTTAAACATAAACCAAGCGCGCGCTGCAGAGAACAAACCTTGTTTATCGTATACAACCAAATGCGAATCTTGATTAATTCCTAACTGCTGTATGTTATCTTCAAAAACGTGCGCACTCGGCATGGTATTGGGCGATGATGCGGTTACATCTACAATATCTTTACTAAAGTCGAAACGTATTGCGCCTGGGATCACGCCACAGCTTTGATCTTTTGATTTATTTACCGGGTTATCCATACTGGCATCAAGAACAACTAAGTTAGTGTCATCAAGGTGTTGCTTTAACCAAGTACAATCCACTTGAAAATCCGTTTTATTAAATACTGAATTAGTCATTACAAACTCAATCCTTTTACTTGTACTAAATCAAAATCAGCAAGTTCTGGTACTAGCTGCTGTAGTTTGTCTTCAGTCTCATTTAAGGTGCGTAAACAGCCGCAATATTGATTCGCTTTTTGTTCAAGCTGCACAACTTTCTTTTGTAATGACTTATCTATTTCGCTGGCGATAATATCAATACGCTCACCCATGCCTGTGATTTTCTGCTCGATATTGCCTTCATTTGACTCAAATGCATCGCCAAGCGCAACTAAAATAGCGCCGAGAGAACCATGCACAGCAGAGTGAATTTTTTGACTGATTTCTTTTTCAAAAAAATCATCTAATTTAGAAAGGGATTGGGGTGCGATATAGAAAAAGTCGTCGCCCGCTTTAAACTTATCTTTTAGGGCAATTTCAACGTACTTTAGTTGGTCTTTTAATACTTCTGGCTCTTTATCAGTAAAGCCTGTAACCACTTGTTCAATTGCTGACAAGCCTAAATTAACACCGTCGGTAGCAAGTTTAACCAGTTCAGGTACGGTACTGCGCAACCCTTTGCTGTATTCTTTTAAAACTTGCATCTCTTCATCGTTAAGCTCAACCCAACGGCCGCGAATAAACAACTGAGTGTCGTTATTTATCTGCACATTGGTTTGCCCTTTATCGACAATGCGAATGACATCATCGGTAATAATTAAGCCATGTCCGAGCTCAACATCACATAATTCATCAGCCAACGATACATTTGAAAACAGTAAGCTTGTAATCAAAAAGACCCAAAATCGCACCAACTTCATAACAATTCTACCCCAAAGATAACCCAACAAGATTATCAAACTAACGAGGTAGATACCAAATCATTTCGCATAGCGCATTAAACGCAAGTGCACATCTGAAGTTTTGCTTCTTAGGTTTGTTTTACCGCTATAAAAGGCAACGGCCCATGCTTGAGTAATACTGCCAACACCGCTTGTATTGGTCCAATAGTTTTGCGCCAATGTTGCTGGGAATACAACGTTATTAATTGCCGCATCAACGCACTGGCGTTCAACAAGTGAACTTAACTCTTTAACATTCGGCAACTGCCAATCGTCAAAGCCAGCATATTGATAATCTGCTGCAACTAGCAAGGCTTGTTGCCAAGTTAACTGCTCAGTGCCACCGGTGCAGGTGCTATTAGTCGCATCCCACGATTGACCAATACTACAACGCATCCACATCAGCCCAGTTAAATTATCAACCGCGGTGCCATCTGCATTTACCGTAAATTGCGCTGTTGGTGACGTGCTAGGAATATTACCAACACATACTTGCGCATTAGCAGAGCATGCAAAGATAGTTGTAGTCACAATAATCGAGAATTTACTAAAAATACGCATAGTACCCTCTTTATTAATCATCATTACTGGTGTCTCGCACTAAACGTATGTAGCCAAGGTTTTGTTTAGGATAACCAATGTCTTTACCTGAAAACATATCAATCGCCCAAGCAAATGCGCTTTGTCCACCTTCAGCGCTGGTTTGCATTGTCCAATACGGAAGTACGCCATCAATTGCGAGTGTTGCCGAGTGCGGGAAAAAATCAGAGATCAGCACACTGCCCGAGCCCTGCTGACCGAAATGCAGTAGCGAGCTTAGCTCACTATGGGTTGGCACTCGCCAATTATTACCGCCACAATAATTAATCTCATTAACCTCAGTTACATACTGATCAAGACCACAATTAACCGTACTTGGGCAAGAAACTTGTGCGGGCGCCTCTACCCCAGCAAAACCACCATTATTAACCGTTGTTAAATACCAACTATAAGTATTTTGTGCCTCGCGCAGTTGCGTATTAGGCAATGTGCCACTACTGGGCTGCTTAACTTCCCAAATTAGTCCTGAAATATTATCTCTTACACAGCTAAAATTAATGGCATTGTCTGGCAACTCTCCGGCAAACTGATCAAGCTTGGTGAAATCAAATGCCTCAGGGCCGCTGCCAACCTTATCAAGTAAACCAGCATGAATGTCGCGGCCAAGTGCTGCGTCCTGCATTGGGAATTCAGTTGAAACACAGTTAATTAACTCTTTACTGTTATCAAAGCAGCGATTCATACCACTGTCATTAATTAAACCGAGAGCTTTTGGCTCTGCAAGTACCTGTGTTTGTGCACTGTCAGAGCGATTGGCGTTATCCGTTACCGTTAGCTCAAATATAAGGCTTTCAGGGGCATCAACATCTGGCACTATAAATTGAGTTTTGCACACATCGCTATTATCGAGTGTAACTGTTACACCTGATTGCTGTACCCAATTGCAGCGAAAACTGCCGTCAACACTGGTTGAAGCGCTTGCATCTAAGGTAACAGTGGAAAATTCTTGCGCGCTTTGGTTTGCGCCGGCATTGGCAAAAATTAGCTGATTACTTTTTTGTAAGGTTAGCGCTAACTCGTTAGATTGCTGACCACCTTCATCGTCAGTGATGGTTAAACTAAACGTTACCTCGTCATTTTGTTCAAGCAATGGGTGTGTAAATGTTAAATCAGCAGATGATTTATCGGCAATGGTAATTGCCGTTCCTGCAACTTGTTGCCACAAATAACTGACTAATTGACCATTTTCATCTGGATCAAATGAGCTACTGCTAGACAACACAATAGTATCGCCATATTGCGACGGTAAGCTTGTTGGCGCAGTTTGCTTAATTGAAACAACGGGTAATAAATTAACTGAGTTAATCGACACCACCAAGTTATCGCTTACCGTACGGTTATCTGGGGCAACATATTCAACCGATAACTCAATTGTTTGATCTTGTTTTACATCGGGCGCGACAATTTCTTGCTTGGCTCCCTCAAGTGGAAACCCTTCTATTTGCGGCCCACTTAACTGTCGCCAAGTAAACGTCCCACCTTCTGGGCTTGCGACCGCGTTAACTGAAAACGTGAGCTTTTCATCGAGTGCAATATCACTTCCGGCATTAACAGACAAAGGCGCACTGGTATTGTCATCGTTCGATGAACCTGAGCCGCCACCACACCCCAGTACTAACACTGCACTTAAGCAAGTGAGCAACACGGAACGCTGTTTTCCTATGGTCATAAATAACACCTAATCAAAAGTCGTTTTCTAAAATATAAAAATTTAATGCAAAAAAGCAGCCATAATTTTTCAACTATGACTGCTTTTTTAGAAATAAAATAATTGTTCTGAGCTACATATAACTTTCTTGATGAACACGCACAAACAGTTTTGTACCAACTTTTGAGTAATCAACTTTATACTCTCGGCCATCCAGTGCTTGTAAAAAAAGAAGTTGTTTCTCTTCACCAAATACATCAGGTGAGCCTATTTGCACGACCTCTAAATAGCGCTCTTTGGCTTCTCTGCGGTTTCGCGGCAGGCTTTCTTTAAAAGGCTGTAAACCAAAAGCAGTCACTCTAATTTTAGGATGGTTATCCCCATTAACAATCACTAAATCAAACTTTTTTTCTTTATGAATTATGGTGTTGCGACCACTTTTTACATATGCTCTTTCAACTGTCATAGTCAGCCTTTCCGATTTACGCAACGTGAAACTCTGAGAGTTTTCATTCAAAAATTTGCGCTTATAACTATCTTTCTACTTGATGTTACTATATTTTTCTATCGTTTTCTCGGGATCTCGCAACCAGTGTTGCAATAAATTCACAAATTCATCTGCTGGGCGATCAAAGTAATTATAGGATATCAAAAAATGATAGCCATAAAGCTCGTTAAAATGCTCAAGACGATGGCTCATCATGGCGAGTAAACCATTGGATTCAAACTTATCTTGATACTGATTAGCCTCAATTAGCCAATCATCCGGCACATTACCCAACGGCCACTTAACTTTAATGCCTGCAATTAACCAGTTGCGCTGCTCCATAATTAGCTTAAGTGCCAACCTTGGTGGCATACGTTTAATTAATGGCGCAATCGATTTAAGCCGTAATCCCAAGCATGAAAGTTCAATAAACTGGTCATCGTTTGCAATACTTACTTGCCCCACTTCCTCGATATTATCGCGAGAAATACGTACTTTGCCGTAGCGATGATAAAACACTAAACCATTGTTGCTCAATACTAAATTATAGCGTGGTTCTGATAATTTAAAATATCCGATAAACATTGCACACAAGGCGCCAATCACTACCGCCACATCAAAAATAGAGATGGGTTCGGGCTTTAATTTAACGAACAATAATACCAGCACTAAAACAATACTACCGGCCACCAAAAACTCGCCACCGTGCTTATGCGCCGACGCAGCTATTTTTAAACGTTTTGCCATTAGCCCCACACACTAAAATATAAACATGCCATTAAAACACCCCAAATTAATGCTGCTCGTAGCTGTTTGCAATATGGGCAATTTTTACTTTTATTTTTCATAAATTCTACGTACTCACGGAAAAAAACACGTTTAATTCACAATATTATACGATGCCTAACACGCACAAGTTCTAAACTGTCTAGTAGAATAGTGAGCCCTGAACACTTACGAGAAACTTTTATGCACGCAAAACAATCTGGTAAAGCATTATTCCCCCTCATCTGTTTTGTTTTATTCGGTTTATGCATTTATTTGTATTTACCTGAATCGCAAGGACAACAAAGCAAGCGAAATGCAAACGCAACACCAGTACAAGCGCATCAAGTTGCAATTAGCCGCCAAGCAAATATTATCGAATCGCTTGGTACTGCGCGTGCAAATCAAGCGGTAACGCTCGTTAGCGCACAATCTGACTATATTAAAAATATCTTTTTTGATGATGGCGACACCGTTAAAAAGGGCCAGTTGCTGATTGAACTTCAAGATGCCGAAGAAAAAACCCGCGTTGAAGAACTTGAAATTCTGTTAAAAGAAGAAAACCGCAAATTAAAGCGTTTACAGCAGTTGGCAAAAACACAAGCTACTGCGCGCTCTGCACTTGATGAGCAAGAGGCTAGCTATGAGGCAACCAAAACACAACTGGCTAGCGCTAAAATTAAACTTGCTGAAATGAAGCTATACGCCCCATTTAGCGGCAAACTTGGCCTGCGAGAAGTATCTACAGGTACCTTTGTAAATACCAGTACAGAAATCACCACACTGGATGATACCAGCGTGATTAAAACCGATTTTAATGTACCAGAGAAATACCTCGCGCAAATCGCCACTGGTATGACAGTCACCGCAACAAGCCCTGCTTATCCAACAAAAACCTTCAGCGGTACTGTGTCGCACATTGCCAGCCGTATTGATGCGGCAACACGCAGTGTAAAAATTACCGCTAACTTTGATAATAACGATAACATGCTGCGCACTGGCATGCTGCTATACACGCAATTAGAACTAAGCGCAGAAAATACCTTGATGGTGCCTGAAAAGTCGCTTATTCCACAGCAAGACAAACACTTTGTTTATGTCATCAACGATAACGTAATTGAAAAACGCCAAGTCACTATTGGCCTGCGCCGCGGTGGTTGGGTTGCCATTGGCAGCGGTTTAAGCGAAGGCGAACAGATTGTGACTGAAGGCATTATTAAAGTCAGACCAAATAGCCAAGTAACAATTAAGGAGATGCTGAAATGATTTTAACCGACATTTCAGTTAAACGTCCGGTCTTTGCAACCGTAATAAACTTACTGCTACTTACTTTTGGTTTAGTTGCATTTTCAATGCTTCCGCTAAGAGAGTACCCAGATATTGATACGCCAATTGTGTCAGTAAGCACTAGCTACACAGGTGCGTCTTCTGAGGTTATCGAAACCAAAATTACCCAAGTATTAGAAAACCGTATTTCAGGTATTGAAGGCGTTAAAAGCATTAACTCGTCAAGCCGAAATGGTCGCTCAAATATTACCATTGAATTCAATATTGACCGCGATATTGATGCCGCTGCCAACGATGTACGTGAACGTGTTTCACGCGCACTTGATAGCTTACCCGAGCAAGTACGCCCGCCAGAAGTGTCAAAATCCGACAGCGATGAAAGCCCAATTGCATGGTTTGTATTAAACAGTACATCAATGAATTCATTGCAGCTGTCTGATTACGCCCAGCGTTATATTGTTGATAGGCTTGCGGTAGTAGATGGCGTAGCCAATGTGCGTCTAGGTGGTCAACGCGAATACTCGATGAAAGTATGGTTAAACCGTGATGCAATGGCTGCTAAAGGGGTTACCGCTGATGAAATTGAGCGTGTATTACGTCAAGAGAACGTTGAATTACCAGCCGGTGAAATTGAATCGGTAGATCGCGATTTCACCGTACGTATTGCGCGCAGCTATAAATCGCAAAGTGATTTTCAAAACTTAGTCATTAAACGCGGTGACAGTGGTTACTTGGTGCGTTTAAAAGAAGTGGCCGACGTAAGGCTTGAAGCGGTTGATGAAGAAAACCTATTCCGCGGTAACGGCAAAGACATGATAGGCCTTGGTATTGTTAAACAAGCCAAAGCTAACACCTTAACCGTAGTTGAAAAAGCACGCGAAGAAATAGAAAAAATTAAGCGTTCATTACCTGAAGGCACCACCATTCAAGACAGTTACGATTCATCTATTTTCATCCGTGAATCAATTGCTGAGGTATATCGCACACTGGCTATTGCAATGGCGTTAGTAGTTGCCGTTATCTTTTTATTCTTAGGCAGCGTGCGCGCAACCCTTATTCCGGCAATTACCGTACCCGTGGCGCTGATTGGTAGCTTTACTTTTCTTTACAGCATGGGTTACTCAATTAACTTACTTACTTTACTCGCCTTAGTACTGGCAATTGGTTTAGTAGTAGATGATGCCATTGTAATGCTTGAAAACATTCACCGCCGAGTAGAACTTGGCGAACCGCCACTGCTTGCGGCCTATCGCGGTGCACGTGAAGTTGGCTTTGCGATTGTTGCAACAACACTCGTACTGGTGTCGGTATTTGTGCCGCTAGTCTTTATGGAAGGCCGAATTGGTAGCTTATTTACTGAATTTGCTATGGCCACCAGCGCTGCGGTGATTTTCTCAAGTTTAACCGCACTCACATTATCGCCAGCGCTGTGCTCTAAAATTTTAAAGCCAAGTGAAAAAGCATCCAAGTTTAGTCATAAAATTGATGCACTATTTAGCAAAGTTGAAAGCGGCTACGAAAATTTACTGCGTAACAACGTGGCTAGCAGTAAAAGCATGCTGCTACTTCTTATTTTTGCAGGCCTTGCTAGCTACTTGTTATTTAAACAACTGCCATCGGAACTGACACCAAAAGAAGACCGCGGTACTTTCTTTATAATGATGAATGGCCCTGAGGGCGCAAGCTACGAAAATAACGCTCAGAACATGGCTCAGATTGAAGAAAAACTGATGCCATATCAGGAAAATGGTGAATTAAGTCGCGTACTTATTCGTGTTCCTGGCTGGGGTGGCCGTGGCGGCGTTGCAATTGTCGGTATGGCCGATTGGGACGAACGCAAACGTGATACGTGGCAGGTAATGGGCGAGATCAGCGGCAAATTAACCGATGTTACCGATGTGCGTGCCTTTGCCATTATGCGCTCTGGTGTTGGCGGTCGTGGCAACAGTCGTCCGGTTGAGTTTGTATTGCAAGGTAACAGCTACGAAGAACTGGCCGATTGGCGTGACCGTATTCTAGCTCGTGCCCGTGAGAACAAAGGGCTAGTACGTCTTGACCACGATTACAAAGAAACCTTTCCGCAGTTTTTAGTCAGTATTGATAAAAACAAAGCAGCAGATCTGGGTATTAGTATTTCGCAAATTGGCCGCACACTTGAATCTATGCTGGGTCAGCGCCGAGTCACCACGTTTATTGACCGCGGTGAAGAATACGATGTGATTTTAAAAGGCACCAAAGCTGACTTTTCAGACCCGAAAAATATTTCGTCGATTTACCTAAAATCACGTAACAATGACTTAGTGCCATTAGATAGCTTAATCGCCATTGATGAACAAGCGACAGCAGCGCGTTTAAACCGTTATAACCGAATGCGCGCCATTACCATTAGCGCCAACCTTGCTGCTGATTACTCACTAGCGGAAGCGCTTGATTTTCTAAACCAAGTGGCAATGGAAGAAAACGATATTGAAGGCGCGATTGGTTACAAAGGCGAATCGCAAATGTTCTACGAAGGCGCATCGGCAATGACCTATGTGTTTATTTTAGCGCTCACGGTTACTTTCTTAGTACTTGCAGCGCAATTTGAGAGCTTTGTGCACCCGTTAGTAATTATGCTTACAGTACCACTTGGCTTAGTCGGTGCATTAACAGGGTTATTCTTCACAAACTCTAGTCTCAATATTTATAGCCAAATTGGTATTGTTATGTTGATAGGATTAAGTGCCAAAAATGGTATCTTAATTGTGGAGTTTGCCAACCAGCTGCGCGATAAAGGTGTCGCCTTTACCGAGGCATTAATCAGCGCTTCGAAACAACGCCTGCGCCCAATTATTATGACCTCTTTAACCACAGTAATGAGTTCGGTACCGCTGGTGTTGGCATCGGGCCCGGGTTCTGAAAGTCGTATGGTTATTGGTATTGTTATTTTAACCGGTGTGGTTGTGGCTACCTTGCTAACACTATTTGTTATTCCGAGTGCATATTACATGCTGGCGCGTAACACACAATCGCCAGAAACCACTGAAAAAGCAATTAACGATCAAGCCAGCGATCATCCGCTATAAAACTATAGAGTGGTAGCTAAGCTTAGCTACCACTCTATTTCTTGCCCATCCCACGCAAAGAATTTTCCACTGTCTTTTTCATTAACCTGAAACATCAAGCGAATTAAACATTCCGCACTAAATTGTACAGTAAACAATTTATTTTCAGGCACATTACGTTGAAATGGTTTAGACAACTTGGTATCTGTTGTGCCCGGATGAAAGGCTATTACACATACCTTATTGCTACTTCGAGCCAGTTCCACACTCGCGGTTTTGATTGCCATATTAAGTGCCGCTTTAGCCATACGGTAACTGTACCAACCACCTAAACGGTTATCGCCTATGCTGCCGACTCGCGCTGATAAAAATGCCAATTTACACTCTTTTGTCAGTAACTTTTGCAAATGCACTAAGTAGGTGAGCGGCGCAAATGCGTTGGCTTGCATTAATGCCATTGCCGAATCAACACGCCATTGTGATAGATTTTTTTCGGGCTGAATTTCCTCTTGGTGCAATAAACCCAAACAACAAAAGACATAATCGAACTTAATTGATAATGTTGCTAAACAGCTTGCTACCTGCTGTTCGCTGTGGTTTTCGACTAACAACACATTAAAGCGTTTATCACGTAAAAGAGTTGGATTGCTAGTAATAATGGTAATGTTATGTTCGTCGTCTTGTTGGCATAACAGCTCAGCAACAGCTAAACCTATGCCGCCCGCCCCAATAATTAAACTTTGTTTCATCTTGCCGTCCCTTGTCTAACTGTATTAATCTTTACGCAACTAACAAGAAAATAGATTAAACAATAATGCAAACAGCAATTTTTGGTGGTGGCTGCTTTTGGTGTATTGATGCGGCATTTCGCCGTTTAAAAGGCGTGCAATCGGTGCTATCAGGTTACAGTGGTGGTCATTTAGATAACCCAACTTATCAAGATATTTGTACCGGCTTATCCGGTCATGCCGAAGTGGTGAAAATTGAATTTGATGAGCAAGTTATTAGCTACTCAACACTATTACAAGTCTTTTTTGAGTTACACGATCCAACACAATTAAACCGCCAAGGTAATGATGTTGGAACACAATACCGCAGTGTTATTTTTTATCTTGATGATGTTCAAAAACTAGCGAGCTTAAAAATGCTGGCGAGCCAGCAAGCACTTTTTGCAGACAAAATTGTCACTGAGCTAAGCCCTGCGACACTTTTTTATAGTGCTGAAACATACCACCAAGACTATTACCGCGATAACCCTAATCAACCTTATTGCAGTATTATGATTGGCCCTAAATTAGCCAAGTTCTCAGCTAATTATGCGACATTACTAGCGCAATAAAAAAAGCCGCAACTTGCGGCTTTTTTTTACAAAATGAATCTCAGTTAAAAATCGTACGCGATACCAACAAATAACTGACGACCAATTTCGTTGTAGTGGTAAAACGCATCATTTACCCAATCGCCATCGATATCTACACCATAACCTTGACTTGGAATGTACTCTTTATCAAATAGATTTTCGATACGAGCACTTACCGTTAATTGCTGTTGAATTTGATAGTTTGCAGCTAAGTCCCACACAATGCGCGATGGGATTTTAGTAATCAGCGTCGATTTTTGCTCAGATTGATACGCAACACTTAAATTAATATCTAAATCTTGCCACTGCTTAGCGATGCTGTAACGTACATTTTCTTTTGCAACAAATGGCAAGTCACTATATTTTTCAACTGCGATCGGTGAGCTATCCACTTTCTGCGCGTCGATATAGCTTACATTAAGCGTGTTATCAAAACCGTAAAATGCAAAATTAGTGGTTAGCTCTACGCCTTCATAACGTGCTTCAGCAATATTAAATGGTGACCAACGATATGGGTTATCCGCTGTTGGTGCTGGTGCCCACGCAATTTTATTGGTTAGCTCGTTACGAAATGCCGCAACATCCACACTTAGGCTATCAAAATCAATACGTAAGCCAAGCTCACGGTTAATTGATGTTTCAGCTTCAAGCTCTGGGTTACCTGAACCAGGGTAGTATAAATCGTTGAACGTAGGTGCTTTAAAGCCAGAGCTTTGACTTACACGCAGTACTGCGTCTTGATGTAGGTAAATACCACCCGCAATGTTATACGTTTGCTCAGAACCTACTTCATCATAATCATCATGACGCACAGCCACATTAGCTAAAAAGTTGCCGTCATCGTAATACGCGCCAACAAATGCAGCATAAGCATTGCGACTTTTCTCATCATAGCTGCTCGTTGTATCAATCTTGTCTTGATGCCAGTTTAAGCCGCCATTAAAGTCGATTTGCTCAGATAACTGATATGTCGATAAATAATCTAGCTGTACACGCTCTGTTGCAAAGCGGCTAGTTGGTTTAGTGCCAAACGTATCATCTTGATCTTGGCTAAACGCAACATCTACTTTATGGCTAAAGTCACCTAACTGTTTAAACCAATTAGCATTTACATGGTAGTTTTCATATTCGGTTTTATCTAATGAAGACTCTTGATAATCAAAATAATTATCAAACTCCACTTCGCCCGTTGAATACTGAGCAATAAAACCTAATTGACCTAACAACGCATTATTATGAGTAAGGTTTAGCCCTAGGTTTAAGTTGTCGTAACCGTCTTTATCTGGATCGGCAAAGTTTGTTGCATCATTTTCTAATACGTCAAATCCTTCTGTACGCTCATAACCTGCATTAAGCGCAATATCCACGTATTCCGTAGTAAAACGTGACGTACCTTCTAAGCTCGCATAACTATTAGAGCCTGTCGTTAATGCAATACTGTGGCCTTGTGATTGACGCGTAATAATATTAATAACACCCGCTAACGCATCAGAACCATATTGTGCTGCGCGAGAGCCTTTTACTACTTCAATACGCTCAACTGAATTTAATGGCAAAGTTGATAAGCTTTTATAACCTAAGGTTGCTGAGCCTACCCGCACACCATCAATTAAAATAAGCGAGTAACGAGATTCTAAGCCACGTACAAATAGGCTCGCATTTTGCCCTTGCCCACCATTACGGTTTACTTGAATGCCCGCTTGCGTTTCTAACACACTTAACACATCACGCACATTTAATTGCTCAATTTGCGCACGGTCAATAACTTGCACGCTTGCCAGAGTTTGGTCAATTGATTGCTCAAGCTTATTCGCGGTAACAACAATGGTTTCAATATCATGCTCTGTTTGAGTGTCAGTTGTGTTAGCTGCAACGAATGAAGAAGACAAGGCAAGGCTAAGCGCCAAACCTAACTTAGATTTGTGATACATATTATCCCCTTGTGCCCACCGCACAATGTTAATCGTTTTAAGAAACCAATTGGCCGGTCTCCGGGCTGAGCATTTTATTTAATACAAAATACATCACCGTTGCGGGGGCAGCGTTGGACTTAATAAGGCAAAGACTTATGCACCAACTTCCCGATTATCCGTTGTTATGTTTGACCCGCTATTTTACTGAAGCGAAAGACCAAAAGTTTAACGGCACCAATAGGCTATTAATTTAGGCGCGTATTGTGGAGGGGATAAGTGAAAATGTCAATTTTAGAAGTCTAAACCGCTAAAAACAGCTGGTAAACTGTTCCCTTATTGTTTCTATAAAAGGTCATTTAGGAGTAAACTTTATTACTCACACAGTGACAATAGATTTGTAACGGATTCAACTATGAAACAGTTAACTAAGGTACTTCTTGCCTGTAGTGCATTTTTGACTCTACACGTAAGTGCATTACAACCGCCCACGCAAGAGCAGCTAAAACGCTATAAAGCCGAAAAAACGTTTAGCCAGCGCGCTTTGCAAGCAAAATCATATGGTAACCACCAGCGTTTACACCATTTGCCGCAACTGCGAACAATGCAAAATAAAGCAGATGAAGCAAACCCATTTGAAGGGTATTTTCCGAGTTTAGGCACTCCTAAAATGTTGGTGCTGCTAGTTGAATTTCCCGATTACTTACACAATGAAAGCAACTCTCAAAGCGCAATTAACAGTAAAATATTTGGTGAGGGCAACGCCAGCAGTTTCCCGTTTGAAAGCCACCGTGCATTTTACCAGCGTTCGTCATATAACAAACTTGATATTCAAGGTAATGTACTTGATTGGTATAAAACCGAGTACAACCGTCCGCTTGACGATGGTACCAACGCTGCACAGGTAAAGCAGCAAATCATCAAAGAAGCAATTGAACACCACGATGCGCTTGGCCATGACTTTAGCCAATACGATAACGACGGCGACGGCGACATCGATTATGTTGCGGTGATTTGGACCGGCCCTCCTGGCGAATGGGCAAGCCTTTGGTGGGGTACTTTCTCAGGTTTTGGCGACAATTCATTTACCGTCGATGGTAAAACCATCAGCACAATTTCTTGGCAATGGCTGGCCTATTCGGAAGGGCAAGCATTTTCACCGCTTGTACTTATTCATGAAACCGGCCATGCACTTGGCCTGCCTGATTACTACGATTACGATGACAGCATTGGTCCGCGTGGTGGTACAGGCGGCATGGATATGATGGATAATAACAGTTCAGATCACAGTGCATTTAGTAAATTTGCACTTGGCTGGCTGACGCCGCAGTTTGCATCAACTTCAGATACCAACTATCAACTTTCAGCCACATCAACTAACCAAGATGCGCTTATTTTACGCAGCGATACAAGTGCCACCAATAAGTACGACGAGTACTTTATTGTGCAATACCGTGATAGAAGCGGTAACGACTTAAACTTAAACGCTGAAGGTTTAAATATTTGGCATATAAATTCAGAGCTCAATAGCTGGGGCTACTTTGCCAACGATAATAGCTACTCTGACAACAAACTTATTCGCCTCATTCAAGCTGATAATTTAAATGAAATTGAGCTAGTTGCGGCCTACGCTGATGAAAACGATGTATTTACTACGGGTGATAGCTTTTCACCTCAAACCCTGCCAGCGAGTAAAAACTATGCCGCAAAACATACAGGCGTAGACATTCAAAACCTCAATACCGATGGCAATGCCGCTACATTTAATGCACAAGTATACCCTAGCATTGCGACTATTTCAGTCGGTTCTATTAGCGATAAATCACTGATTGCGCACAATGCACAAGCAACCATTAGCAGTGACGACTTATCTCAAGTTGATCATGTTGAATTGTTAATTAACGGTGAACTTAAAAAAACACTATCCGCACCGTTTGACGTGAATTTTGCAGAGCTTATTACTGAGAATGGCCAACTAAACTTGCAGATTAATGCCGTTACCGCAGAAGGTTATAAAAGCGCTGAATACTTGAAAGTATTCGCATACAACGGTGAATCTTCAGCAGTGCACTTTCATTTAGATCACTCATTAAATGCGGAAACAAAACAAGTTTACGATAGCTTGACCTTGCCTGTTTACTATTCAGACTTTTTATTCCCGCTAACCAGCACCAACTTTAAATTTGTCTCTGTCGATTTTGGTGAGTCTCGCACGCCTTGGAATAGACTCGACGATGGCACACTGCAAGCATTCGGCCGTGACCGTAAAGCAACCAGTGAAGAAGTATCATTTATTGATAACTACTCGCGCTTTAACAGCAAGCTTATTATTGCCGGTGAAAATGTCCTTAGCCTATCGCCTGAACTTAGCAATACACTCGATTTAACGGTAACCAACACCGATGTTCGTGTAGAGCAAGTGGAAAGTATCGCGCTTAATAATGGGCAAACCGTGAGCCAAACTATCATTGCTGAGGATAGCATCTCACCGCCAAGCTCTGAGTTTATTACACAACAAAATGCAACAACCTTTCTTAACGCGAAAGGTGTGTTTTATGATGACATTGAAGGTAAATGGAAAAATGAGTTTGGCCCGTGTGGCATTCAAGGTGCTATCAATAACAGCAAACTAATTGTGAATACTTGCTCACTAAGTCACTTATCTGCTGGCAGTAAGTCTGCGCTGATTTCACATTATCTTGATTACCTTGAAGTTGAAGATACGGTAGACAACAACCTACTACCGATTATTCAACTTGAAACCACTCATTATGTTACCGAAGGCGAAGCTGTGGCGCTAAGCGCAACTGTAAGCGATGCTGATAACGATCCTATCACGCTAGCTTGGCAGCAAATATCAGGTACTGAAGTGGCAATTGCAGATAGCACAAGTGCAAACCTAAGCTTTACCGCACCGCAAGTGCAAGCAGACGAAAGCTTAACATTCTCGCTCACAGCAGATGATGGCAAAGGTAGTACAACCGCATACATCACTGTAAACGTTATCAATGTAAATAAGCTTCCAGTTGTCGAAATTGATGCACCTCAATCAGTATTAGCTAATGAGCTAGTGACTATTTCCGTCTCCGCGACAGATGAAGACGGCGATGCACTAACCTATGAGTGGCAACAAATCTCAGGCCCTGCAATTGATTTAGCAGGTAATGCCAGCAACACTCTCAGTTTTACAGCACCAGATGTAGTAAGTGATACCGCTATTAAGTTATTTGTGTCGGTATCTGACGGTAAGGGCTCTTCAGGTGTTCATATTTCAATTGATATCAAGCGTTCAAATCAAGCACCGGTAGTTACAATCGGTAATGATTTATCAGTAAATGAAGGTGCAACGGTCACGTTAACCGCAGAATCGAGCGACCCAGATGGTGATGAACTTTATTACAACTGGAAACAAACCAGTGGTCCGGCAGTGAATTTAACCAGTACAGATGAGGCAAACTTAGTTTTCACAGCACCTAGCGTTGATAGCGATCAAGTACTTACATTTGAAGTTACAGTGAGCGACCAATTACTAACGAGCACAGCAAGTGTTCAAGTAACTGTTAAAAACATTGCTCCTCCAACTACTGAAGCAACATCAAGTTCTTCAAGCGGTAGTTTATTTGCAATGTTAGGGCTTCTCACCCTAATTAGCTTACGCAGACGAAGTTAAGATTACACCATAAAGAAAGAGCCACATTTGTGGCTCTTTTTTTAATTTACATCACCAAAATAATTGGTGATTTTGAAAACCCACCGATTAATCGCGGAAGTTTTTAAACTGGAACGGTTGCCCTAATTCAGCTTCGCGAACGAGTTGCATAATAGCTTGTAAGTCATCGCGTTTTTTACCTGTTACGCGCACTTCTTCACCTTGAATCGCAGCTTGTACTTTTACTTTTGAGTCTTTAATCAGCTTCACAATTTTTTTGGCAATGTCTTTTTCTATGCCCTGCTTGATAAACACTTGCTGAGAATACGTTTTACCCGTGTGAACCACATCTTTTACTTCAAAGCTTTTAACATCTAAGCCGCGCTTTACTGCTTTTGCCGCTAAAATATCAAACATCTGATTAAGCTGAAAATCTGAATCAGCTTTCATCGTGATAATCTCTTTACCAAATTCAAATGAGGCTTCAACACCTCTAAAATCGTAACGCGTATCTAATTCACGATTTGAATTATCAACCGCGTTTTTTGCTTCAGTCATTTCCACTTCAGAAACGATATCAAATGAAGGCATAGTTATCTCCGTTATGTGCTAATGGTGCGATTATACCAATTCTGTTAAATATGTGATCAGATATAGCGCTGGATAAATGAAATGCTAACAAGGCAGAATTTAATTTATGTAGCCACTCTACACCGATAAATTTAGCTGCAAGCATGATTAGCTTTTTAATTGGGTTGGTATTATAAAGCGCATAATTAAACTTACAAATTTTTCATATTTTCACGCAATGCTATTTGTTATACTCGAAATTCGTGATTTTGAGGAAGTTTTGTGTGAGCCGACGTATTTATCAGGCATTGTTTATTGTATTTATTATTGCCTGCAGCCTGCTCTTTTTTAAAGAAGTAAAGTCATCGCTAGTTAGCATCTCGCACATCGATAAGATTGCTCACTTCGCTGTGTTTTTTGTGTTAACAGGCTTTTTAAAACGCGCGGTAAAAGCGCCGTTCTGGTTATATATTGTAATTTTGGCAGCGTATGGTGCTGGTGTGGAATACGTGCAAGGTATGCTTCCTCATCGCCAAGCTTCATTTGCTGACTTTGTTGCTGATGTTGCAGGTATTCTTAGTTACTTAATCATCAGTGCTATATGGCATAAACGCTATTCAAAAGCGAAAGAAAGTGAACAAGCCTAAGCTGTATATTGTTGGCCACGGCGCCATTGGTTTATTGTTCGCCCGATTGCTGCGCACAGCATTTGATATCAAACTGATTGTACGCAGTAAAACCAAAAACTCAGCGCACATAACGGTTACAGCGCTTGACCAGTCGGTTGAAACATTCTCGCTCGAAACCGTAACGATTGATCAAATAGACTCTATCGATAACCTCTTTATTCCAACCAAGTCTTACCAAGTCGCCAACGTTTTAGCTCAACTGCAAAATAAAATAAGCACCGGCGCCACCGTGATATTGAGCCATAATGGCATGCCCAACTTGACGGAAATTAACCAAGCGCTCACGACACAGAATCTGTTTTTCTTAACCACCAGCATGGCTGCACTTAAGCATGCAGATTTTGCGATAGCACACACTGGCTTTGGCGCTAGTTTTATTGGCGCATTAAACGCTAACACCGAAAAAACACCAACAATCGAGCATCTTTTAACAGCCATACCAAATATCACCATAGAGCAAAACATTAACGCATTACTGTGGCAAAAACTGATTATTAATATTGCGATAAACCCTTTAACTGCAGTATATCAAGTTAAAAACGGCGCGCTTATCGCACCACAATATGCCAGCGAAATTATCGGTTTGATCAATGAAGCGGTGTTTATTGCTAATAAAGAAGGGGTGGAAATATCACTTAGTAGCGCGCTTGACAGTGCCTACTGGGTAATGCGCGCAACTTCGCAAAACTACTCTTCAATGAATCGCGACGTATTTAAACAGCAGCAAAGCGAAATCGACAGTATCTGTGGTTACATCCATAAAAAAGGGGCTGAATATTGCTATTCAACCCCATTTAACTCTCGCTTTTTAGCGCTTATTCAGGACGGTACACCTTAACGTTAGTGTAGCCTTCTTCATGTAAGATCAGCGCTTGTAATTGGCTCATTACGCCCTTTTTACAATAGAGGTAATAGTCTTCACCTTTTGGTAAATCACCAAACTGTGTTGCTAACTTATAAAACGGTAAGTGTTTAACTTCAATACCATCAAGCTCTAACGGATCGTTGTCTTCTTCTTCCGGCGAACGAATATCAATTACGATCGCGCCTTTTGGTAATTCAGCTGCCGATTCAGCTTCTTTAACTTCTTCTTTAGTTTCCGCTTCAATCTCTTTAATGCACATAATACGCGCATTATTTACAACCGTATCAAGCACATCAAAATCGAAGTTTTCTTCTTCTGCAATGATCTTATCAAGCTTAGCTTTTACCGTTGGCTTTTTTGAAATAACGCCACAGAACTCAGGCATGGCTTCAGCCATTTCAGAAGTACCTATGCTACGAGCAATATCGATGATTTCTTGCTTATCGTGTTGAATAAGCGGGCGTAAAATTAGCGTTTCTGTTACGCGATCAATCACATTTAAGTTTGCTAAAGTTTGGCTCGATACCTGGCCTAGACTTTCACCTGTAACTAACGCATCAATGCCCAGCTTTTGCGCAATTGCACTACCAGCACGCATCATCATACGTTTAAGTACCACACCCATTTGGCTGTTTTCGATGTTTTCTAGAATTTCAGCAACAACCGGTTCAAAGTCTACTTTAATAAACTTTACACGGTGCGTTGAGCTAAATTGTTTCCACAAATAGTAACTTGCTTGCTTAACGCCAATCTCGTGTGTTGCACCACCAAGATTAAAGAATAAGAAGTGAGTACGTGCGCCTTTACGCATCATTAAGTAGCTTGCAACACCCGAGTCAAAACCGCCCGACATTAAGCTTAATACATCTTCTTGAGTCGGAAGCGGAAAGCCACCTAAACCTAAATGCGTTTCTTTGACGACGTAAGCAAATTCATTTTTAACTTCTACTTTTACCGTAATTTCAGGTTTTTGCAGTTTTACCTGTGCACCTTCAACATTCTGATTTAAACCACCACCAACGTAACGCTCTACGTCGCTTGAGGTGAAGTCATGCTTACCTTGACGTTTACAACGTACGCAGAAGGTTTTGCCTTTTAAACGCTCTTTGTTAAGCTCAAGTGCAACTTGATAAATATCATCTAAAGATTCAAATGTGGTTTCTTGTACTTCAATAAATTGCACAATACCCGGCACGCGCTTTAGGGTATCGATTAAACCAAGGCGAATCTCTTCATCTTGGCTTTTACACATCACTACGATGTTGTCCCAGTTTTGAATTACTTTCGCATCTTCATGAACGCGAATAACCATGTTTTTAACATTCGATGCTAAAAGCTTGGTAAAACGTTTGCGAACCGATTTACTTTTAATCGATATTTCTGGGTGTAATTTAACAATAAACTTGAACATACATCATTCTCAAAGCGACAGTGAATTTACTATTATACCAAGACTCAGTCCCTTGTTGAAAGTTTAGTTTAAGCACGCTAGTTATATCTGCTGTCTGCTCTATTTTGTTTCCAAGCTGTTTACATCTGTTAAATCATAGCCTTGCAATTCAATTTCGCTTAGTGTTTTATAGCTAAAGGCATATTGACCTAAGTTGTTACTGTAGCGTAATGCCGTTGTCTTTAATGGAATAAATCAGGGCGTGATAATTAGTTTTCTTAACAACTAACAGCGCTTGGCGTTTGCTATTAGAGTCCGCAGCATCAAAAGTAAAATAACTCCACACATCTCAGTGCAACGTACTCTAATTTTCTAAGGATAGTATTAATGCAAAAACTCACTTTAACGGCACTTACCGTCGCTGTATCTTTAGCACTTTCAGGCTGTAACAGTACAAGCTCATCCTCGACTCAAGCGCAATCAACAAGCACTGCAATTAACTTACCGAGTGTTGACGTAAGTTATGACTCTTTTACACTGGATAATGGCTTAAAAGTTATTGTTCACACAGACCGAAAAGCACCGATTGTCGCTGTAAACGTTTGGTATAACGTTGGCTCAAAGCATGAAAAATTAGGCAAAACTGGTTTTGCCCATTTATTCGAACACTTAATGTTTAACGGTACTGAAAACTATAACGATGAGTATTTTGGTCCATTCGAAAAAGCCGGTGCAACTGAACAAAACGGTACTACAAACAACGACCGTACAAACTACTTCCAAAACGTACCAACCACAGCATTAGATATGGCGCTTTGGATGGAATCTGATCGCATGGGTCACTTACTTGGCGCCATTACCCAAGAAAAACTCGATGAACAGCGCGGTGTCGTACAAAATGAAAAACGCCAAGGTGAAGCGCGCCCTTATGGCAAAATGTGGGGAGCGGTAGCGGAAAATACATTCCCGAAAGGTCACCCTTACTCGTGGTCTGTCATCGGCTCAATGGAAGATTTAAATGCGGCGTCACTTGATGATGTGCACCAGTGGTTTAAAGATTATTATGGCCCTAACAATGCCGTACTAGTGCTTGCTGGTGACATTGACGTGGCAACCGCAAAAGAAAAAGTTAACAAGTACTTTGGCGACATCAAACCAGGTAAGCCAGTTGCACAAATTGATGCATGGGTGGCTAAGCGTACTGGCACTAAACGTATGACAATGCAAGACCGCGTGCCGAGTCCTCGTATTGTTAAAGTATGGAATACCGCTGAAAAAGGTACCGCTGATAGCGAGTATTTATCACTGCTTGCAGATGTACTTGCCGGTGGAAAAAACAGTCGCCTTTATAAGCGCCTAGTCTATCAAGAGCAAAAAGCATCAATGGCATTTGCCTTTAACTACACTCGCACTATGGCGGGTCAAATTATGATTGGTGTTGATACGCTACCGGGTGCAAACTTAAACGAAGTAGAAGCGATTATTGATGAAGAACTTGCGAAACTACTGGATGAAGGCCCTACAAACGAAGAACTAAACCGTATTAAATTCTCAAATGCGGCAAGCTGGGTAAAAAATGTTGAAGGCGTTGGTGGTTTTGGTGGCAAGTCAGACATTCTAGCATCAGGCATGGTTTACCACGGCGACCCTGTTTTCTATAAAAAACAAGAGGCGATTCAAAACGCCGCAACCCCTGCTGATATTCAACAAGCAGGTAAAAAATGGTTAACTGATGGTGATTTTGTACTAACAATCGAACCGTTTGAAAAGCTTTCACACAACCAAACAGGCGCAGATAGAAGTAAAGTACCAAGCGTTGATTCATTACCTGAACTCAAGCTACCTGAAGTACAAACTGCGCGCTTAAACAATGGTTTAGAAGTTGTATTGGCACAGCGTTCTGACACGCCAAGTATCAATATGGAACTTAATTTTGACGGTGGCTTCTCATCAACTACCGACGATAAAGCTGGCCTTGCACTCTTTACAATGAAAATGCTGCGCGAAGGCACCAATGAATTATCAAGCTTAGAGCTGGCTGCAGAACTTGAAAAAATTGGCGCGTCACTTTATTCAGGTGCAAGTTTAGATAACGCTGATGTTAGTTTAAGTGCATTAAAAGTGAATTGGCAGCGCAGTGCTGAGTTATTTTCACAAGCGATACTTAACCCTGCATTTAACGAGCAAGATATTGAGCGTATTCGTAAACTCACGATTGACGGCATCAAAAAAGAAAAATCAACACCAATGAGCAATGCATTGCGTGAACTGCCACCACGTTTATACGGCGAAAATCACGCATATTCGCAACCTTTAACAGGCTCGGGTTACGCAGCAACCGTTAACAGTTTCACTCGTGACGACTTAGTTAATTACAAAAACACTTGGTTACGCCCTGATAACGCACGCTTAGTTGTGGTTGGCGATATTTCAATGGATGAGCTAACCACAACACTAAATACTACGTTGGCTGACTGGAAGGCGCCAAATACTGCAAAACCAGCGGTAAGCCTAACGCAGGTAACACCGGCACAAACAGCTAAAGTATATGTAATCGACAAGCCAGATACGCCACAATCACTGATTGTTGCCGGTTTACTTGGCCCGGATCGCAATAGTTTAGCCACTGATCAAGATATTAAGCTGGATATTATGAACACCATTATTGGCGGTTCATTTACGTCACGTATTAATATGAATCTGCGTGAAGATAAAGGTTGGTCATACGGTGCTCGCTCTGCATTACTTGACTATAAAGGGCAGTCTCCGTTCTTTGTTTATGCGCCAGTGCAAACCGACAAAACCAAAGAGTCGATTCAAGAGATCTTAAAAGAACTAGAAAACTACACTGGTAAAAAACCAGCCACTGACGAAGAGCTAAATAAAGTTGTCAGTAACAAGGTTGCTAAACTACCAGGTCGTTACGAGAAAAAGTGGTCGTTACTTGGCTCGCTATCAAGCGCATATAAGCGAGGCAAAGATGTATCTGACCTTGAGCAATATGGTTCAAAAGTAAAAAGCACCACACTTAGTGACGTGAAACAACAAGCTAAAGGCCTTATCAAACAAGACCAAATGACATGGGTTATTGTGGGTGATGTGGCAAAAATTAAAGCGGAACTTGAATCACTTAACTTAGGTGAAATTGTTTACCTAGAAGATTAACGAAATAGCTAAGTATTAATTTAAAAAGCCGCAATTACGCGGCTTTTTATTAGTGATATGAAAACGTTTCTAGCTCAAATTGATTTTGGTTCAAAATCATTCGAAAAAATACGTAATAACTTGATTGCAAGTGGAATTGCTACGCTACCAGATGAAAAATGTTCCATTTCTCTCTTAAGTTCTGAATATTTACTGTCTTTTTCTACTTCCAAATTAATCATTCCCATGTTCCATTTAGAAAACACGCGTTTATCTGCAGGCTCGAAGTACATTAAATTACAGTCCTGATGTCTGTCATCCTTCATTATTTTTTCATAAAGTGAACTAAGTTGAGCATGCTCTCCTTCCAACACCTGTAACAGCCAACCACCGTTGTAAAACAAACAGCCTGTTATATGCTGATTGCCATTATTACGACGAGCAACCACCAGCAAATCCGTAAAATCTTGATTTGTTAGCTTTCGCGACTCTCTACTTTGATAAATTAATTGGTGCAGTGACATAAACAGTTCCATGGCTTAAAGTTCAACTTTAAAATATATAGACTGTTATCTTAAAAAGGTCACTGTTTAATAACAAAAAAAGGCCGCTAAGCGACCTTTTTACCAAGCGAGTAAACTGTATTTACGCGCGTCGTTGGCGCAGTACTTCAAACAAACAAATACCCGTTGCCACCGATACATTTAAGCTTGAAACTGTACCGACCATTGGAATTTTAACCAGCTCATCGCAGTGCTCACGGGTTAAGCGACGCATACCTGAGCCTTCTGCGCCCATTACAATTGCCATTGGGCCTGTTAGCTTAGCATCAAATACTTCAACATCTGTTTCGCCAGCAGTACCAACAACCCAAACACCCATTTCTTTAATATCACGCAGGGTGCGAGCAAGGTTTGTTACCTGCACTAAAGGAACCGTTTCTGCCGCACCACAGGCAACTTTACGCGCGGTACCATTCAGTTTGGCTGATTTATCTTTCGGTACAATAATCGCATCTACACCTGCGGCATCAGCATTACGTAAACACGCACCTAAGTTATGCGGGTCAGTTACGCCATCAAGTACTAATAAAAATGGCGTATCGCTATTGGCAATGATCTGGTCGAGATCTTTCTCGTTGTACTTTTTACCCTCTTTTACGCGGGCAATAATCCCCTGATGCTGTTCACCTTTGGCTTTATCATCGAGTGCTTTACGCTGCATAAATTGGATAGACACACCGAATTGACGCGCTAAGTTAATAATTGGATTAAGGCGTTTATCTTCGCGGCCTTTTAGCGCATAAATTTCGATAAAGCGCTCTGGTTCTTTATTTAAAATTGCTTCCACTGAGTGAAAGCCAAAAATTAATTCGTTACTCATTTAATTAGCTCTTAGCACGTTTTCTTGCATTTTTACCCGGACGCTTTTTAGCAGCCGAAGCTTTTGATTTGGTTTTGCTAGCAGACTTTTTACCTGCTTTGCTTTTCTTGGTCGGCTTACCTGATGATTTACCCGCAGGTTTTGGTTTGCCCTTACCTTTGCCTTTTTCAGGAATCGCACCTGCACGTAGCTGGTCGCGCACACTGCTCGCTTCATTTACAGCTTTTTGGGCACGACGACGTGAATAGCGGTCTTGCCCTACTTCTTCACCTAGCGTTAAATTAATGCGGCGATCATCAAGGCTAACAGAGGCTACTTGCACATCAATAGCATCACCCATACGGAATACTTTGCGGCTATTTTCACCTATTAAACAATGCTTTTTACCGTCGAAATGATAGTAGTCGTTGCCAAGTGACGTAACATGCACCATACCGTCGATATATAAGTCGTTTAAGCGCACAAATAAGCCAAAGTTTGTCACCGATGAAATCACACCACTGAATACTTCGCCTACGCGGTCTTGCATAAATTCGCACTTAAGCCAATCAGCCACTTCACGGGTGGCATCGTCTGCGCGGCGTTCAGTCATTGAGCATTGCTCGCCTAGCTGATCGACCTCATCTTGAATATAGGCATATTCACCCGATGTTTTTTGCCCCTGCTCTTTAATAACGGCTTTAATTGCGCGGTGCACAACTAAATCAGGGTAACGGCGAATTGGCGAAGTAAAGTGCGCATAGGCTTTTAACGCCAAGCCAAAGTGGCCAATATTATCAGCCTGATACACCGCTTGCTTCATTGAGCGTAACAACATGGTTTGAATAAGCTCAATTTCAGGGCGCTTTTCTAATCGGTCAAATAACTCGCCCACTTCTTTTGGCGTTGGCTCTTGCGGCATAGTTACTTCAATACCCAACTCACCTAAAAACTGGCTAAAGTTCATTAGCTTTTCAGGATCAGGCTCATCATGCACACGGTAAAGCGCTGGCGCTTCGTGTTTTTCTAATAACTTGGCGGCGGCAACGTTCGCTAAAATCATGCACTCTTCGATCAATTTATGTGCATCGTTGCGGCTAAGTGCCACAATTGATTCGATTTTACGCTGCGCGTTAAAAATAAATTTCGGCTCTTTGGTTTCAAACTCAATAGCGCCGCGCTCTAAACGCGCTGCTTTCAGCGTTTTATACATTAAGTGTAATTCGCGAATATGCGGCACAAGCGCTGCATTTTCTTTACCTAATGCATTTTCATCGCCACCCAATAACTCACCCACTTTGGTGTAAGTTAAGCGTGCGTGCGAATTCATCACGGCTTGGTAAAAACGATAGCCTGACAATTTACCCGTTTGTGATACCGTCATTTCAGCCACCATACACAGGCGGTCTACTTTCGGATTTAAACTACATAACCCGTTAGACAGCACTTTTGGCAACATTGGAATAACTTCTGACGGGAAGTACACCGAGTTACCACGTTGAATTGCTTCACGATCTAATGGGCTGTTTTTGCTAACATAGTGCGATACATCGGCAATCGCGACCCACAAACGCCAACCACCTGACTTTTTCGCTTCGCAGAATACCGCATCATCAAAGTCACGGGCGTCTTCCCCATCAATAGTCACCAATGGTAAATGACGTAAATCGATGCGCCCTTCTTTGTCTTTTTCAAGCACTTCGTCGGTTAGGCCAGCAATTTGCTGCTCAAGGTCTTTTGGCCATTGATTTGGAATGTCGTGATTACGTAGCGCAACTTCAATCTCCATACCTGGAGCCATATGTTCACCAAGTACATCAATCACTTTACCAAGCGCATTCATACGTTTACTTGGGCGCTGAGTGATTTCGATTTGCACCATTTGATTGTGCTTCGCATCACCTTCAAAGCCCGGCAAAATCATAATATCTTGGCTAATGCGAGGATCTTCCGCTACCACAACGGCCATGCCGTGCTCACGGAAAAAACGGCCAATAATCGGCGCTCTATCGCCCTCAAGTACACGCACAATACGCGCATCGCATTTGCCATTTTTACCCATGTTAGCAGGTTTTGCTAAAACACGATCACCATGCAGCACTTGCTCCATTTGGTGTTTTGGAATAAACCAATCTTTACCGCCTTCATCCAGCTCTAAAAAGCCAAACCCTTCGCGATGACCAATAACCTTACCTTTTACTAAACCGACTTTATCTGGAATGCAGTAGCATTTTAGCTTATTAAAAAGTAACTGCCCGTCACGCTCCATTGCGCGTAAACGACGTTTTAGCGCAATTTGGCGCTCTTCTTCAAATACATTAAGCTCGCCGCATAAATCGGCAAAATTTGCAGGTTTAGTTCGGTTGCTGATGTGATCAAGAATAAACTCTCGACTCGGTACTGGATTATCGTACTTTTGTTGTTCGCGGTCTAAATAAGGATCTTTTTTTGGCATGAATTCGCACTGTCTATGAAAGTGCTTTTATTTTAAACCATTTAGCCATTGGGTGACAGGTCATTTCTATGACAACTCACTTTACGCGTTCTTTTGTTTGTCAATTTCAACGACTAAGCCATCAAAAGCCAATATTAACTCACCAAAGTAGTATCGTTTTGCCTCATTTTCTAGCGGTTCTAGCATGCCTTCGCCGTGATATCTGCTTGAAAAATGAAACAGCGCAAGACGCGGGATCTGATACAACTCGGCAAATTCAGCAATGCGTTTGGCATCACTGTGCCCGGTATGCAACCCAACTTTATGTAAATCACTGTGAGTAAATGTCGCTTCGTGAACCAATAAGTCGATATCTTCAACGGCATTGGATAACAATGCTGGCTTTTCGTTATCTCCACAAATAATCACCTTGCGCGGCTGCCAGCTAGGAAAGCTATATTCTTCTGTACGTAACAACTTACCTTGGTATTCCGCATCGTGCCCTTTTTGCAGCAAGTTATAATGGCTACCCGTGGCAATGCCGTCATTAGCCAACTTATCAAGATGCAGTTTTCGCGGAATATTTTGCTCCGTTATTTTAAAGGCAACACTCGGTACGCGGTGCTTTAATGGGTGAATAGACACTTGACAAAAACTAAAATCAAGGCCGTGATCTATCGCTTCAATTTCACGGCAAATTAACTCAAACCCCGTTTCCATTTGAGTAAATTTAAGCGCGCTTAATACAAAATCAATTACCGCTTTAGGTGCCACTAAATGTACAGGCTCTTTTCGCCCCGCCAACGAAATAGAGGCAATTAACCCCGGCAAGCCATAACAATGATCACCATGTAAATGGGTAATTAAAATCACCGATAAGTGGTAGCTCGCCAGTTCACTTTTTAAAATTTGATGCTGCGTCCCCTCACCACAATCCACCAGCAACCAAGACTTAGTCGAGTCAAAACTCACCGCAGTAGCACTAACATTGCGATTAAGTGAAGGGCACGCTGAAGACGTACCTAAAAAGTGAATTTTCAAATTATGAGCCTATGGGTTTGTGGGTATTGGTTAAATTGTAGAGGAGATTGAATGGGGATGGAATTGGTAATCGGCATTGGGCATATTGATAGCCTTGTGCAAAGCAGCATTCATCCTTGATTGTTATCTCGCATCATCCATGATGCGCTCGTTCATTCTTTTTAAACGTGTGTGATCAATCAGTCAATGCAACACACTCTCTAAATTTGTCTAACGGTGTACAAAATCCAAGAGTTTTTCTCGGTCGACTATTAAGTGCTTGTGCTACATCATCTAATTCCTCCTGAGAATATATTGATAAATTTGTACCCTTCGGGAAGTATTGTCTTAACAATCTATTAGTATTCTCATTTGAGCCTCGCTGCCAAGGACTTTGAGGATCGCAAAAGTACACATCAATATTTGTTTGTTCTGAAAACGTTTTATGACCTTTGAGCTCTGTACCTCGATCCCAAGTCAACGATTTATATAAACTACTAGGTAATTTTTGAGCATGTTTTATTAGTTGAGGAATGACATTATGCGTGCTTTTATTTTTTACTTTAACAAGACATACATACCTAGTTTGCCTTTCAACTAATGTTGCTATATAGCTTTTTTGACTGCCTTCAATAAGGTCACCTTCCCAATGACCTGGTATAGCCCTATCTTCAATCGAAGCGGGGCGTTCACTAATTGAAACTAGCTCTTGAATATGACCTCTTTTGTTTTTTTCTTTAGTTCTAGTTCCTCTTATTCTTGGCTTTGAGCGAAGGCATTTAAGTAACTCTTTTTTCAATACTCCCCTAGTTTGGATATATAAGCTTTTATAGATTGTTTCGTGAGACACGTGCCAACTCTTATCATTTGGATATTGTAATTTTAGCCAACCAGCGATTTGTTCAGGTGACCACAAATTTTTTAACTTATCAGCTATTAATAATGCGAGTTCTTGATTTAATTTTAGTTTACAAAGTTTAGGTCTTTTAGCACGTTTCCAAGCTTTATCGTCAGCGGTACAAGCCCTGTATTTATGAATGCCGCCGTTACGTGATACTTCTCTACTTATAGACGAAGGCGCTCGTTTGAGTTCTTTAGCAATTACCCTAAAAGACTTATTTTGAGCTATACCTCGTGATATTTCTTCTCGCTCATTTAAAGATAGGTGATTCTTAGAGCGTTTTCGTTTAAAGCGTTTTACACCACCATATTTAGATAAAACATGATAAATTGAAGGTGCTTTGCGTCCCAATATATTGCCGATAGCACTCAAAGATTCACCAGACTTCCATCTTCGCCAAACTTCATCTTTTTCTTTATCGGTAAAACGAACAGCTGAACTATTACTCATTAACTGGCTCCACTTTTATGATTAAATAAAGTGTTGCACTGATTAATTGAATCTACACGGCCAAAAAGAACGAACCAAGAAAAAGCCGCCCCAGAAATCAAACTGATTCTTCAAACATAATTTAAATGTGAACATAAACGCCATGAATCGGCATCCATGCCTCAGCATGGCTTGCTCGACCGCTACGCTCCCTGTCTCGCATTATTCATTTAAATTTTGCTTTCAGGTTTGATTTAAGGGGGAAGTTTTTCTCAGTGGCAGCCTTCAAGGTCGTAATTGAGCGAAAAGCGGTCATTAGAAAATTATTTTTCAATACTGATTTTATCTCCAGTTGCTATGAGTTTCACCTATATTCAAGAAAACGACCCATTTGGTCGCTTTTGTCCTTTTCACAATTTCTATAATGATTAAAAGTTTATCTGTAGCAACAAGTTAGTTAGTGTGGTAGAACTGGTACAATGATAAAAATACCCCGTGGCGCGTCAGAAAAACGACCCAATTGGTCGATATTAAATTGTTATATGCCTTTGTTAAGCGTGGATTAATATGGATTTATTTAGCCAACAAATTGGACTTGTGGACGATTGTTTAAGGGCATGTGTATATGCTGACTTCATTTGTAAACAAAAGCCTCCTCTCGGCAGCGCTTGGGTTCCAATAGCTGATATGTGCTATGCGGATTTAGTTATTTGTTGGAATGGTTTGTTTGGGCAAAATAGCCAAGAAACGCACTGGAAAAAGTTTGTCGCTCAAATCACATTAACAAAAGAAGATAATTTAAAGCTCTTTAATAAAGATATGCTTCTTTCTTACCTTGATATTAGTGAGACTGAGTGGTCTTCATACCATGAAGAAATGAAAAATACTCGTAATGTACGTGTCGCTCATTTGAATACCAATATTGATATAAATCATCTTCCCAACATAACCATTGCTATGCACTGCTGTTATTTATATCGTGACTGGTTAATGGAGTTATTATGTGTAATGCAAAAAAGAGGATTGCAGCTTAAAGTGAGCCAACAACGAGCCAAAGACGCTGTACAAATTTATACTCAGCAAATAGAAAGAGCATATGCAGGCATATAACAAGTTGCTGAAATTTGTTCTTAAACTCACTGGTTATTGCCCTTTAGCAAAGCGTTATGTATTTTTCAGGTTTTAGAGTTTAGGTTATGGATAACAGAATAGATAAAGAACTGATTGACCCAATGATAGAGCCATCATCAGAGAAAGCACATAGAATAGCTAGATCAACCCTATCAATGGTGCCTTTAATAGGAGGAGCTTCAGTTGAAGCATTTAATGCCATAATTGAACCTCCTATGCTAAAGAGAAAAACAGAATGGATGGTACAAGTCACTGAAGTTATAAATAAACTGTTGGATGACGGAGTGATAACAGAAAATACTCTTCAGAATAATGAACGGTTTATGACGACCCTAATTAATGCTAGCGCTATAGCAATAAAAAATCATGATCAAGAAAAGCTAAAAGCTTTAAGAAATGTCATTTGTAACTCTGCTATGGGTAAATCACCAGATGATGTTATGCAAAATGTTTACCTACAAGCAATTGATTCCTTTACATCTTGGCATATCAAAATTTTACATTTAATTGATAATCCAATGAAATGGGCAGAACATAATAATCATGAATTCCCAAAATGGAATGCAGGTTTAATTTCTGGCGCTATCAGAGGTTTATTGGAAAATGCTTTTCCTGAAATGGTTGGTAATTTCGAAATTTATAATACTGTATGGAAAGAACTATTTACTAAGGGTTTTATTACTCAAGAAGGTTACAACGTAGACAGAAGTAAGCCAGTTCTTGAAAGTAGAACTACCAAGCTAGGATCAAATTTTATCAAGTTTATAGGCGAACCAAATACATAACAAACAGTTAAAACCGGACAAAATTCAGTTGGCTGGTTTCGCTACTCTTCACATTATAGCCAACAAAACTTTCCCTTTTGACTGAGGCGTTACGAATTATATTTGTTGGCAATTAATTGCCTTATAACAACAAGTAATGTATCGCATTGAGTAAATAATTCATCCATGAAGGTTGGTTCCATCGGTCATCCATGACCTCACTTCCTCAAGCTGCGAAGCGTTGCTTCGGTCTTTCGTCACCCATTAAATCAAACCTGAAAACATTATTTAAATGAATAATGCGAGACAGGGCGCGAAGCGGTCGAGCAAGCCATGCTGAGGCATGGATGCCGATTCATGGCGTTTATGTTCACATTTAAATTATGTTTGAAGAATCAGTTTGATTTTGGGGCACGTTTTTTGGTTCGTTTTTGTCGTGTAACAAAAATGAACAAGAGAGCGCCATGGATGGCGCTAGATAAAAGTACGGACGCTGTTGTCGCCAGCGCGACAAACATAGTATCAAACTAAACTCTGGCTAAGATTACACTCCAGAGTTATAGCAAAGTAATCAAAGTTCCCTTTCATAATAAACCGCTGGAATATCCCCTAGCGGATCGCTATGCATATACTCTTTTACAAACGTCATACCGAGCTTTTCCATTACACCAATGGAGCCAGCATTCTCTTTTAACGCAATTGCACTAATATGCGTGTACTCAGGCATTAACGCAATTTGCTCAACTAGGGCATTAGCAGCTTCGGTTGCATACCCTTTACCCCATGAGCTTTGCTTAAAACGCCAACCTAGTTCAAGGTTATGCCACTGGGTATCGGTTTCATCATTAAAGAAATGCATTGGCCGTACTAAAATCCAACCAATAAATTCACCCGACTCTTTAATGTTAACTTTCCAAAGACCCCAACCTTTTTCTTTATTGGCATACTTTGCCATGCGCGGTAAAAACACTGTGTGCTTTTCTTCCATCGTGGTTGGCTTGCCACCATTTAAATATTTCATTACCGCAGGGTCTTGGTCGAGTTGATATAAATCATCGATATCTTTTTCAGTGATAAATGAATAATTAAGGCGTGAAGATGATGGCTGCATTTTTTATACTCCTGAGCGGTAATTAATGTGATTTATGGGCTGAATTTTTCTTATTTTTTTCTGATTTGTGATTCTAACACTACTTTTTAAAAGGCCTTTAGTATTAACTGTTACCAAACATTAATAACAGGAAATACCAATGAATTTAATTAAAGGACTATGCCTAACACTCGCACTTTTTGTATCAAATGCCATTGCCCACCAATATGAAGGTGATTGGCAATTTATTAAAGGTGAATACAAAACGCCGTCAGGTGAAGTACTAAAAGCAGATAACGCGACACTTGTGGCAATCAAAACCGTGAAAGGCGATAAATTTGCCTTAAACAATATGCAGCAAGGTGAGTTCTTAGGGTATTTAGCCGGCAAGTTTACCATAGACGGCGATAGCTACAGCGAGCATATTGAAAAAGGCACTTCAAATGAGCACCAAGGTAAAGTGTTTACCTTTAAAGGTTGGCTTGAAACCAAACAAGAACACGGCCAAGAAGTTATTTACTGGCATCACAAAGGGTTAGTGAATGGCACAGAAGAAACGGAAGTTTGGCGTAAACTTGCTCGCTAATTTTTAAAACCAGTCAAACATTCAGAACCCAACCCTTTCTGAATAAAAGGAAACCAATACGGTTTCCTTTTTCTTTCAGTGACAAAGACCACGTTATTATGCAAAATTAGAGACGAGTGCAAGGGTTGCCCAAATTAGTCGTCTCGCGTCAATCCTTTATCTCTTATACGCAACCGTCAGCAAAATAAGAGTAAACTACATGACTATTATGCAAAAAACCTATTGGTTAATACTCACCTTAGGAAACGCTACTACATTTTTTTTATGGCAACAGCATCCTGATGACCTAACACTATCACTGTTTATTTTTACCCTTCTTTACAGTGCGATTGGCTTTTTCGATATCTTTTTCTCAAAGCGTAATTTAAACCGGTTGTACCCAGTTGTTGCTTACATTCGCTATTTTTTAGAGTCATTTCGCGTTGAAATACAGCAATATTTTATTGCCAACGACACCGAAGAAAAACCCTTTAACCGCGAGCAACGTTCGCTTGTTTACCAACGTTCAAAATCGGTGCGCGATACTATTGCCTTTGGTACGCAGCGCGATTTACTGGAAGAAAATTATTTAAGTTTATGGCACTCGCTCGCGCCGTGTGACGTAAAAGAAGAATATAAGCGCACGCTAATTGGTGGTCCGGATTGCAAACAACCCTATTCGGCATCTCGCTTAAATATTTCTGCAATGAGTTTTGGTTCGTTAAGTAAAAACGCCATCGAAGCGCTTAACTTAGGCGCCCATAAAGGTAGTTTTTACCACAATACTGGTGAAGGCGGGCTCAGCCCTTATCACCTAAAACACGGTGGCGACATTGTTTGGCAAATCGGTTCGGGGTTATTTTCGTGTCGAACACAAGATGGCGACTTTGACCATGAAGTATTTCGCACTAAAAGCGCATTACCGCAAGTTAAAATGATTGAAATAAAGCTATCGCAAGGTGCAAAACCAGGGCATGGTGGTGTATTGCCTAAAGCAAAAATTACCGACGAAATAGCACGTATTCGATTAGTGGACCAAGATAAAGACTGTATATCGCCAGCGGCGCATCCCAAGTGCAAAACGCCAAAAGAATTACTTAACTTTGTTGCTGAATTACGCGAGCTTAGCCAGGGCAAACCTGTTGGCTTTAAACTTTGTTTAGGCAATCCCGCCGAGTTTTTAGCAATCTGTAAAGCCATGTTAGAACTGGATATTTACCCCGACTTTATTACAGTTGATGGCGCTGAGGGTGGCACAGGCGCTGCGCCCGTTGAATTTTCAAACCGCTTAGGCATGACCTGCCTTGAAAGTGTTTACCTTATTCATAACGCATTAATTGGCGTTGGTATTCGCGATAGAATTAGCATTATTGCCTCTGGTAAAACCGCATCGGCATTCGATCTATTAGCAAAACTTGCAATTGGCGCAGACGCTGTGAACGCAGCGCGAACTATGATGATGGCATTAGGCTGCATTCAATCTCGCAGCTGTAACACTAACGAATGCCCAACTGGCATTGCCACACAAGATCCTGCGCGCGCAAAAGCAATCGATGTTGAAAGTAAAAGTGAGCGAGTTAAAAACTTTCATAAAAATACCCTTCACGCCTTTTATGAATTACTCGGTAGCATGGGATTAGACGACCCCGATAAACTATTGCCGCAAATGGTAAAACGCAGAACGCCATACGGCTTGCTAATGTCGGTTGGCAGCTTAATAAAACCGTTACGCAAAGGTGAAATACTGGAAGATAGGCCACTTGGCAATTGGAGTATCTGGTGGCAGCAAGCCTCAAGCGAGCATTTTTACGTATACGACGAGACTATTTTAAAACCACAGGAGTTAGTACGTGACAACACCTAATTTATCGCAGTTAAAAAACCAATCACTGATTAAACAAAGTAGTTTCGTTAACGGCTCGTGGTTATCATCAAAAAGCTCATTTGATGTTATTAATCCTTTTAACAATGAGTCACTACTGCAGGTTGATAATATTGAAATAACGCAAGTTGAAGATGCTGTTTCTGCCGCCAAAAGCGCTCAACAAGCATGGCAAAGTACCACTGCCTACGAACGAGCATCTCAACTTAAAAAGTGGGGCGAGTTATTAACAGAAAATCTTGACGATTTAGCGCTATTACTCACCTTAGAGCAAGGTAAGCCACTGGCGGAAGCGCGCGGTGAAATTAAATATGGCATTAGTTATATTGAGTGGTTTTGCGAAGAAGCCAAGCGAGTTTACGGCGATACCATTCCTGCACTAAGCAATTCTCAGCAAGTGATTGTAACAAAACACCCTGTTGGTGTTGTTGCGGCGATTACACCTTGGAATTTTCCTAATGCGATGATCACCCGAAAAGCCGCAGCTGCACTTGCTGCAGGCTGCTGTTTTATTGTGAAACCATCAGAGTTAACGCCTTTAAGTGCGCTGGCAATGGCTGAATTAAGCCTACAGGCAGGCATACCAAAAGGTGTTTTTAATGTGGTTGCAGGTACTAATGCTAAAGCCATTGGCGAGGTGTTAACCACCCATCCAGATATTGCCAAGTTTAGTTTTACCGGTTCCACAGCTGTGGGTAAATTACTCACCCAACAAGCCGCATCAACGGTAAAACGCGTTTCGATGGAGCTTGGCGGTAATGCACCGTTTATTGTTTTTGACGATGCTGATTTAGAAGCTGCAGCCACAGGGTTAATTGCAGCAAAATTTCGAAACGCTGGGCAAACCTGCGTGTGCGCCAATCGTATTTATCTTGCCGAATCCATTAAACAGCCATTTTTATCCATCTTCACAGAAAAGTTAAAGCAGTTAATACAAGGCAATGGCCTGAACGATGTGCAACTTGGTCCGCTTATTAACCAAGCCGCAATCGATAAAGTCACACAATTAGTTGATACAGCGCTAAGTGAAGGCGCACATATTCACTACCAAGGTGAAGCAAGTGCAACAGGCTACCCAGCAACTATTTTAACCAACTGCAACAACACTATGGAGATTGCACAAAACGAGATTTTTGGCCCAGTAGCCACTATTTTTAGCTTTGATGATGAGCAAAGTGCTATCAATCTCGCTAACGATACTGAGTATGGCCTTGCCGCTTACTTTTATAGCCAAAACATTAATCGCATTATGCGCGCAGCCAATCAATTAAAGTTTGGCATGCTTGGCATTAATGAAGGCATTATTTCAAATGCCGCCGCCCCATTTGGTGGCGTAAAACAGTCCGGTTACGGCCGCGAAGGATCCGCTTATGGATTAGATGATTATTTAGAAATCAAATACTTATGTTTCGGCAATCTAGACTAGCGATCACCTTTTAAACTGAGTACTATGAGCACCATATTCATAGTACTCAAAGGATGATATATGCCATATTTTGTGAAAAAGGGACAGTTCGCAGTCTCTGTATGTGCCTTATCAATCGCTACCTCATTACACGCAAGCAACACAAACTTTTCACTTTCAAATAATCTAAATTTGAATGAACGTCAAACTAGTGTCACAAAACACACACGCGTTGTTCTGAATGAAAATGGTAAGCCTTTAGAGCAAAAGTCATACTACACGAGTGCTAAACCTCGTTATATCGTTCAGCTTAAAGAGGCATCGGTATTAGAAGTAAAACGAAAAATTGAAAAACAACTATTTCCCGACAAAGGTCAAGCGAAAACAGCTTCACAAAACCAGCTGCATCATATTAATTCTAAGCTTCAACAAACAGAACTTGCCATTCAAAACCAGCAATTATCAACAATTCATGCACTACGTGCTATTTCGCCAAACATAAAGGTGTTAAGACAATTTTCACGTGTAAACAACGCGATTGTATTAGAAGCCGAACAAACTTACATAGATTCGCTAAGACAACTCCCTAGCGTAAAAAGCGTAAGTAAAGACACCATTAAAACCGTTAATTTAGAACAAAGTGTGCCACTTATTAATGCTGACAAAGTATGGGAGCTTCAAAGTAATGACGGACAACTATTAACAGGCGAAGGCGTTGTTGTTGCTATCTTAGATTCAGGTGTTGATTACACTCACCCAGATCTAGGTGGCTGCTTTGGTATTAATTGCCGCGTAACAAATGGTTATGACTTTCATTACAACGACAATGATCCTATGGATGAAAATGGGCATGGTACTCACGTCGCTGGTATTGTAGGCGCAAATGGTTATATTAAAGGCGTTGCACCCAATGTTACTTTTCATGCTTATAAAGTACTTAATGACGATGGTTGGGGATATAGTAGTGACATTATCGCTGGTATTGAACGCGCAGTAGACCCTGATGGAGATATTACAACTGATGATGCAGTAGACATTATCAATATGAGTTTAGGCGGAAGTGGTAATGCTACAGATCCAACCAGCACCGCTGTTAATAATGCGGTTGATGCAGGAGTAGTTGTGGTAGTTGCTGCCGGTAATGATGGCTATTATGGCGCTATAAACAACAGTTCTCCAGCAGCTGCCGAAAAAGCAATCACCGTTGCATCATCGAGGAAGATTGATGAAATGTCATCATTCTCATCGAAAGCGCTAACCGCAACTAATTTTACAAAACCGGAAATTACAGCTCCTGGCCACTACATAGAGTCGACATTAACTGGTAGGTATAGTTATGGTCATTTAAGCGGCACGAGTATGGCTACCCCACATGTTGCAGGAGCCATTGCGTTATTAAAGCAGAACAATGATTCTCTTAACGCTTCCTCTGCCAAACAGCTATTGGTAGCAGGAGCAATTGATTTAGGTGTATCACCACTTGCACAAGGCGCTGGAAGATTGGATATATTAGCAAGCCTAAAAGCAACTACATCCGCCAGTCTAACCGCGTTAAATTTTGGCACCTTAGATAAAAACACTAAGCAATGGTCTAGCACCAAAACATTCACAATTTATAATAGCGCTAACGAGGCGCAAACATACAAGGTGAGTTTTACAGAAGGTTTTCCCACAGGTGCTTCTATTTCGAGCGATAAAGAATCGATAGTTGTCGCAGCAAAAAGCTCCGCTGAATTAACAATTACTGTTGATGTTCAAGATACCGCTATTATTCCTGATGTTGCAGCTGATGGTATTCATCATAATGCGGTCGTTTTAGAATCTGATACCAGTAGATTACGCATTCCTACTTACTTTGAAAATGCGATGAAACTAACTTTGTCTACTAACTCACCGAGTGAGGTATCTGTAGATATGATCGATTCTAGCGGCGAAAGGTCAACTTACACAGTAACAGGTCTATCTCCTGTAATAATTAATGTTCCCGATACTAGCCTTTGGTTGGGAGCTACCTATTTTAATCTAGATACCAGCGATTTACCTGTTAGGTCTGGTTTTATCAATATAAAAAAAGGGATTTCTTCTCATCTACTAAACTTAACTGAGAATACCGAATTTAAATTAGATGTTGATGAGTTAACTCACGTAACGGGGTTAACCTCCTTAACAGATGCAAGTGGTAATAGTGACTTTACACACATCAATAACTTCTTTACGTCAACGTACTTTTCAAAAGATACACTTAAACTAGGATGGTTATCTGCCCCTACTCAGCCTAGCATTCAATACCTTGCTGTTGGTAATCTTGACCATAGCTATGAGTTTTCCTATCAATCTCACTATAGAATTACAGACCAATCCGACACAGAAAAACTATTTTTATATCAAAACACACCTTCACAAACAGGCATGCTTGGCGAGGATATTCAAATTGATTTAACAACTTTGAGTGCCACAACATTTGATTTATCGAATTATAACGACGTTGCTGCTTATAAAGTGCAAGATCATCACTATGATCCTGCAAATAATATAGATTTATCCAACGACATAACTAAGATACAAGTGTTCGAAACAAATAATGAATCAGTATTGGATAAAAAAATACTGCAATTATTTGATTCTACTAATGCTGAAACAGCGTTTATTGTTTCACCATACTTCGGCTTAAGCAACGAAGGCAAACTACGCATTTCTGACTACGTTCGGGGTTACGATCGCTATCCAATAGAAACGCCCAATAATGAACTGCCACTTAACCCAGAAAAGGCTTATTTATCAGCATCCATTGTAAGTGATGGAGAAACAATCTCACTTAAACCAAATAAATATTTGGACGGTCAATTTTACCATGACCTACAAGGTGCAAAATACAATATTGATAGTCAATACCAATTTTTCTGTGAGCATGAAGATGGTACAAAAACACAGCTTCACACTGGTACTTTAAATTCAAATGAGTCTCGTCTTTCACATTTTAAAGACAGCTGTGAAAACCTGAAATTTAAACTGACTTTTAACAATTCCAGTGTTGAGCTTTCAGCCAAAGACAGTTTTTATATTCCAAGCATTGGAACTATTGGTGCTTATTATCATGGTGGAACATTTATTCAGCCTGAGCTCAATAAGATTGGTATTGATATTCATTTCATGGGAAATGATTTAGAAGCTAAGAAGACTGAAATAAAGATAAATGACGGTGATTGGGAAGAAGTTTATTTTTGGCAAGCTGATTTAGGACCTGTTGCAGTTTCCTTGCCGTTAATAGAAGGAAATCATTCGCTCAGTTTACGCGTTACCTTCGATGGCACTAATTCCAGAGATGTCATTTATTCACTCAATGATTATTTTACTTACGGTTCAGAAGCTGGCGAGATTAATGACGCAGATAACGACGGCATTCCAAACGACCAAGATCTGGATGATGATAATGACGGTTACAACGATGATATAGATGCCTTCCCATTTAATCCCATTGAATGGTTAGATTCTGATAATGATGGCATTGGAAACAAACTCGATCCTGATGATGACAATGATGGCTATTTAGACGATAAAGATGCTTTCCCATTAGATGCAGGTGAATGGCTGGATACCGATGTTGACGGTATTGGTAACAATGCTGATACTGATGACGACAATGATAGTGTACTAGATACCGAAGATGCATTCCCACTCGATGCTAATGAGTCGGTAGACACAGATAGTGATGGCATAGGCAATAATGCCGATACTGATGACGATAATGACGGTGCATTAGATGCTGCGGATGCATTCCCACTCGATGCGACAGAATCAGTCGATACCGATGGTGATGGTATAGGTAATAACGCAGATACTGATGATGATAATGACAGTGTATTAGATGCCGCGGATGCATTCCCACTCGATGCGACAGAGTCGGTCGATACCGATGGTGATGGTATAGGCAATAACGCAGATACTGATGACGATAATGACAGTGTATTAGATACTGCGGATGCTTTCCCGCTCGATGCGACAGAGTCAGTTGACACTGATGGTGACGGCATAGGTAACAATACCGATACCGATGATGATGGTGACGGCGTAGAAGATAGCCTAGATGCTTTCCCACTAGATGCCTCTAAATCAGCACTCCCAGCAAATAACGTTACAGACAATAAGAAGTCATCCTCAGGAACATTGCCATTTTTTGCATTAATAATACTGTTATCAATTTCGATAATGCGACGCTTTACATTTTTTACTGGGAGTAAATAGTGGACTTTCGTTTGTTATCAGGTATCACGGCGTTAATCGCTGCGTTACTTTCAGTCGCCCTAATGGGAATACCCGAGCTGCTTTTTTATCTATTTAATATTGAAGCCAGCGATGCAACCTATTTTATGGGGCGTAGAGCAAGCATTCTGTTTCTTGGGCTTGCATTGGTCTCTTGGCAAATACGCAACATATCAGACAACACGGCACAGCTAGGTGTTAGCTTGAGTTTTATGGTGATTATGTTTGGCTTGGCAATACTCGGTAGTATTGAATTTACGCTAGGTAATGCAGGTGTAGGGATCTTTTTGGCAATAATCACCGAGCTGACTCTCGGGTTATTTTACCTAAAAATATGGCGAGAAAAGCGGTTACGTTCAAACCCTGTTTAAATAAAAAAGGCCATTGTGGCCTTTTTTATTGTGGTTTTAAATTTATAAAAAGCTTAAACCTTGCTTTAATAAGTTAGCTTCTTTGCTGTATCCATTATTCGCCATGTAGCCAACTAATGAGTTTACTAGTAAAGGAACTTGCTCTTTTGGAATACCAATGCTTTCAAACGCACTATCCAAATAACCTAGGCTTGCAGCTTGTTTACCTTTATCGCCACCTTTGCCTAGCATTGAACTTAGTGAAGACATTGACGATTTAGGCGCTTCACTGAGCAGCCCGTTAGTATTTGGTAATGCTTGACTAATCAAGGCAAAGTTTTCAGGGCTAACATGATCTTTTGCTACTTTGAGCAACGCGCCCATGCCTGAACCAATGATATCTTCAGATAAACCCAATTGTTCAGATGCATATTTTACTAAGGCATTTGATGTTGTTTTTTCTGCTGTTTGGTTCGCTACAGCAGTATTTAACGTGCTTTTTAAATCAACCGCACTCACAGAATTAGCGTAAAACGCGCCCGTTACCATTACAACTAAAGTTAATTTTTTCATTACTTACTTCCAATAAGGGTTTAACCGATTTAGGTACAGCGCAATACTAACAACTAAGGGATTAAAAAGTCATTAATTTAATGCGCTCGGTGCTTCAACCTAAAACTGAATCACAACATCGACTCGGTAACGCACCTAATGGCTGAAAAGGAGCCATGAAAATAGCCTCTAATGCATAACGTAAGATGTTTATATAAAGTAATGAGCAAGTGCAGCTAAGCAATAAGCAACTAATCCATACACCACAAATAAAGCCCATGCGAGTTTAGCGTTACCCATTTCCGCTTTTATCGTTGCCACGGTTGCTACACATTGCAATGCCACTACATAAAACAGCATTAAACCAATGCCAGTACCAAGTGGTAAGCCATCTGCCATAATTTGTGATGCTAGTCCTGCAATATTTTCATCAGCGCCTTCCATGCCATACAGTGTGCCTAACGCACCAACAAAGACTTCTCGCGCCAAAAACGACATCATGATTGCCACACCATAGCGCCAATCTACACCAAGTGGTTCAAACACTGGTGCGATAAACTGACCAAATTGACCAAGTAACGAATGCTCTAAATCAGCATTTTGCGGAAAATAACCCAATACCCAAATCACCACTGACACAATAAAAATAACCGGTGCGGCGCGTTTAATAAAATAAATGCCACTGTTCAAAACACGGTGCATTAGTGGTTTCCAATGGGGCATCCGGTAGGTTGGCAGTTCTAAAATAAATGGCATTTCAGACTGGCTCTGCTCTGTCATTTTAGACTTACTCAATAATGCACTTACAATCAGCGCCATCACAATGCCAAATAAATACAGGGCAAAAAATGCGATACCTTGTAAGTTAAAGATACCAAGTACTGTGTGATCTGCCGGAATAAATACCGCAACTAACAAGGCATAAACCGGCAATCTTGCAGAGCATGACATCAGGGGAATAGTCATCATAGTGATCAGGCGTTTACGCGGTGACTCTATGGTTCTGGCGGCCATAATGGCAGGTATCGCGCAGGCATGTGCAGATAGGTAAGGAATAAAGCTACGACCAGACAAACCAAAGAAGCTTAAAGGCTTATGGCATATCAAAGCAGCTCGTGCCAAATAACCACTGTCTTCGAGCAGACCTATGATAAACGTCAGCACCATAATTTGCGGCACAAATACTAAAAAAGAACCCACACCACTAAACAAAGCATCTGCCGTAAAGTCTTGCATCATGCCACTTGGCAATAACCCTGTAACGAGCGCGGCGGTATCACCAATAAGCATTTCTACGCCATCCATTAGCGGCGCGGCCCATGTGAAAATGCTCTGAAATAGTAAAAACATAATTGTAAAAAATGCCACTGCACCAAACACGCTATTTAACAAAAAATTATCGATAACATTTTGCTTTTTAAGCACAATATCACTGGCAATTGCATATTTTTTTGCAAGCGCTTTAGCACTTTGCACGTTTTTACTAGGATCTGAATGAAGATTTTGCTGAAAAGGTGCTTTAGCAATTTCAACTAAGCCTTTTTGAAACTCAGTTACACCAGTAAGCGTTTTTGCTGACAAAGCAAATACTGGAGCATTCAAATCTTTAGCGAGTTGTGCTACATCTATTTGATGATTAAAGCGCTGTAATTCATCAATTAAGTTAAGTGCAAACACGACCTTTTTATTATGTTGCTGTGCTAAATGTTGCACTTGCAATGCAAATACCAAACTGCGCTCTAATCGCGTTGCGTCTAGTACATTTACAATCACTTCGGTGTCGTCTTGATTAATCGCCTCATTTAGCTTTTCGACTGCGATCTGCTCATCTTTTGAAAGCGTATTTAGCGAATAGGTACCTGGAAAATCAACTACTTCAAAGTCATTAAATTGACCACTTTTAAGCTCGACTGTGACACCTGGAAAGTTAGCAACTTTTTGCTTTAAGCCTGTTAACTGATTAAAAAGCAAACTTTTACCACAGTTGGGCTTACCAACTAATAAAATTCGTTTCATGAGGGCTCTTACGGTTTATGCGATGTAAATACGTTTAGCTATTGCAGGTTCGAGTGAGTAAACACAATCACCCACTTGATAAACAATGGGACCATTGAACGGTGTGCGACGTATGCAGGTTATTAACGCATTTTCAGCGAACCCCATTTCCTCTAGTCGTTGAGCGACGGCGGAATCTAAACTTGGACACAAACGCGCTATTGTCGCCTGTTGCTTTACGGGAACATCACAAATCGTCATGATACTTATTCGCAGTTAAATATTTGCCGCCAGTATGCGCTTTTCTACAACAAAGCTCAATGCAATTTGAATATTTATCTAAACTTTATATAAATAAAAATTAATTTATTAATTAAATTAAAATCCTGTAAAAGTTACTAATCTTATTTAACTTAAATATTTATTTTAGATAATAAAAAAGGCCACCGAAGTGACCTTTTCCTTTCAGCTAACAATTAGCCGATGTTCTTTCTAGCGTTACGGAACATAAGCAACCACGGACTGTCATCGCTCCACTCGTCTTTTGGGTATCGCTGCCAAGAGTTAGCTTTCTTCAAGCAACAAAAAAGGCCACTTGAGTGACCTTTTTTAAAGCTAGTTGAGGCAGTGCAGACTAATTCGTCCTGAAGCTGCGGCTCGGTGCGTTACGCAGTAATCGTCATCGCAGACTCGCGTAAAACACGCTGCGAAACTTCGATGACTTCAGGCATCCTGCCTTTCGCCCTTCGTGCCAGCTGCGCTGTTCAAAAATATTCCCGATATTTTTGTCGGTCTTAATTTTCATATACAAAAAAGGCCGCTTACGCGACCTTTTCTAACGAGTTATAAATTAACTCAATTAACCCACGTTCTTGCGTGCGTTACGGAACATACGCATCCATGGGCTGTCCTCTTTCCACTCTTTTTTTGGGTATCGCTGCCAAGAGTTAAATTCCCCAAACAATAAAAAAGGCCACCGAAGTGACCTTTCAATTAAATCAAGTTGAGGCTGTGCATACTAATTCGTCCTGAAGCTGCGGCCCGGCTTTTCCTCCCTGAAAAGCGTTCGACTAACTGCGAAACTTCGTTTCGGTTCAGTCTCACCCAACATTCTTACGTGCGTTACGGAACATACGCATCCATGGGCTATCTTCTTTCCACTCATCTGGGTGCCAAGAGTTAGCAACTGCACGGAATACACGCTCAGGGTGTGGCATCATGACTGTTGCACGACCGTCCGATGATGTAATACCTGTAATACCTTCTGGTGAACCATTTGGGTTATTCGGGTATTGCGTTGTAGGCTTACCAAAGTTATCAACGTACTGAACTGCAACTGTGCCAGACGCAAGCGCTGCTTTCACTGCCGCATCATTTGCAAACTCAGCATGACCTTCACCGTGAGATACAGCGATAGGCATGCGAGAACCAGCCATACCTTGGAAGAATACTGACGGGCTTTCTTGTACTTCAACAAGGCTGAAACGTGCTTCAAACCGCTCTGACTTGTTGGTTACAAAACGTGGCCAGTGCTCAGTGCCAGGAATAAGCTCTTTCAGTGTTGAAAGCATCTGACAACCGTTACACACACCTAAGCTGAACGTGTCTTGACGCTCAAAGAATGTTTGGAACTGATCGCGTGCCATATCATTGAATAGAATTGACTTAGCCCAACCTTCACCAGCACCTAGTACGTCACCGTAAGAGAAACCACCACATGCTACAAGGCCTTTGAACTCTTCTAGCGTTAGGCGACCTTCAAGGATGTCACTCATGTGTACGTCTACTGCTGCAAAACCTGCACGGTTAAACGCGGCTGCCATTTCAACGTGTGAGTTAACGCCTTGCTCACGTAGGATAGCCATCTTAGGCTTAGCACCAGTTGCAATGTAAGGTGCTGCTACGTCTTCGTTTAGGTCGAAGCTTAGTTTAACGTTAAGACCAGGATCTTTTTCGTCAAACTTAGCATCAAATTCTTGCTTAGCACACTCAGGGTTATCACGAAGTGCTTGCATCTTGTAAGTTGTTTCAGCCCAAATAGTACGTAGTTCAGTACGTGTATTTGCAAGTACTGCTTCGCCGCCACGGTTGAAGATAACTTTGTCTTCCGTGTTTAATGCACCGATAGTGTGGCTGATTGCCGCAAGGCCGTTGTCAGCTAACACAGCTTCAACTGCTGCAAGGTCGTCATTGCGAACCTGAATAACTGCACCTAGCTCTTCGTTATAAAGTGCTTCGATGTCAGAACCTGTTAGGCTATCAAGGTTTACAGTTACACCTGTGCGACCTGCGAATGCCATTTCAGCTACCGTTGTGAATAAACCACCGTCTGAACGGTCGTGGTAAGCAAGTAACTTCTCGTCAGCTACAAGTGCTTGCATCGCTTCATAGAAGCCTTTTAATAGCTCTGGGCTATCAACGTCAGGCGTCTTATCACCAAGCTGCTTGTAAACCTGTGCAAGGCTTGATGCACCCATACGGTTTTGACCTGCACCCAAGTCAACTAAGATCAGGCTTGAGTCACCTTTATCAGTGCGAAGCTGAGGGGTTACTGTTTTACGAATGTCTTCTACACGGCCAAATGCAGTGATTACTAGAGAAAGAGGCGCTGTAACCGCTTTGTCTTCACCGTCGTCTTGCCATGTTGTCTTCATCGACATTGAATCTTTACCAACTGGGATAGTTAGGCCAAGTGCTGGACATAACTCTTCACCTACTGCTTTTACTGCTTCGTAAAGACCTGCATCTTCACCTGGGTGACCTGCTGCTGCCATCCAGTTTGCAGATAGCTTGATGTTCTCAAGACCGCCAATGTTTGCGCCAGCAATGTTCGTTAACGCTTCTGCTACTGCTAAACGTGCTGATGCACCATAGTTTAGAAGTGCCGCAGGAGTGCGCTCACCCATAGACATGGCTTCACCGTGATAAGTATCAAACGCAGCTGCTGTTACAGCACAGTTTGCTACTGGCACCTGCCAAGGGCCAACCATTTGGTCACGTGCCACTAGGCCTGTTACCGTACGGTCACCAATGGTAATAAGGAATGTTTTTTCAGCGATAGTCGGTAGACGAAGTAAACGCTTAGCCGCTTCCTCTACATCGATGCTGTCTGTGTTTAGAGCTTGACCCTCTACTTTCTTTGATTCAACGTCACGGTGCATCTTAGGTGCTTTACCAAGTAGCACTTCAAGCGGAAGATCTACCGGGTTGTTATCAAAGTGGCTATCCGCAACTGTTAGGTGACGCTCTTCTGTTGCTTCACCAATTACTGCGTATTGTGCGCGCTCACGCTTACAGATTTCTTCAAAACGTGCGAAGTCTTCAGCTGCTACTGCAAGTACATAGCGCTCTTGTGATTCGTTACACCAAATTTCGTGCGGTGCCATACCCGGCTCATCGTTCGGGATATTACGTAGTTGGAATTTACCACCACGGCCACCGTCGTCTACTAGCTCAGGGAATGCGTTTGAAAGACCACCCGCGCCCACATCGTGGATAAACGCGATTGGGTTTTCGTCGCCTAGCTGCCAACATTTATCAATAACTTCCTGACAACGACGCTCCATTTCTGGGTTTTCACGCTGTACAGAAGCAAAGTCTAAATCTTCGTTTGACTGACCAGATGCCATTGATGATGCCGCACCACCACCAAGACCGATGTTCATCGCAGGGCCACCTAGTGCTACTAGCTTAGCACCTACTGGAATTTCACCTTTTTGAACGTGCTCAGTACGGATGTTACCTAGACCACCTGCAAGCATGATTGGCTTGTGGTAACCACGTACCTCTTCACCGTTATGGCTGTTAACTTTTTCTTCGTAAGTACGGAAATAACCAAGTAGGTTAGGACGACCAAATTCGTTGTTGAACGCCGCGCCACCTAGCGGGCCGTCAATCATGATGTCTAGTGCATCAACAATACGACCAGGCTTGCCGAAGTTAGTTTCCCACGGTTGTTCAAAACCAGGGATGCGAAGGTTAGATACAGTAAAACCAACTAGGCCTGCTTTTGGCTTAGAACCACGACCTGTTGCACCTTCGTCACGAATTTCACCACCAGAACCGGTTGATGCGCCAGAGAATGGAGCAATCGCAGTTGGGTGGTTGTGCGTTTCAACCTTCATCAAGATTTCAATGTTCTCTTGATTGTAGCTGTACTCGCCTTCTTTATTTGGGAAGAAACGACCCGCTTTAGAACCCTTCATTACCGCTGCATTATCTTTATAAGCAGACAGTACGTTTTCTGGGTGCGTTTCGTAAGTATTCTTGATCATTTTGAACAGCGACTTAGGCTGTTCTACGCCGTCGATTGTCCAATCGGCGTTGAAAATCTTGTGACGACAGTGCTCTGAGTTCGCCTGTGCGAACATGAATAATTCGATGTCGTTCGGGTTACGACCTAGTTTAGTGAAGTTTTCTACTAGGTAGTCAATTTCATCATCTGCTAGTGCGAAACCTTGCTCTACGTTTGCAGTCACAAGCGCTTCACGGCCACCGCCAAGAATGTCTACTGATGACATTGGGCGCGGCTCTTCAACGCGGAATAACTGACCTGCATCTTCAAGGCTATTGTGAACAGACTCTGTCATACGGTCATGAACTAGCTTAGCAACGTCATTTAACTGCTCAGCGTTTAGGTCGCCTTCAACATAGTAAGCAATACCACGTTCAACACGGTGTACTTTGTCTAAACCACAGTTGTTAGCAATATCAGTTGCCTTTGATGCCCATGGAGAAATGGTACCAATGCGCGGCGTCACTAAAATGAGCGCACCTTCAGGCGTATGTTCAGTAATGGTCGGGCCATACTTTAATAGCTTATTTAGTTTGTCTAACTCAGACTCTGAAAGTTCTGCTGTTAAATCAGCAAAATGCATAAACTCAGCGTAAACACCAGTCACTGGTAAATTGGCGTCAGCGCAGGTTTTAAGGATCTTTTGAACTTTAAAATCAGAAAGTGCAGGTGCACCACGTAGGATCAACATAGGTATTTTCATCCGGGGTTAAGGATTGAACGAAGATTTATGGGCGCACATTATAGTGGAAAATGACATGAGATTTAAATAAAAATCAAAAAATAGACAAAAATAGGCAAATTCTATTTTCATGTATAGGACATTAGTCCTCGTGACGATCGGGACTTTATCTGTTATAACAAGCTTGTAGGGGTTAGTTATTTTAGGATTTGAGTGCTAAAACGCGTTGTAATTACACTGGTTATTTTTTTGCTGGCAGCATGCTCAGAGCCTGTCGCAGAAACACACCTCGGCCAAATTAAACAAAAAGATAAAGTTCGTATCGGCACGCTTGCCGGCGAAAGTACCTACTATATTAGTGCCAATGGTGAGCTCGGTTTTGAATATGAGCTAGCCAAAGCATTCGCAAATTTTATTGACGCAGAACTCGAAATCATTCCTTTTTTCTCAATTAAAGACATGCTTAACAAGCTAGAAAAAGGACAAATCGATATTCTGGCCTCAGGCCTTACCCTAAACAAATCACGTTTAAATAAATACCGTTTTGCTCCGCAATATCGCTCAATCAGTCAAAAACTAGTTTATAAACAAGGGCGCAAAAGACCGCGTAATTTTTCACAGCTAGATGCCCCTGTTACCGTTATTGCCAAAAGCGCTCATGCCGCCAGTTTATTAAAAGCAAAAGCCAACTTTGAAAACTTACAATGGGTTGAAACCGAAGAGTTTGATGAAGCCGAATTATTACAAGGCATTATTGATGGCAAATTCGATTACACCATTGCTGACTCGCATACTTTAGCGCTATTTCGCCGCTATCACCCTGAGCTTAGTATTGCCTTTTCAGTGACCCGTGAAGAACCCGTCGCTTGGATGCTACAGCAAAATGATGACGACAGTTTATATGCAATGGCGATTGAGTTTTTTGGTTATGCGCGCTCAACAGGCCTATTGCAAAACCTAGAAGAAAAATATTTTGGCCACGTTCGTCAGTTTAACTACATCAATACCCTCGCTTATATAGAAGCAGTTCGTGATGTATTACCTAAATACCGAGATTGGTTTAAGCAATATTCACGCAGCCTTGATTGGCGCTTACTGGCAGCTGTGAGTTATCAAGAGTCGATGTGGGACCCTCGTGCCAAATCGCCAACTGGCGTACGCGGTATTATGATGTTGACCTTGCCCACTGCTAAATCGGTGGGTGTTAAAAACCGCCTTGAACCTGAACAAAATATTCGTGGTGGCGGTATCTATTTAGAAAAATTGATTAATCGCGTGCCCGAACGCATAAAAGAACCAGACCGCACTTGGCTTGCGCTTGCCGCTTACAATGTGGGCTTTGGTCATATGGAAGATGCTCGCGTGTTAACGGAAAAAGCAGGTGGCGATGCCGACAAATGGGCAGATGTGAAAAAACATTTACCGTTACTGATTAAAAAGCGCTACTATCGCCAAACAAGATACGGGTTCGCCCGTGGCGATGTCGCCGTTAAATATGTCGATAATATTCGCCGCTATTACGACACGCTCGTTTGGCTTGATGAAAACCAAGATGAGTAACACAATAGTTGAATTCACCACTGTGAATGTCATATAAGTGTCATAATTTATTAATAAACTTATCGAGAGATAAGGGCTTTAGCCAATCACCCTTCTCCACTCTCACCTTTTTAAGGAGAACCTATGCTAAAAACGCGTAGAAAATTCAAAGTAAAACGCAGTACGGTTAACACTTGTGCTATTCGTCGCCGTATTGCAAGACGCAACACCCATCGTAAAGTTCTTGAGCGTCGCAGAGCATTTAATTTATTGGTGGAAGCTGAAGCGAGCTAGCTTTCACCTTTAGCCGCTTTTTTAGCGGCTTTTATTTCTGCGCGACGTTTTTTAAAAAATGCCGACAGCTTTTCACTGCACACCTCAGCTAAAACCCCGCTAGTTACATCTATTTGATGATTGAGCTTTTCGTGACGGGTTAAGTCCATAATACTGCCCGCTGAACCTGTTTTTTCATCATGTGCGCCAAATACCAAACGTTTTATACGGCTATGCACCAACAACCCTGCACACATAGAGCAAGGTTCAAGTGTGACGTATAACGTACAATCGAGCATACGGTAATTTTCAATGTGCTTGCCAGCTTGGCGAATTGCCATCATCTCAGCATGGGCCGATGGATCATGCTGTGTAATTGATAAATTATATCCCTCAGCAATAATCTGATTGTCTTTTACAACAATGGCACCAACCGGTATTTCTCCATGTTGCTCGGCAATATCAGCACGTTTAAGCGCCTCAATCATCCAATATTCATCGCTAAATTCAGGGTACATACTTACTCAGGTTGATTTATAAACACCTTAAATATTTTACCAAGTTAAAAAGATTCATGCATTGTTATCTCTTTTTCTTAGAATTTTTTAAAATAAAGGGCTAATGTCATAGTTATTCAATTATTTTTTAGGCTATAATCCGCCGCCATTTTGCACGACGCCAAAGCAATGTAGAAACAAGATGAAATTTCCTGGACGACGCAGACAAAAACACTACTTTCCAGTGGAAGATAAAGATCCGTTAACGAACGTGATCACACAAGACAGCAAGCTTGCACGTAATTACATAGTGGGTATTGACCAAATTGTGGTTGATATAGAAGCCAAAGTTGATCAAGCCTTTCTCAATGAGTTTGGCCTGCACCGCGGTATGTCGCAAGTAATGGATGATGACACCACCAACGCTCTCTATGCACGGTTAAAAGATCATGACATGATCGACTACGAATTTGCTGGCGGCACTATTGGTAACACCATGCATAATTACTCAGTGCTATCAGATGACCGCTCGGTACTGCTTGGTGTAATGTGCGAAAATATCAAAATTGGTAGTTATGCCTATCGTTTCGTTAGTAAAACTTCAACCCGCGTAGATTTAGAACATCTACAACCGGTCGATGGCCCAATTGGTCGTTGTTTTACCCTTATTGATGAAAGTGGCGAACGTACTTTCGCTATCAGTCCAGGCTTAATGAACCGCCTACGTCCTGAATCCATTTCCCAAGAGCTTATTGCTAACTCGTCTGCTTTAGTTATTTCGGCCTATTTAATGCGTACCACAGGTGAAGACACCATGACCGAAGCGGCGCTAAAAGCCGTTGAATACGCAAACGCAGCAAATGTACCTGTTGTACTGAGCTTAGGCACCAAATTCTTAATTGAGCAAGACCCAGAGTGGTGGCAAAACTTCGTTAACGACCACGTTGACATATTAGCCATGAACGAAGAGGAAGGCCTTGCTATTACCGGCTTTGAAGACCCGCTATTAGCCGCCGATAAAGCGCTTGATTGGGTTGATATGGTAATTTGTACTGCTGGCGCTCAAGGCATGTTCTTAGCTAGTTACATTGATGACTGTTGGAAACGCCCAACAGAGCACCAATTAATGCCAGGCAGTATTCCTGATTTTAATAAGTTTGAATTTTCACGCGCGATGCGTCGCAAAGACTGTAAAAATCCAGTAAAAATTTACACTCACACTGCACCTTACATGGGCGGGCCTGACAGCATTAAAAATACCAATGGCGCAGGTGATGGCGCACTGGCAGCAGTACTTCACGATATTAGCGCTAATGTATATCACCAGTTAAATGTTCCTACCTCAAGTAAGCATAAAATCAATGCACTTACCTATTCATCGCTTTCACAAATCAGTAAATATGCTAACCGTGTAAGTTATGAAGTATTAGTGCAACATTCGCCACGTTTAACGCGCGGCTTGCCTGAACGAGAAGACAGTTTGCAACAAGCTTACTGGGAACAATAATCCCACCTTATATAAAAAGCCCGCTACAATATGCGGGCTTTTTGTTACCAAGTTAAACTCAGTACTTTTGGAGATTGGGAACTGGTTTTTAGTATAAGTTTACTAACTTAACCTTAGCTTAACTCTGTCAACTCCTACATTTTTAACTAAGCAAACCTGTTAACAGGCATAAAAAAGCCCGCTAAAGTTAGCGGGCAAAGCTTGTATAAAAACAACAAGGGAAATAAAGTCCAAGGGAGATTGGAACTTAAGCTTACTTTAGCCTTTTTAAACTTAACCTTTGCTTAATTCATACTAATTAAATTAATTTTCTGGAAAGTTATTGCTAAAAATAAAGTATTTAACCTAACTTCTGCGCTTAATACCTGTTTACTCAAATAACGCATTATTTAAGTCGGCTAAAGCTGCTTATATCCTTAAGCGAAATAGCTATTACTGGCTTTATTGAGCAAGTGCACTTTCCAAGCTTTTGCCATCACCATCTACCGGGGAAAGTATTTTTAAACCAAGTACTTTCGCAATTGTTGGGTAAACATCTAGATTAGGAAACTCAGCAATCGACGTATTTTGTTTAAACGCAGGCCCTTTAGCTATAAATAATGCCCCCATTTCTTGAGTGTAGGCATAACCATGCGTGCCTAAATAATCTGATTCACCTTCAAATGAGAACGTTTTTGGTGCAGTGGTTTCAATAATAATATCTGCATCTCGAGCACCAAACTTAATCCCGCGACTCGCTAGTGTGCTTTTATCAAGTACGCTATAACGCCCTTTCGCTTGCTCTGCTAAGTGTTTTTTAGCCTCTAAAATAGCGATTTGGGATTCTGGCTTTTTATAAAGCTGCACACGAGTACCTGAATTCTTAATCAGAAAATCGTCTTCAGACAAGCCCAACGAATTAATTTCAATGGTCTGTTTTGGATCAACTTGCGACATGCCGTGATCGGATACTAAAACTAAATTAATATTAAGATCTTTCAGCTCGGCTAAGCGCGCATCCAACTGGGCAATTAACGCATCCATTTTTTGCACCGCATCAAACGTTTGCTGTGCGTTAGGTCCAAAATCATGGCCCATTGAATCAACCACTGAAAAATAAGCGGCAATAAAACGTGGGCGCTGTGACTTTGGCAAGCTAAGCCAGTCTACAATTTGGTCTACGCGGCGCTGATAATCGCTATGTTGCGAGTAGTGATAAAAGTAACTTGGTGTACGACCATTAAAGCGCGCGTCTGATTCTGGCCAAAAGTAAGTTGCCGCTTTAACACCTTGCATTTCAGCAAGGTTCCAAAGTGGCGTTCCGTTTAGCCAGGTACTGTCGTTACGCCCTTTGCCCATGCTGTAGCATTCTTTACGATTTCTATCACAAAATTTATTATCAATTATGCCGTGATTAGCGGGCTGCAAGCCGGTAATAATTGAAATATGATTAGGAAATGTTTTCGTTGGGTAAACTGGAATCATGCGCTCTGCACGAACGCCTGCTTTAGCAATTTTTGCTAAATTCTTTGCTTGGTGCTTTTCAATATAATCCCAGCGAAAACCATCAAGGGAAATCAAAACAACGGTTTGCTCTTTGGCAAACACTGGCGTGCTTAAAGCACTTAAAACAACGAGAAGTAAAACAGCTATTTTTTTCATTTGCTTTGCTTGTGTAGTAATTTACACCATCTAAACTTGTTGAATTACAAAAGTCTAGGCTATTTGTCCTCAGCCATATTTATTTAACGTAAGCTCGAGTTATTTATCAAAAATTGATCTTAAATAGCTAACACAACGTAATGTGGGCAATTTTCCAAAAAGATTTGATACAATCTTTTTAATTTAGCAAATTAAGTAAGGGTCACCGTGTCTCGATTCACTGCCGTCACTGAAGAACCGCATAAACGATTTCATAAAAAAACAGCCGTTTTACTCACTAACTTAGGCAGCCCAGATGCACCCACCGCAAAGGCTCTAAGAACCTATTTGGCAGAGTTTTTATCTGATCCGCGCATCGTTGAAATTCCGCGTGTGCTTTGGAAAATTATTTTGCACGGCATTATTTTACGTATTCGCCCAAAACGTTCGGCAAAACTTTACGCCGGTATTTGGACTGAACACGGTTCACCATTATTGGTTTACAGTAAAAAACAGCAAGCGAAGCTAGCAACTTTACTTAAAGACAAAGGCCTAGATCACGCCGAAGTATTCTTAGCGATGCGCTACGGTAACCCATCAATCAAATCAGTGCTCGAAGAGATTCGTGAAAAAGGCTATCAAAAAATTGTCGTCTTACCTTTATATCCTCAGTACAGCGGTTCAACTACTGGCTCAACTTATGATGCCATTAGTCGTGAGCTTGTTAACTGGCGTTGGGTACCTGAACTACACTTTATCAATGGTTATCAAGACAACCCGCATTATATTGATGCCCTTGCCGCAAGTATCAAAGAAGATTTAGACAAACATGGTATGCCTGAAAAATTGGTACTTAGCTACCATGGCACACCTAAGTTTTTCCTAGAAAAAGGCGATCCGTATTATTGTTTTTGCCAAATGACCACCCGTTTAGTGGTAGAAAAGTTAGGACTTAACAAAGACGACGTAATCACCACCTTCCAAAGTCGTTTTGGTAAAGCGGAATGGTTAAAACCTTACACCGATGAAACACTCGAAAAATTAGCCAAAGAAAATGGCATTAAGAACATTGCCATTGCCAGCCCAGCTTTTAGCTCAGACTGCTTGGAAACATTGGAAGAATTAGAAGAAGAAAATCGTGAAATTTTTGAACATGCTGGCGGCGAACACTACCGTTATATTCCAGCATTAAATGACCGCGATGATCATATTGCTGCCTTTTATGAAATCATAAAACAGCATTTATAATTTTCCGCAGTATAAACAACAAAAAAACCCAGCACTAGCTGGGTTTTTCTTTACCTAAACTAGGGTCTGTTGATCTTTGCTGTTCTATTTTTGCTCTCTTTGAGCGTGCTTTTATCGCGGCGCTCGATGTGTGGCCTAGTAATCTAAGCGAATATCGAGCAACAATGAGAAAAGTGCGCTCAAAAGAACCGTTCGGCAGCGCTTGATTGGCTTTTCTACTGTGTT
>NZ_JBIPJE010000017.1:0-30400 GCF_044005875.1 Pseudoalteromonas sp. XMcav1-K | reverse complement strand
GTTATGCAAACCGTCAGAATAAAACTCCGGTTGAAATTAAATGGGATGCCAAAGGTTCAGGCAGCTTTATTAATTTAGATAATAACAATGCCGAAAACGGCGTTTTTGCCGCAGATATTCAGCTACCTCCATACGCTGGTACACGTGCAACCCCTTTTGTGTACTTTGCGGGCGATAAAGACAATTACGTTATTATGGATGCCATAGAGGTTGTGCCGGGTGAGCCTGCTACTTTAAGTATCACAGGGGAGGGTGATGCTTACATGGAAGGTTTAGGTCAAATCAATATTGAACTAGAAGCCAAAGATAAAAACGGCAACCTAGTGGCTGATGGTACCTCTTTCATCTACTCACTAGACGGACATGGCATCGTTTCAGAGGCTTCAGATAGCTTCACCAACGGTAAAGCGTCGCTTATTGTGAAGGGCGGTTATTTACCCGACGATGAATTAAAGTTAAAAGTAACGACCGGAAATGTTTCTCAAGAATTAGACTTAGTAATACAACCTCTTACGGTTGTAATTGAAGATTACCCACTTAATATGGAAGCGGGTCAAGTATATGAAATCCGTGCAAAAGTCACTAAACCTGATGGTGGTGCTGCACAAGGCGTGAGTGTATGGTTTGAAACGAATGGTGGGCGGTTGGAGCGTGGCACGTTAACAACCAATGCTAATGGGTTAGTTACCGCGAAAATTCACACAGGTTTCCATGCCCTAGAACAAGTGCAAATATCTGCAAGAGTTGGCTTAGTAGAAGGTGATGTTGTTGAGGGGGATATTACCGCTAAACCCATACAATCAGCAGCACTTCGCATGCAAACGGCAAAACAATTTGGCCAAAAAAGCCAGTTTAGTAAAGGGGCGCAATTAAATGCGCGAATAGCCTCTATGGCGTCGCCTGTTACACAGCAAAACGCAGCAAACAGTATTGACGTGTTAGTGTTTGGTGAAGCAGATGTAGATGGTGCACTTGGATTAACCCGTGAAGACGATTCAGTCATAAAGCTCCCTTACAGCGTAACTGGAAACTTAGAGCTAAATGGGCAAGAAAATACCTCTCAGTTTGTCACGTTAGGCACATTATCTGAACCTAATTTACAGCCTATTTCAGCCTATTTCATGAGTGAACTCGTCGAGGAATTAGTCACTGATGCAAACCAACTTCATAATGGTAAAGCAAGTTTTGTTAAGTTAGTTAATGACCACCCAACGCAAACAGGTTTTAGTTACCAATTCAAAAAACACGCTGAGAAAAACCCGGTTGGAGAATGGCTACCAAGTCAAATCGTGGTGCCAGCAGATGAACGCTTTAAGCCTGTTAATAGTGTCGGCTTTAGGTTAGACCTCAAAGCGAGCGCATTTGACTCGACAGTGTTTGATTTTGAAGGCGGCGCACAAGGCCTAAACTTAAACCAAGATGGCACACTGACTTATTACCTTCATAATAAATCTGGCAAAATATCAGTTACTTCAACCAATGCCGTTAATTTGTCTGAATGGGTCACAATTGCGGGTAAATACCAAGGTGGCGAGCTTCAGTTAGAAGTTAATGGCCAGCTAACAACGATTAACGTGCCCGACACGCCATTAGTTTATTCGGTTACGTCTCGCGGGCTTACTATCGGTAAAGGGCTTGATGGTAACTTAAGCAGCGTTAAGTTTTATAACTACGAGAGTCAACCATTATTAAGCTTTACAGATGGTACACAAGCAAAGCAAATTGACTTTAATACGGGTCAATCACAAACGTTATTACCAATAAAAAGCACGGGGCAGCTTAATAAAAACGGCGAATCGGCAGGTGTATACCGCATTGGTATTAACGTTGATGGTAAACAGTATTTTGCCAGTGTGATAGGCGAACAAGGCTATTTGCAAATGATGCGAATGATGGCGGCGTTTAATCCGCCAGACGGTTATCCGCCCGTTGCCTTTAATAGCACAAAATATACACCGTTTCCTTTTGTGCCAGTGGCGCATGCATGGTTTGATTTCAGTTGGGAAGGTGCTTGGGAAGGCTTTAAAGCCGTTGCTGGTGCCATAATTCCATACGAAGCAATTGGCGTAGTCGCTGAGCAAGTGGTTTTCTTAGCCAAAGGAGACAGTCGATTTGACCCACTTGAGTTGGCGTTAAATGCCATAGAAGTACTAACAATTGTTCCGCTCGCAAAGCCGTTGATCCCAATTATAAGACCTGTAAAAGCAGTATTTAAATCTGTCAAAGCACTTAATCCTAAGTTCTTAAAGTCATTAGGTGGTGTAATTGGTAAAACAATGGACCATATTCTTAAACGGGACTTTGACAAAGCATTAACCATTTTACCTTTTTTAATAATTGCAGGTGAAATGGCAGCTGATGCGGAAGCAAGGGAAGGTTTAATGGTCTTAATTAAATCCGTTTCCAGCAGCGATGACATTTTTGCGTGGATGGAATACCTTAGTTTGCCAGCTGATGGTTGGGAGGGAGCTGGCAACCCTCCAGGTATAGAGCTGACGGCTTATCTGCCCACTGAAAGACAATACGAAAACACATCACCATTAGATACAATAATGGGAGTTGCGTATGCAAACAGTAAAAAACCGAAAAAAGCAAAAGTTGATGGTGTAGAAATAGGTAGAATGTTTAGCGGCATTAATAAACAATTTAAAAAAACGTTCGAAAAAAACCCAAAAATACTTTCAGAAACGATTAAAACAATCGGTCAAAAGATCAAGCTTACAGACGTTGTCGCCATGAGAAAACTCATTTTTAATGAAAAAATGCTTAAATCATCGCTTGCATTAATGGCGGTAAAAGGTAATAAAAACCTTGTTAATCTCATTAAAGGCAGTGCTAATTTACGTATGTCGCCTTTAACGATGATTGGCATTATTGCCTACCTTGAAAGCCGAATGTCGTCCGAGACGTGTTCAGACTCATGTAAACTGCTACGCCCTAAAGTCGCTGATGAAGTTCGTAAAAAGTACACATTAGCACTTGGCGAGTATTTGGCTGGCAGTGCAGCTCATTTAGGTAACCAGCAAGTTGGGGCTGCTTTTCACCTTGCCATGATAGCGGTAAAACATTTCGAATATGAATTAACTGGTGAAAATGAAATAAAAGAAGTAGAAGCGACACGTAATGTGCCAATTTATAAATTTACTGACACCAGTAAAACGGCTGTTGAGGTGCTCACAACTCGAATTCGTTACGTGGATATTGCATTGCAAGGGAATGATAAAGAAATTTGGGTTGAGCCTAAGTCTTTACAGCGCCCCTTTAGGCAATCCCCTTGGAAACTCTGGGCGCCAGATAAAACTGGTAAAAATGAGGGCGGTTATTCACGTCAGTTTAGTTTAGATCGAATTGGTGCAACAAAGAATAATCTAGCTGGAGATCTTAACGAAAGTTATCACTACACAGAGCGTTTTGAATGGTGGCTACAAAGTTTTAAAACTAAAGGTGGAAAAAAAGGCTACACCAAACAAGACATTAACGGGGTAAAGAAAACAATACCGCGTTACCCGCGCTCTAATTTACTTAAAGCAAGTTTTGGGTATACAAAAGCCGCAGATGCAAAACCCTTTAAGAAGAATTTAGAAAAAGACTGTTACATTAACACATTTTCAATTAAATCATGGGTTATGTCACCAAGTGTAAAAGAAGTGGTACTTGAAGGTATTGCAGATACCATCATCAATGAATTTGAACTTCCCGCTCAGCTTGGCGATTTCAGTGACATTAATATAGATCCCAAGGAACTAAAACTATGCTCTTTGTAGAACTTAATAAACAGCTTGATAAATCAGCGTGGCATACGCAAGATCCTCAGTGGCTGAAAGCCCGTAAAAAGCACTGGCAAACCTTAGTCAAGTTTTTTAAAGCACATAACATACTACGCCCAGACAGCATTAAATATTACCAAACCTACTTTTTGACTGGCGAGCTACAAAATACCCAAGAAATAGGATATTTTCCACGAGAAGTGAATGCGTTTTTAGTGATGATGTTCCACCCGGAGCAAACAAAAGAAAGCTTGAAAATAGTATTCAATACGTATTGTAAAACATATCATCCGCAAAAAGTTTTGCCGTGTTGCGATGATAGCATCGATTTTTTCGAAAAAAATATAATGCTATTTGTTGAAGACCAAGAGGGGGTGTTAGGTGGCAACGAATCCATTTATTGCGATATTTTATATGGTGAAACAAAAGAAGAGCAACTAAAGCGAAGAGCGCATAAAAGTAAAACGAAATTTCCAGCTTTGTGTAGCCGATTGAGCAAACTAATTACAGATGAAAATACCCATCGTTTCTCATATTATCAATACATTATTGATTTTTGTTTTCTTACAATAGCACCTGATGAATTAGAGTTTGGTAGAACAAAAATAGAGTTACCTAAACAGCTTGCTATTTTTGCTAACTACGATCAGCTTGATCCATTTAAAGATAGCAATCCCGAGCGATATGAAAGCGCTTGGAAAGTGGTTAATAAACTGAGAGCAAAATTAGATAATGAGGACCTGCCAGAAGAGCTCAAAACATTATGGGCTCAAGCACAAAATCAAGAGGTCACCCTGGGCTAATGGAATTAGTAATAAAGTTGGTTGGTATAACATCAAAGCAATCAGCAGCAGACTTTATAGCACTGATGCTGAGCGAGGATGCACCTTTGTTTGAGGATGAAGTAGACGCAGAATACCACACGACGTTTGAAGCCTTATCCTACTTTGAACAGCCAGAATATATAAAGGTGTCAGGGCAAGATTTTATTGCACAGTGGGAGCTCGGTGGGGATGCCGAATATGAAGAAATATTACTCTCATTAAATGAGGCTGGGTTAGACAAAATTGTTGCTTATATAAATCTTGACCAAGCTGAAAAAATTGTAATATGTGAAAAGGGTGCAATTTCCATACTTTCCAGTGAAATCTTAAGAAAGTACCACAAAGTCGCCGAATCACACAAAAAACAGTTTGAGCTATTAAGTAAGTTATTATTTTCAATCAGTGGAACCTGTGTTGTAGAAAACTTATCTAGCTCCCAGAATTAAGGTGATTGAACCGATGCGTTTTGGGATTATTTGGATATGTACTCTATCTAACACTGGCTAACTCTTCATATTTAGAAAGGAAGCAAATATGATCAAGTTTACGTTTTACCAGCTTCTGCTGTAGAGACATGATAGTCGCAAAAATTACCTTTGATGATGTTGTGATTGGTAAAAGAACTTCAGCATTTCAGTGGTAATAGCGCGCTTTTTAAAGCGAGAAAGACATACTTAAAAGTTGGGGTTCGATTATTAGCCCTAATCGTAACTATGCTCCTACATACATAAGAAATCACCATAGCATTTTGCTTTAATTTTAATTAAAAGATATACGCATTCTTATCAAGGGGTTTAAACAGAATGCGTATGTGATTTTAATGAAAAGCCAACAGCGTAGAACTGGTATTATACCAATTCACTTAAGTAGCTAATCATCCTAGCGGGCTAAATATCATGCTAACTGCGTTAGAATTTATCAATGTAGAACAACTACATAAGAAAAATTCCGCCTTGTTAGCATTTCATTTATCCAGCGCTATCCCTGATCACATACTTAACAGAACTGGTATTACACTTTTCCCTATTACTTTTGATTTGCTACAACTACCGCTGTTTTAAGACGTTGGCTGCCAAAGGCGGCCATTGATTGAAATGCCTCGATGGCAACGGGTAAATGTTGGCAATCAATATCGCTTTGAATAGGTTCGTTTACATCAGGGTCGTGCACATAAACGCATTCATCGTCGATGCCTGTAACCAATACCCAATGGGGCGCTTTCATACCGTCAAATCGGTAGGTGCTAATGAGTACAATCACCGCGTGTCCTTTTAGTAATTGCGCTTGCAACCACTCAAGATTGAGCTCTTGATAACTTATATTAATGCCTACATGTTGGCAGTCGCTTAGCATTTCATAGTGAACCCGTTCAATCACCTGTTTTTTTGTAGCGTCCCGTACACTGTCAATAAATAGCGGCGTATCGGTATTCACCATAACTTGGCTGGTAAACCCGCGTTTATGTGCCGCAAGCGCTAAACCAAATGGGTGGCAGCCGCCATGGCCTGAGGTCATAAAAATGGTGGTGGCTTCACGCCAAATTGCCAGCTCTTGCTCGACCCAATTTTTGTTTTTGGGCGCCAGCGCTGACATTGCCATAATTAGGCTTGCTGGGCCGCAAGTAAACTCTGTGGTTTGTCTAAACCAAGGCGCAGCTAAGTGCGCCCCTTGCTCGGTATTGGCGCGAATGCGTTTTTGCATTCTGAGTGCATCACTGCTGTCGGCATAATAGGCTGCAAAACGGCCAAAAACACGGTAGCCAAGCTTTTCATACAAATTAATAGCCGCTTGGTTCCTTGCTGCAACTTCAAGGCGAATGTAAAAGCGCTTGTGTGCCTTAGCAACGCTTTCAATCGCCGTTAATAATTGCTCAGCAATGCCTTTCCCGCGCATTTCAGGTAATACCGCTAACGAATAAATGCGCCCGAGGCGGGTGCCTTTGTGTAGCCAAATTAATACGTAGCCAACGACTAAGTAGTCGTTTTCGGCCACCAATAATTTACTGTGCTCCGACACTAAATAGCGTTTAAAGCTGCGCCGACTAATTTTATCACTATGAAAACAGCGGTTTTCAATGGCAAGTAATGCGGTTAGGTCGTTACTTACTGCATCACGAATACGGCATGCCATGGTTATTTGCCTCGGCTCTCTAAACGGCGTAAAAACTCCGACATAATTTGCATATATAACTCTTCGCCCAGGTATTTATCTTCCACACCATGGTCGATACTTGGATTGTCGTTTACTTCAAGTACAAAGGCTTTGCCGTCGACTTCTTTAATATCAATGCCATAAAAACCATCGCCAATTACCGCAGCTGCTTTTAATGCGCTACTTAGCACCGCTTTAGGCACTTCAAATGTTGGTAAGCTATCAAACGCGCCTGAAAAGTTGCGTTTTGATTTATGGTTATAAATTTGCCAGTGATTGCGCGCCATATAATAGCGGCAAGCATACAGTGCTCGGCCATTAATTACGCCAATACGCCAATCGTAATCGGTAAACATAAACTCTTGCGCCAGCACTAGCGCTGATTCTGCAAATAATTCGGCTAAACGTGTTTTTAGCTCCTCACGGGTTTTAACTTTAAACACCCCTTTAGAAAACGAACCTTCAGGCATTTTAAGCACTAACGGGTAGCCAAAGCTGCTCTCGAGCATAGCGATGGTATCAGGGCTTTGATCTGCCAAAATATGTGTTTTTAAGCTTGGCACTTTTTGGTAGTTAAATGCATCGTGTAAAAACACTTTATTGCAGCAACGTAAAATCGACGTTGGGTCGTCCATTACCACAAGGCCAAGCTTTTCGGCGTGTTGCGCTAAGCGATAAGTATGGTGATCAATACCTGTGGTTTCACGAATAAATAAGCCATCGTAATGTGCTAAATTCACGCCGCTACTTGCTTCCACTATATGTACTGCAATGCCGAGCTTTTCCCCTGCTTTAATAAAACGACTCAACGCACCTTTATTACTCGGCGCTGATGCTTCTTGTTGATTAACCAACATAGCAACATCCCAACGCATTTTTTTAATGCCTTGGCGTTTTTTCCACGCAGTGTTTGCAAGCTCGCTTACCACGCTATTAAAAAACTCTTTTTCTGTGTCGCTTAAAACGGAAAAGCTCAGCATTTCAATAGTGAGTGTGAGCTGTTCTAGGTCACATTTTATTGCGACTCGTAATACCGGTACCGGGTATTCTTGATAAACCAACGCTGCCAGTTTTTGCATTTTTTCATCTTGCACACGACCAAAACACATTAGTACTGAACAGGTTTCGCCGTCGTTACATACGGTTTTATCAAGGTACTTTCTCGATACTAAAATTTGGGCTGGCGTGCGCAAGTTATTAAGCGTTTTTACACTTGGTAAAACGTCGTGGCCACGGGCTTCTGCTAATAATGAACAGTAGTAGCCTTGGCTTAAATAGCGGCTGCTTTCGCAAAGGTTTATAACACGCGTTTTAGGCTCATCACGCTTCGGATAGTCTTTTAGGTAAGTTGCAAAATCAATTGCTTTAATATCGTTATGTGATGTGGTTTGATTGTCATCAACCACAATTAAGGTTTTCACCATGGATCATTCCAAGTAGTGTGGATGATGCTTTGGCACATCAAAACTGACGGTTGCAGCACACCACTTATTTTAAAAAAATAGGGTGCGGATAGGATTATTTATGCGCACTGAAGTCTTGCAAAAATTTTCGTGAGTGTGTCATGTCAAACGGGGCTCAGCAAGCAATATAGGTGGGATTTATCACGATTTATTTTTGTTGTAATGACAAACATTTTTATTGGAATATCAAAAGTGTAAAGGTCAACATACGCTAGCTGTTTCTTGATGAAAAACAGCTCTTAAATTCTCTTCAATCTTGCCTTTAAATTAAACCCAATTGCTAATAGTTAAGCGATGGCGTTTTGCTTTCGAAATTCACTTGGTGTTACCCCAGTTTGTTGTTTGAATGCTTTGTAAAAAGAAGAACGCGCGTTAAACCCCGCAGCTAAGGCAATATCGAGCACCGAACTTTGGTTTGCAATAATGTGTGGTTTTGCAGCCTCAATGCGCCATTGGTTTACGTAATCAAAAAAATTAAGGCCTAATGTTTCATTCAATGTTTGTGAAATGTAATTGGGCGAAATAGCAGTATGCTGTGCCAGCTTTTGTAAAGATAAGCTTGAGTCTAAGTAAAGCTGCTCATTTTCCATTACCGCATTTATTTTTTCGGCAATACGTGCTGATTGCGCTTGGCTAAGTGCAGAGCGCTGGTATTTTTGCTGGCAGTTAATACCATTATGTTGTTTTTGGCTTTGTTGGTCTTTGATTTCTGTTTTGGCATCGCCTAACAAAAACGCGTTTTCACCTATCAGCGCGGGTTTTTGTTGTAAGCCAAAGTGCGCCAAACTCCAAAGTAAAAGGAGCGATAGCAGCGCCTCGACTCTGGCAGTAAACAATACATCGTTAAATAAGCTTGATGCAAATAATGTGATGAGAGAAAAAAGCCAAACGCACAGTGCGCTAAAGAGCAGCCAATTTACCCATTTTAACTCTTTGTTTTCATTGTTAGAAAAAACATTTTTTAGCTCTTTTCGATAATCGCTCAAACGGCGAATAATACAATACAAGGTATAAACGCACTGCAATAGCCAAAGCACCATCATAATCAACATGGTGGTAAACAATGTGCCAACAAGCGGGTGATTTGCAGTTACATCGTCAATAAAAATAGCGCGGTGAACATCGCTTGGCAGCGTTAATATCATCACTGAAACCACCAGTGCGGGAATAATTAACACACCGTGCAAAGCATGCTTCTTAGTGAATTTCCATGGGGTATTGGAGGTGATCCCCTCAATGTAAAACCAAAGTGATGGGCAAAGTACAAACAGGGTGGGAAATACCAACGCGGTATAAATTAAATACGCACTTTCAAACAGTGTCGCCACAATAGAATTCATAGCAAGTAATCCGCATGCTAATAAAAATACTGCTAAAGGCATAAACGTGGCGTTAGCGTGACAGCGAGAAACTAATAGTGGCAGGCTTAAGCTAATTTGCCCCACCATTATGATGGTGAGCACTAGTACTATTGGGTCGGTCACTGTTTACTTCCTTTTATTGAAAAATATCCATTTTTACAGCAAAAAAGTGTCCGCGCTTTTAGTCTCGGACGACTTAACCCTTTATAAATTATATTGTTTATTTCAGTCAAGCGAGGGGCAACGCAATGAGAACAATACGCTCACATAAAAATGGGCGCAATAAACTAATAATGGAGTAAGCATGAGTAAAACTAACCAGATGCCAAGTGGTTTGGTAAACGACACCATAAATGTAAAGCTTAAATTGGCAGCACTTTGGGCTGCTGTGATGTTTTGTTATGTTTATGGTGATTACATCGAGGTGTATGTGCCCGGGGTTATGTCTAACGCGATGGCGGTAAGTGCCAATAGTGAAGGGCTACAAACAAAATTTTTTGCAGTAGCGTTTTTAATGTCAATTCCAAGTGTGATGGTATTTTTATCGCTAGTCTTAAAACCCAGTGTTAACCGCTGGTTAAATATTATTATTCCCGCATTATTTGTGCTTTTGTTAATAGGGTTAAACCTAGAAACTACGTGGATTTTTTACCTTTATTTAACAGCGTTAGAAATTATATTGTCGCTTGCGACCATTTGGTTTGCATGGCGATGGCCTAAAAATGACGCGTCTTGATCTGCTTTAAATTGATTGCTGTGGCGCCAATTAACTTGTTTTTCATAATCGTTTTGGCGCCATTTACTACACAAAAAAGCATCCGTTTTATAGATAACCCATCCTATTGGCGATAAATAATCACGAAATTTATTTAACTTTTGCGATATTTTTATGAAATAAATGCTAATATTGCTTTTTGTGTATTAATCGTTTGGTAACGCAGCTGTTAACTGTTTGATTTACCAAGATTACATATTAATTCGATATTGCAAAATAATGATGTGGTTAAAATACAACCGCTTGTTGTTGCGCAAAATTGAAGCGAAACGATTATAAATTACCGAATAACTGTCGTGCTAATCCATTATTAGCAATTACTCGGTATGAGCAAAAAGGCGCTACTTAATGACAACATCCAATTCTTTCTTGCGTTTTAGCAAGTTAAATTCAATCACCCTTTCTTTGATTGCAGCTTCAAGCTTTGCCACTGTGGCGAATGAAGCAAACGAAACGCAAACAGCTAAAAAAGATATCGAAGCGATTACGGTAACAGCTACCAAGCGCTCGCAGGTTATTTATGAAGTGCCTATCGCGATGAGTGCGTTTAGTGGCGATAAACTAGCTGAACAAGGTATTTCTGAAATTACTGATGTAGGTAAATTTGTTCCTAACCTAAATATCACTGGTTTTTCAGCAGGTCATAACTCATCGGCTAACCCGTTTATTCGCGGTATTGGTTTGCAAGATCACCTGATCACAACGGATCCTGGTGTAAGTGTTTATGTAGATGGTGTTTATTTAGGTCGCCAAGTAGGTCAAAACTGGAACCTAGCAAACATTGAACGTATTGAGGTATTACGCGGCCCGCAGGGTACGCTTTATGGTCGTAACTCAATTGGCGGTGCGATTAATATCATTACCAAACAAGCAAACAGCGAGTCGGTTACTAAACTTTCGGCTGAAGTGGGTACGCGCGAACGTGTTAAAGGTGATGTATTTATTAACCGTGGTCTTACTGACAACTTAGCTTTTAACTTTAACGCAGGCTACAACCAACGCGGTGGCTTAGGTGAGTTTATTAATTTACCAGAAGCAAAATACGATGTCGGTGAAAACCGCGAGTTCCACGGACGTGTATCGGTTAAGTACGATGCAACCGATGATTTAAGCTTTGTGGTAACAGCTGATGCAAATGATGCAGAAGGCGGCCTTCGCCCGTACACGACATTAATTGATGAAATGCCAAATGGCGCATATTACACAGGCATGCGTTTTGGCAGCCCAACACCAACGGGTCCATTACGTAACTCTGATGTAGCAGCAGACCCATACGACAATGCAACAGGCTCGATTGAAGTAACAGAAGTAACCAATAAAGCAAACGGCGTGTCGCTTACCACTAATTACGACATTTCAAACGACCTTGGTGCGAAATTTATTTTAAGCAAACGCTCGTCTGAATATAAAGCGGGCCTTGATGATGACAGTACAATTTATGCACTTGATCATTACCCAGAGCGCGGGGAAGCTGACCAAACATCTGTTGAGCTACAGCTAAATGGTTATTTAGGTCAGTTTGATTTTGTATCGGGCCTATATTGGTTTGAAGAAGAAGGAAGCAACCGTCAAGGTGCTGATTCACGCTTCAATGGCGGTGCAAACTTACTTGAGCTAGACCAAACAACAACAAGTAAAGCGGTATTTGTGAATGTTGGCTACGACATGACAGACGATTTACGTGTATCGGGCGGTTTGCGCTATACCCAAGATGAAAAAGAAGCAACGGCAAACGTAGGTATTGGTCCAACGTATGCGGAAGATGATTGGAGCCAAGTAAGCTACGATTTATCGGCTAATTACACCCTTGAAAATGGCTTAAACGTGTACGGTAGCATTCAAAGTGGTTACCAAGGTGGTCAGTTCCCAGCGCGTCCTTACTGTTTATTCGGTGATGCAAGCTGTTTTGTTGCGACTGACAATATTACTGCGGTTAACTACGAAGTGGGTTTAAAAGGTCAAGTTACAAGCAACTTTAGCATGAGTGTTGCGTTATTTAACACTAACTACGATGACTTACCTTACCAAGTTAGCACGACTTCGGAAGGTGGTTTTGATACGCGAAACTTAGTGGTTTCACAAACGTCACGCGGTATCGAGTGGGAAGGTACCGCTTATATCACTGATAACTTTAGCGTACACACTAGCTTAGGTTATATGGATGTTGACGTAGATGAGCAAGACGGTGTGAAACCTGTTGCACCTCTTACTCCTGATTTAACGGCGTCAATTAGCCCAAGCTATGAGTTTGCGCTGTCTGATGGGTCAATTATCAATACACGTATTGATTACTCTTACCGCAGCGACATGTATGGTGAGCCGAGCTCAGATCCAAATCGTTTAACTGAAGTTGAAGCGCGTAGCCTAGTTAACTTTACCGTGGGTTACTCTCCGGCAAATGCAAACTGGCGCGTTGACCTATATGGTCGTAACATCTTTGACGAACGTTACGATGATGCACGTTTAAATACTGGCGATTACGTATTAGTAATTAAGAGCAATGACGCAAGCGAATTTGGTGTACGTTACTCAATGACATTCTAATTATTACGTGATTAACCTTTTGGTTAGAAATATTGGTTGTGCTTACGCTGTAACGCAAACTCGGTAACGGCGCATTGCGAAAAGTATTTCTAACCCAAACCTGAGGTTACGTAAAATGTAAAAATAAAAGGCGCTTAGGCGCCTTTTTTGTGTGTTGATGTATCAATAAATTCAGTTAACCACATCATTTAGCTACGCTGTTTAGAGCAGCCGCTTTCGCTTTTATTACAAGCAAAAACAACAGGCATGGATCAGCCAAAATTAACAAGAACTACAGTTACGTACTTTTTGTGATTTGAATAATGCGTGAGTGAATATAAGGGGTTATAAACTAAAGTTCATGTTTACTTGCTTGAATACATAAACACGCATATGAAATGATTATTTAGCTGATTTACATTTTGTTTACATTCGGGTGTTAATTGATTTGCAAAAAATGGGCGCTGCATATCGCAATATAAATGTGGTTTTCAACTTGATCAGCAATGCAAGGCAAAATCGAGGTTTTTAGTTAACCTTACTGAATCGTAAATTTATAAAGCAAAAGGTATTGTTTTTTAAGTTTTTTCACTCATTCTTTTTTATTATTTTGTTTTATCGGTTACAAACTTTTACAAAGCATAAACTATTTAGAAATAATTACCATTTAGATTTTTGTATCTAATATTTGTGATCAGTAATCTTATTTAAGTATAAATAATTCATCATTCAACACCCTTTTATCGGTACAAATGTTAACAAAATGAAAATGAAACTTTGATGTGTTTATTTTTTGAGCTAGGTTTTTTAGCAGTACTTAACCCCAAAGCAACAAGGAAACGTCATGTTTAAATATTCAAAAACAATGTTACTCATAGCAACGGTGTGTTCTGCTAATTTTGCCCATGCAAATAGCGATAAGTTGATTCAAGTAAATGCCAGTAAACAAGTACCAAACAAGTATGTTGTAGTATTTAACTCAGTACCAAAAAGTCTAGCGAGTGGCGGTATCGCTGAACAAGCTAAAGAAAATGTCGACAAAATTCGTGGTAAATATGGCGTTAATGCCAATAAATTGTTTGGTAATACCCTAAACGGCGCACAGTATACGCTGTCGAAAGGTCAGCTAAAACAGTTATTAAAAGAAGATCTTGTTCAATTTATCGAGCCTGAGCAAATCATCTCGGTTGACCCAATCGTATCTAGCAATGCAAACCAATCAAATGCGATTTGGGGTTTAGATCGCATTGATCAGCGTGATTTACCATTGGATAGCAACTATTCATACAACTTTGATGGTTCTGGTGTGACTGCTTACGTAATTGATACTGGTGTTCGTAATACTCACAACGAGTTTGGTAACCGTGCAAGCAGTGGTTGGGACTTTGTAGATAATGACTCGGATGCATCTGACTGTAATGGTCATGGTACGCACGTAGCTGGCACCATTGGTGGTCAAAACTATGGTGTTGCAAAGAACGTTAACATTGTCGGTGTTCGCGTATTAGGCTGTAACGGTTCTGGCAGTACGTCGGGCGTTATTGATGGTATTAACTGGGTGAAAAACAACGCTAGCGGCCCGTCGGTTGCGAACATGAGTTTAGGTGGCGGGGCATCATCGGCAATTGACCAAGCGGTTGAGGCGGCGGTGGCTTCGGGCGTAAGCTTTGTGGTTGCAGCGGGTAATGATAACAGCAATGCCTGTAACTATTCTCCTGCACGTGCAACAACGGCGATTACTGTTGGCTCGACTACGTCAAGTGATAGTCGTTCAAGTTTCTCAAACTATGGCACATGCTTAGATATTTATGCGCCGGGTTCGAGTATCAAATCAGCGTGGTATAACTCAGACTCATCTGAAAATACTATCAGTGGTACATCAATGGCATCACCGCATGTTGCGGGTGTGGTGGCACTTTATCTTGATGAAGACAATAGCTTAACGCCAGCGCAAATCGACAGTAAACTCTCAGCTGGTGCTAGCAAAAACAAAGTATCGGATGCTAAATCGGGTTCACCTAACGAGCTGTTATATGCACTTGAAGGCACAGTCGACCCAGAGCCGCCGGTTGTAACAGAATTGATTAAAGATCAAGCCGTATCGGCTGCAGGTGCTGCGGGCAGTGAAACCAGCTATTTTGTTGACGTGCCAGCGGGGCAATCGAGTTTATCTATTTCACTTTCAGGTGGTCAGGGTGATGCAGATCTCTATGTGAAACAAGGCTCAGCTGCCACTACAGGTAATTATGATTGTCGCCCATATAAAAACGGCAATAACGAAAGTTGTGAGTTTAACACCCCAGCGGCTGGCAAATATTACGTGATGCTTCAAGGTTACTCTGCATATTCAGGCGCAAGTTTAGTCGCTACGTATAGTGCTGATGGTGGTTGTACGGATTGCCTAGATAACGGCGTACCGATGGCAAACTTATCGGGCGATGCCAACAGTCAAGTATTCTTCAAAATTGAAGTACCAGCAAACCAAACACTTACGGTAACCACAGCGGATGGTAGCGGCGACGTAGATCTGTACGTGAAAAAAGGTGCTCAACCAACGACAACCGATTATGAATGTCGTCCTTATCGCTGGGGCAATAATGAGTCATGTAGTTTAAGCAGTGGTGCAACGGGTGGAACTTACCACATCTTACTTAACGCTTACTCTGCGTACGCAGGCGTTACGCTAACAGCAAGTTATTAAACATTAAGTTCTCTGAAGTTAAGCCAGCGTATTCGCTGGCTTTTTTATGAGCTGACGTTTCAGATGAAGACACTGTAATTGGTTTGTGTTTATCGGAGTATGTGAAATAAATAGTTGTTTATATTGTAATTAGCCTTATACCTTGCCAGTATAATTCTTTTCAAATTAACACGTTACTGTATGGATGCAGATGCTACCGCTTATTAAAAACGCAAAAGCGCCAACACTTGGCTGGGTGATTATCATGATGTTGCTCTTTCTCATTCCCACTATTTTATATATTGAAAGCGGCGCTATTCCTGCGGGGCGAAGCGGTGAGGCAATTTTACGAGAAGAGTCTCCGGTATCATTTTGGTTCCATATAATTGGTGCGAATACGATTTGGCTATTTATGCTTTATCTTTATATAAAAGCACGTAAAAAATCGTAGATTTAAATCATCTCAACTTGCCAATAAAGGCGATTAGGGTTACCGTTTTGTACCTGTTTTGGTTTTTATGGTTCAGGCGTGTTAGCTTGATAAAAATGTGACCACTTCTTTAAAACTGATAGCGTGTATATTGAGTGCCATGTGCTTGTTGGCTATGCCATGCCAAGCAAAAATGGTGAGCATTGCTATCGGCGAATATCCGCCTTATTCAAGTCGTGCCAAAGGCGAGTTTAATTTCGTACCTGCGGTTATTCGCGCCGCATTTCAAACACAAGGTTATCGCGTAAAATTTAGTTATTTCCCGTGGGGACGCAGTTTTGTAGAAGTGCAAAAAGGTCATTTCGATGTCGCTGCCTATTGGTTTTGTACCGAGGAAAAACAACAAGAATTTTATTGCAGTGAAGCACTTTACACCGAAACGACCTACCTTTTTTACAATACCAAAAAGCCGCTGGTGGATTGGCAAAACATTGATGATTTGGCAGGCAAGTTAATTGGCGTTACAACTGGCTATAGCTATACCAATGAATTATTAGCCGCCGGAAAAGAATCAAAGCTCACACTCGATTGGGCGAATACCGATAAACAAAATTTAGCGCGATTAATAAAAGGTCGGATTGATGCTTTTCCAATGTCGCTTATTCCCGCTAACTACATGTTGAAAAGAGAGTTTTCTAAACGTCAACGTAAGCGACTAGCCTATCGCAAAAAACCGCTGCGCAGCGACACCACCCATTTACTGTTTAAAAAAGATCGCGAAGCGTCATCCGAGTATCTAAACGCATTTAATAAAGGCTTGGCTGAAATAAAACGAAATGGGGTTTTTGATAAGTTAGTCAGTCAATTGCCGTCAAACAGCAAACAATCAACTGACAAACAGGGTATGAATTAAACGCTATTTATTGCTGTTTGTTATTTAAGCGCGCATTGCGCCCTTAAATAATAAAACATCACAGTTTAGTTCGTTGCAACGAGAGTTGTTGGCTTGGTAGATGGCATATAATCTTGCCACCATGCATGTGTATTTGCCGCTTGTCCGAGCTGTTGAATTTCACCCACTATTGGCGTGTTTAAACTAACAGCATGCTGTGTTGCTTGGGTTAAGATCCGCTCTAGTGGTTCGTACCATGCGTGGAACGCTAAGTCGAATGTGCCATTATGGATTGGCGTCATTATTTTGCCGTTTAAATCAAGGTGCGCTTGCAGACTTTGCTCTGGTGTCATGTGCACATCTGGCCAATCTTTATCGTAGGCTCCGGTTTCAATAAAGGTCATATCAAATGGGCCATAGCGCTCGCCAATGTCTTTAAAGCCAGAGAAATAACCGGAGTCACCGCTAAAATATAAGGTTTTAGCGTTAGCCGAAATTACCCAAGAACCCCATAAGCTTTTGTTGCCATCATTCAGTGCTCTGCCTGAAAAATGCTTAGTGGGTGTGAAGGCAATAAAACCGTGTGTCGTTGCTAACTCTTGCCACCAATCAAACTCTTTTACTTTTGTTGGGCTGATCCCCCATTTTGCTAAATCACCCGCAACACCCATCGGCACTAAAAATTGTTTAGTTTTATCTGCAAGCAGCTTCACACTGTGTTTATCGAGATGATCGTAATGATTATGGGAAATTAGCACCTTATCGATAGGAGGAAGCGCTTCTATCGAAATTGGTGTTGGGTGAAAACGTTTTGGCCCCATAAATGTAAAGGGTGATGCGCGCTCTGCAAATACAGGGTCGAGTAGCCAAAATTCACCATATACTTTAAGCAAAATAGATGAGTGACCAAGTTTTACAATATGGATCTCGTTATTGTCAAGTAATTCAAGCTGTTCGCGCGAAACGGAGTTCATCGGTAGTGACTGCTCTGGTATTGCATTGGGCTTTTTCTCCGTAAAGTAACGAACGAAAATACCGGCAACTTTGCGCAAACTATTTGGCGCCATGGTGTCGGCGTTATAGAACTTACCGTTTTTGTATAGGCTTTGATTGGGCGCTTTTTTCGTGCCCTCAGTTGCTAAGTTATTGTTCACAGTGCAGGCTCCAATAAATAAAATAATGAGTAAAAGGCTTAACCACTTAATCGTTTTCATCGAGTTTCTCTAAAAATGTAAACTACACGGTGTAGTTTTTCATTAAATGATAAAAAAGTAAACTGTGTAGTGCAGTATTTTTTAATTAAGTTTAAAATGAGCGAGACTGTTAATGAGAAAACTATGAAATTATCTGAGCAAAAACGCGTTCATATTCTGGATGCTGCAGAGCAGCTGTTTTTTGAAAATGGGGTAGCGAATACCAGTATGGATGAAGTGGCTAAAACGGCTGCGGTATCTAAACGTACTGTGTACAACCATTTTGAAACAAAAGATGCGCTTTTTTACGCCATTATTGAACGCATGATGGAGCAACTTAATGATATTAAAACAGTTATATTTGATGAAAATAAGTCGCTCAAAGAACAGCTTTTAACTATCGCAGAGCATGAAGTTTCGTTGTTTCGTTCCGACAATTTTTTACGTGTTGCTAAAATCGCTTTTTTGCAAATGTTGCAAGTGCCCGAATTTGCTAAACAACTGAGCGCCAATTCAATTGGCTGTATGACGTATTTAGAACAGTTTTTAACTGATGCAGTGTCAGCACATAAAATGCAGGTTGATGACAACGAACTCGCGGCGAAGCAGTTTGTTTATCAGCTGAAATCTCATATCTTTTATCCACGCTTATACGGTTTCGATGTGCCCAGTGAACAACAAGAAGCCTATTTAATTGAACAAACCGTCGAACTGTTTTTAGCGCGTTATGGTTCTTTCTAGACAATATTTATGCGATTTTTTAGCTAAATAAACCTTTTATTAATGCTGATATCAAAAAAAGATAAATAGACGCTAATCCAATTTCAATTCTGTTGCATATAATCGTTAGTAGTTAATTAAGAGAAGTCATACGTGTCATTAGGTCGCCCTCGCAAGGAAAAAGCACATCCGCAACAGCAGCAATACTTAAAATCAGTGATCGCCGCGCTGCAAGCTGAGCCCGAAAAACTCAATATCATTAAGCAGAATATTGCGCATTATCAAAGCCAAGCATATTTAAAACGCGGTTTTTTGCGTGCACTGGAGCGAATGGAATGGCTTTTTGAAGCAAACCTAACCATTGATGAGTTTTGCCAACAAATAATGGCAGATGATTACATTGGTAACCGCATAAGGCGTTACCCATTAATCTTTAAAGGGGTATTAGATAAGGCGTAAATACGAATAGTATTTGGGCATCAAGGTTATCCCCAGAAATGGTGTGTAAGTCTGTTTAAAAGTGCTACTTTTTAAATGCAATCAAGGTACTAAGGAACGTCATACTTTTGTCACAAAGCATAACGTTTCCTCATTATAAATTATGGTTGTTCTAAATTTGGCCGTTTACATATTGCCAAGTTTTACCATCATGGCGGTATACATTTTTAAGTTAAGCGCCATTTGCTCTGGTGTTAAATACTCGTGCTCAGAATGACCTGTGTATTTTTTGCCTGGCATAGATGGACCAAACGACACAGCGTTATCAAATAGCTTAGCATTAGTGCCTCCACCAATCGAAACAAAGCTTGCATCTTCATCGCCAGTAAAATGCTTAAAGATATCTAAAAGCGCTTCAGCGTGCGGTGCATCATCAAGCAGCATTGGCGTGCCAATATGAATTTCCACATTGTTTAAAGTCACATTGTTGTTAGCTTGCCAATTGTTAAGCGCGGTATCAATTTGTGATTTTAATAGCGCCTCTGTTTTGCCAACTGGGCGACGTAAATTAACCGATAATCTAAGCCCCTCTTCGCTGCGTTTTAGCAGTGTTGGTGCGACAGTCATTGGCCCCATAAAATCGTGACGGTAGGCAATATCACCAAATTTCGCGCCGTATAAATCAAGGCCGATAAGTTGATTAATAAATTCAATGGCCTGACCATCGCTGTTATTTTCTAAATCAATACCTTTGAATACTTCTGCCAAGTGAGCGATGGCATTGTGTCCTGCTTCTGGCTCAGATGAGTGCGCTGATTCCCCTTTAACACTAACAAGCACGCTATCGCCTTTTGTCGTAAGTGTTACTTGCACATCTTTCAGTGCATTTATGTTTTGCTTAAGTATGTTAAGCGCTTGCGCATCCGCATTATGCAGCACCACACTGGCATCTTCAGGTATTTGGCTTACAAATGCACCGCCTTTTAATTCGCTAACATAAACACCGGTTTGTGGTGATGAACCTGTAAATGTCGGGGCAATTAAGCTCCAGCCTTTTTCGGCAACCACCACTGGGTAAGATGCATCAATAGTTATTGCATACTTTGGCTGCTGGTAGGTTTTCATAAAGCGCTTTAGTGGTTCCCAGTCTGATTCTTCAGCAAGGTACACCATCAGTTCAATACGATTGTTTAGCGTAACATTATTATCTTTTAGCGCTTTCATGGCATAAAGTGCTGTTGAAATTGCGCCTTTGTCGTCTTCGGTACCACGGCCAATTAATTTACCTGGCTCTGAGGTGCTATCAAGTACAAATGGACTTTGCTGCCATTTTGTTGGGTCTGCCGGTTGCACATCGCCATGGGTCACTATGGTTACTTTGTCTTGTTGCTCACCCATGCCAATTAATGCGGTGTGCCCAAAATCTTGATAATCAAAACCAAGCTCCGCCGCTTTAATTTTTAATAGCGATTTAAAGCCAATAAAGTCCGGATTTTGCGGTGTATCGATGTCTTTGTTATTAACGGTTGGAAACGACACCATATTGGCTAACGTATGTATTTGCGCATTTTGGTATTCTGCTACGGCGTATTTTGCCAACTCATCGGTTGATGGGCTAACAGATGCAAACGCATGGCTTGCCAGTAACGCGGCGCATGGAAGAAGAGCGAATTTCAAGGGAGCACTCCAAGGTAATTAAAGGTGAAATAAGTCCCAAGTGTAACACCACTGAACACTAAAAAAAGGGTTTTACGGTCAGCTCGATTTATGTTTTTGATGATTTATAAAACTGGTAAATATGCGCTGAAATAATTCGTCGATGTCGGGTCGCTCTTGGGTGTGTTCAAACAAGCTGGTATGCACATCGGCTATTGCACGGTCATCTTGCTGATGATGTTCGTAACATAAATTTACAGGTGCAACTAAGGTTGGCATATTTGCATTTACTAAAATGCAGGCCTGCGCCAACACAATTTTACCACCGCCTTTTTTTAGTAATACACGCTGGGCTGTGCCGACGATTTTCTTACTTTTAATATTAAGATTGTAATCACCATCGCAATAGCTGCCGGGGGTGGTGTGGGTTTCAACCTTAATATTAAACTGCTCAAAAAAAGAAGATAAAATAGCGCAAAAGTCTTTGTATGCGTTTGGAATCGAGTAGGGAATATGTTCTTCTAACACATACATATAAGATACATTAATTACCCCTTCACATTGTGGCACAGGGGCGCCACCAGTTTTGCGGGCGTGTAGTTGCCAACCGGTTTTCTTTAGCTTTGATTCGAGCGCTTCAGTTTTTTGCCATTTATTACCTGACGGTAAAACCAAAGTTGGCTTATCGCTTTGCCAAAGTAACAGTGCTTGGTTTAAATTGCCGTTTTGAAGTTGGCTAATTAATTCATTTTCTTTTTCAAAAACTGCTTCAACTGAGATTTGCTTGAAACGAAGTACTTTGGCTTTTACTTTTGACATTACTAATTAAAAATTAACTTTTTGCTTAGCATACCGCAGTTTGTAATTTTTGGCAGTGCCTCGTTATATCAACAAACAAAAAGTTTTAATAAGAATAATGTCTTAGCTTGATTTAACAATGCTAGCTGACATATATTTGCGTTGTAATTAGGTGACTATTGTTTTTTTATAAACAATGTTTAAACGGGAATCCAGTTAAAATCTGGAGCTGCCCCCGCAACGGTAACTGTGAGCGACAACCACCACTGTCTGGTTATGATGGGAAGGTGCTGTCAAAGCGATGATCAGGAGCCCGGAGACCGGCCTAGTTCACTCGAGTACTGCGGTGGGCGGTGAGCAACGAGAACACAATCGCTTTTATATCAATTACAGTAATGTGTGGTCGCGAACATGGATCATCTAATTACCTGAATGATATTGTTATTCCTTGCTGTAACAAGCAAAGGCGTGTGCCTTGTATCTTGTCATTTCCCGTCGCATTAGTTCTAGTATGCGGAAACATTATAATGACAGATCGTTCAAGTTTATTTACCCCAATTAAAGTACAGCAATTCTCGTTGCTGATTTATGCGTTGTTAGCGCTATTGATGATAGCCACCCGCCCGTATCATTTTGCGTCTGCGCTCCATTTGCCAAGTGCCAGTACAGCAATTTTCTTTATTTTAGGTTTGCTGGCATCTAAGCACCGTACTTTTGCCGTATTTGTGGTACTAAGTGTGTCGATTGATTTAACCAGCAGCTATTATCGCGGTGATTTTGGCGATTGTATTACGCGTTCATACCCATTTTTATTTGTTGGCTACTATGTGCTGTGGTGGGCGGGTCATAAAAGTTTGCAACTAAAGCTTGATGAAACAAAGTTTGCGGTTGCAGCAAAAACGGCAATGGCACTGGTTAACTTATGGCTTGCAAGCTCAATTGCATTTTTAACCTCAAACGCGAGCTATTATTGGCTATCAGGTAAATTTAGCGATATGTCGTTAAGTATTTACTCAGAGCGTGTAGCACAGTATTACGCGCCATATGTTACTAGCCCATTTGGCTACGTGGCGATTGCGTTGGCATTGTACCTTGCCTGTTATTACTTAAAACCACACACCAGCATTTTAAAAACAACCCATCATGGCCGTTAATTCTCCGGTATTTTGCCCTGCACTTGTAATTAGTGCGCCAAATTCGGGGGCGGGCAAAACCACAGTAACCGCCGCTATGGCACGCTATTTTACCAATATGGGCAAAACGGTTCAGGTATTTAAAACTGGGCCCGATTTTATTGATCCCATGATTTTAGAAGCGGCATCAAACCGTCCTGTATATCAATTGGATCTGTGGATGGTGGGTGAAAGTGAATGTCAGCGCATGCTTTACCAAGCAGCTATCGTTGCAGATCTTATTTTGATTGAAGGCGTAATGGGGCTGTTTGATGGCACACCAAATACTGCCGATTTAAGCGACCTATTTGGTATTCCGATTTTGGCGGTGATTGATGGCTCAGCCATGGCACAAAGTTTTGGTGCCTTGGTTCATGGCTTAGTAAATTACCAACCAAGCCTTAATTTTTACGGTGTGATAGCCAATAAGATCGCAGGTAAAGGACATGGCGAAATGGTTTTGCAATCCATAAACGAAAAGGCATTAACGCAAGACTATTTTTTACGAAATTCCCATATTAGTTTGCCTGAGCGCCACCTTGGTATTATGCAAGCAGGTGAGTTACAAAATATCGACGTGTATTTAGAACAAGCCGCACAGCAATTTGCTAACTCACACTTTAATCAACTACCCAAAGATGTGGTGTTTTGGCCCTCAAAAGAGGGAGATGATGCAAAGCAATACGCAGATTTTAAACGTGCTAAACCACTTAAAGGGCAACGTATTTTGGTTGCCAAAGACAATGCATTTTCGTTTTTGTATCGTGCCAATTTGGCTATGTTGGCAGATTTTGGCGCAGAGCTAAGCTACATTTCGCCATTACAGGATAAAACCTTGCCAGAGGGAGATGCGCTCTATATTCCAGGTGGGTACCCTGAGCTTTATGCGCAGCAATTAAGCCAAAATAATGCGTTTAAACAAGCCGTAAAACAGTTTGCTAAAAGCAATAAACCGGTCTTAGCGGAGTGTGGCGGTATGCTCTACTTATTGGATGAATTAATAAGTGAAAACACACACTTCACTATGTGTGGCGTGTTAAACGGCAAAGCCACAATGAATAAAACTCTCTCTAGCATTGGTCAACAATATGTCGATTTAAGTGCTGTTTATCCAAATATTGCTGCACCTTGTGAAGTGCGAGGGCACAGCTTTCATTATTCTAGCGCCGAAATTAACCTTACCGCTTTAGCGTATTCACAGTTTTACCCGCGTCACACGCAAGCTGAGGCAATTTATGCATGTGACAAAATACTCGCATCTTATATGCATTGGTATTTTCCTAGCAATATGGCGTTTTTTGTTACGTTTTTTAATGGAGAAGTAACACGGGATGAGTAATTTCAAAACAGCAAAATGGCCTGAGCGCATAATTTGTTTAACGGAAGAAACCACAGAAGCACTTTATTTAATGGGCGAGCAACACCGTATTGTTGGCATCTCTGCTTATACTGTGCGCCCCGAAAGAGCCAAACGTGAAAAGCCTAAAGTCTCGGCGTTTGTTAGCGCTCGCATTGATAAAATTATGTCGTTAGAGCCCGATCTAGTATTGGCGTTTTCTGATCTTCAAGCTGATATTGTGCGTGATTTAATAAAGCAAGGCGTCAATGTGCACTGTTTTAATCACCGCAGTATTCAAGAGGTGTTGCAAATGATCCGAACGCTGTCGGCATTGATTGGCGAGCCACAAAAAGGCGAAAAACTAGTTAACCAATTGGTGGATAATCTAAACACGATTAAAGCAAGTGCAGCTCAGCTTACAGTAAAACCTAATGTGTATTTTGAAGAGTGGTTTGATCCACTTATTACTGGCATTACTTGGGTCAGTGAATTGGTAGAAATCGCCGGTGGCATTGATTGTTACAATGAATTTGCCAGTGAAAGCCTTGCCAAAAATCGCATTATTAAAGACCCATGCGACGTAATCGAAAAAGCGCCAGATATTATTTTTGCAGCCTGGTGTGGTCGCCCTTTTGTGCCTGAGAAAATGTTATCGCGCGACGGCTGGCAAACCATTCCAGCAGTGATAAACAAGCATGTTTATGAAATTAATTCGAGCGATATTCTACAGCCAGGTCCGGCCGCGTTAACGGATGGCATAAATCAAATTCATCGTATTATTAAAAACTGGAGCACACAGCACTCAACTTAATTTTTAGTATCTGGCATGTATTTAGCAACTTAGCTTTGTATTCACGTTTTTTCGGTTTTAAACACGAAAAACGCCTAATAAAAGTGCAACCTTGCACTAAAAGGATGCAAAGATGACAGTGTACGAAGTAAATTTTGATGGGTTGGTTGGTCCAACCCATAACTACAGCGGCTTATCGTTTGGTAACGTCGCATCTAAAAATCACGCAAAGCAAATCGCCAATCCGAAAAAAGCGGCGCTACAAGGCCTTGAAAAAATGCTGGCGATGACAAGGCTTGGCTTTAAGCAGGGTATTTTACCGCCTCAGGTTCGCCCAGATACTTACACATTACGAAAATTAGGTTTTTCAGGTAGCGATAAAGACGTAATTATAAAAGCAGCCAAACACGCGCCGCAGTTTTTAAAAGCCTGTTATTCGGCGTCTTCAATGTGGTCGGCAAATGCGGCAACAGTATCGAACAGTTTGGATTGTGACGATGGCAAAGTGCACTTCACTCCCGCCAATTTAAGTAACAAACTACACCGCGCCATAGAAGCTGAGCAAACAAGCCGTACCTTTAAAGCCATTTTTAATAATGCACAGTATTTTACCCATCATGAGCCACTACCACATCATCCATTATTGGGAGATGAAGGAGCGGCAAATCACACTCGCTTATCCAATTCACATAACGAAAAAGGGTTATCGCTCTTTGTTTATGGTGAAGATGCGTTATCAGCTATCAAACCAAAGATTTACCCTGCAAGGCAAACCTTAGCTGCTAGCGAGGCCGTTGCTCGCGCACATGGTTTGAGCGAAGCAAATTGCTTATTTGTGCAGCAAAATCCCAATGTGATCGATCAAGGGGTATTTCATAATGATGTAATTGCAATTGGTAACGAAAATGTGCTGCTTTACCATGAAATGGCATTTTATCAATCCGCACGTGCGGTTGATGCTATAAACACAAAATACCAAGGTGATAAGCTACTGCATTTAATTGAAGTCAGTAGCGATTATGTGAGTGTTGAAGATGCAGTTTCAAGCTACATTTTTAACAGCCAGTTAATTACATTACCAAACGGCACTATGGCCATTGTTGCCCCCAATGAATGCCAAAATAACGATAAAGTGGCGACCTATCTTGCGACCCTTTGCGAGGCAAATAATCCTATTTCTAAGGTGATTTATTTTGACTTGCAACAAAGTATGAAAAACGGTGGTGGCCCAGCGTGTTTGCGCCTTCGCGTGCCTCTAAATGAGTTGGAATTAAGCGCCGTTGCCCCAGAATGTTTAATGGATGAAGCGAAATACTTTACCCTAACAGCATGGGTTGAAAAGCATTATCGAGATGCGATTTCAGAAGATGATTTAGCCGACCCAAGCTTACTTGTAGAAAGCCAAACAGCCCTTGACGAACTAAGCCAAATTTTAAAGCTAGGTTCAATTTACCCATTTCAAATGGACTGAACGTGAGAAGACACAAAAAGGCGAGGGTAACCTCGCCTTTTTTTTGCACTAAATAGTTAGTATCGACATTATCCTGTATTTCGCATACCGGTCGCAATACCTGCCATGGTGACCATAAGCACTTGCTCGCTTTCAGGGTGCTCAGGCTTATTGCGTAAGCGTTTTAACGCCTCAATTTGTAACAAGTGCAGAGGCACTAAGTAAGGCTGACGTAACCTAAATGAGCTTAAGTTCCAAGGATCACTCTCAAGTGTGTGAGCTTGGTTGAGTAACGTCAGTACAGCTTGTTCATCTTGTTGTAATTGGGTTCGCAGTTGTTCCCCTAAATCTTGTAGCTCAGGTTCAACAAGGGCTGCATCATACAGTGCTGATAGCTCTGGATCGGACTTTAAATACACCATTTCAGTCAATGAAATACGGGCTTTAAAGTACGGCCAGTTTTCTAGCATTTCGTTCATCAGCGCGGCATTTTCTTGATAAAACGCTTTAATCGCCTGGCCTAGGCCTAACCAACTTGGTAAGACTAAACGGTTTTGGCTCCACGCAAATATCCATGGAATAGCACGCAGCGATTCAATACCACCATCTGAGCGGCGCTTGCTTGGGCGCGAGCCAAGTGGCAACGATGATAACTCCTGCTCTGGCGTTGCTTGGCGGAAATAGCGCACAAAATTTGGTTCTTCGCGAATATAACTGCGGTAAATCTCACAACTAAGCGATGCCATGTTGTTCATAAGCTCTCGCCATGACGCCGGTGGCACAGGTTGTGGGTGAATTAAGCTTTCTAAAATCGCACTGGCATACAGGTGTAAACTGCGTACAGCAAGGTTTGGCAAACCAAACTTATAGCGAATAGTTTCACCTTGCTCGGTGACACGTAAGCCACCATCGAGTGTGCCCGGCGGCTGTGATGCAATTGCATCGTGCGCAGGGCCGCCCCCACGACCAATGGTACCACCACGGCCATGGAATAATTTTAGCTCGACCTCAAATTGTTTAAATACTTGCACCAGTGCTTCTTGCGCTTGGTATTGCGCCCATGTGGCCGCTAACACGCCTGCATCTTTTGCCGAATCACTGTAGCCAATCATTACATATTGCTGCTTTTTACAGCGCGTTAAATATTGCTCTATGTTTAGCAAGTCGCCCATCACTTTTGGCGCGTTGTTTAAATCATCCAATGTTTCAAAGAGCGGTGCAATGGGCATATCCCAATTAAAACTTGTAGCTTTCATTAACAGGTTTACCGCCAGTACATCGCTCACTTTGCTCGCCATTGAGATAATATAAATACCCAGCACTTCACGCGGTTGCTTTGCTACCATGGCAAAGGTGTCGAGTACTTCTTGGGTGTTTTCACTCCAAGTGACATTCGGTAATAACGGGCGTGGGTTATTTATTTCGCCGAGTAAGAACTCAACACGGCGTGTTTCATCCCAAGTATTGTAGTCGCCTAAATTGAGCGCGCTAACAATTTCGCCAATGGCTTCATCGTGGCGTTCACTGTGCTGGCGAATGTCCATTTTTACCAGTGAAATACCGAAACATTGCACCTTGCGAATTAAGTCGAGCACTTGTGAATTAGCAACGCGGGTAAGACCGACTGCTAATAAGCTATTGCGGCATGCTTTTAATGGTGTAAGTAAATCTTCTGAAGATGAAATTGCACCTTTAGTTTTGCCATCACGTAGCAGTGTAATTGATTCTTTAAGTTCGCTAATTAACTGTGTGATCACCGCACGATACGGGCCAATATTATTAATATCGGCTTCAATTAAATCATCGGTTGCTTTGTGCATCGATAATTCTAAATAAAGAGATTCAAAGTCAGTTAAGTAGAGCTCTGCGGCAATTAATCGCGCTTGTAAAATGGCTTGTTTACTGAGTTTGGCTGTAACAAAGGGGTTGCCGTCTCTATCGCCTGCCATCCAGCTGGCCATGGTAATAGGCACTATATCTTCAGCCAGCGGCTCCCCAATCAGGGTTTGTGAAAGCTCATCTAATTCGCGTACAAATTGTGGTACCGCATGCCATAAACTATCGGTAATGGCATGTAAGCCCCAGCGTGATTCGTCAAGTGGTGTGGGGCGCTGCTGCCTAATTTCATTGGTATGCCATGCTTGTTCAATGATTTCTTGCACGCGTTCGCTCAGTGGCGCTTCACCTTTACTGAGTTCATCGGCCACTTCGTTGTATTTATGAATAAAGGTGCGGCGGTTAACTTCTGTTGGGTGCGCAGTTAGCACCAACTCAATATGTAGTTTTTTAAGCGCTTGTTTAAACGCGTTTGCATCAATACCGGTTAATTTTTTCGACAGTGAATCAAGCGGGTGCGGCAAATCAAGCTCTGCTAAGCCTTGCTCACTGGTGGTGTGTTGTTGCTCTGCCACATTAGCGAGGTTTAAAAACTGGCTAAATGCACGAGCATGAATTAATAAATCTTGCTCGCTAGTATTTGCAAAAATTGTTTGTAGGTCTTCAACCGCATGGTTTTCACCTGCCACAATGCGCTTGCCTAAAAGGCGTACCTCTTCAATTTTATCAACCCAACCATCGCCTTTGTCTTCGGCAATTGTTTGGCCAAGTACTTCACCTAACGCACGCACATTATTTGATATGGTTTCTAACATAACTTCCTCATTCCCCAATACAAAGCATCACCACCTGCGTTGTTGTTTTGAGATGCAGGTTGTATTTTATGTATTTATAAGACAAAAATTAGTCTATGCGCGCAGTTAAATAAACGCTAATATATATTTTTATAAATATGTATAAATAAAAATCTATACCTTATGCGGCTACCCTCAGTTAGGCAGTTACAGCTTTTAAAAGCGCTCGAGCAACACAAAAGTATTTCTTTGGTGGCGCAGCAGTTACATGTATCGCAGCCCTCGGTATCGATTCAGTTAAAGCAATTAAGCGAAACGGTGGATATGCCGGTGTATCGCCAGTATGGCAAAACCATTGTGCTTACCGATGCAGGAAAAGCGCTACTAACATGCGCCAATGAGGTATTTACTAGCTTTCATAATTTGTCGGTATCGATTGATGAGCTTAAAAGCGTGACATCGGGCTCGCTTAATTTATGTGTAGTTTCAACTGCTAAGTATTTCTTGCCATTGATTTTAGGGGCGTTTTGTAAAAAACACCCAAAAGTCGATATCAATTTAAAAATAGGTAACCGCCAAGAAGTAAAAGAGCGCATAGAAGCCAACGAAGATGATTTTTACTTTTTTAGTCAGTGCCCTGAGCGCCCCGAAATTATTAAAACACCGTTACTCGATAACGAACTGGTGGTAATTGCTCCGGCAAGGCATGAATTGCATTTACAACAAGAAGTCAGCCTAAACCGTTTATCGCATTACCCATTTATAATGCGTGAAAAAGGTTCGGGTACGCGTAATTTAATTGAGCAATTTTGCAAAGAGCAACAATTAACCTTGAATGAAAAAATGACCATCGAAAGTAACGAAGCGATAAAATACGCTGTTGCCTCAGGTTTAGGCTTATCTATTTTAAGCCGTCATGCGCTCGATTATGGCGAAGTGCCGGGATTGGTAAAATTAGATGTAAAAGGGTTTCCTATTCGTAGTACGTGGTTTTTAGCTAAACGCCAAGACAGAAAGCAAAGTTTGCTTGCTAGTGCGTTTGAAGCCTTTATGAAAGAGCAAGGTGTGGCCATTTTAGAGCGCTCGCAAGTGAGTGCTAAAAGTGCATTATCAAGCTAGAGTTTTAGTCGTTTTTTCTGCTACTATCCGGCTCAGAATAAATAATTAGAATTAATGGATTTGAGGCAGTAGGTGTCTGAATTTTATAAGGAAAATAGTAATCCTTTTAGTGGATTAAGCACGGCGCAAAGTAAGCAGTTACATACTTGGTATCTTAACGAGATAAATACTCAATTAACAACGCTGCTAAAAGGTAGCCAGTCAGGCCAAATTTTAGAAAAAAAATTAA
>NZ_JBIPJE010000016.1:0-7581 GCF_044005875.1 Pseudoalteromonas sp. XMcav1-K | reverse complement strand
CGAAAAAGCAATTATGTTACAAACGCTTGACCAACATTGGAAAGATCACCTTGCTGCAATGGATCACTTACGTCAAGGTATCGGTCTGCGTGGTTATGCACAGAAGAATCCAAAGCAAGAGTACAAGCGTGAATCATTCGAGTTGTTCTCTGACATGTTAGAAGCACTGAAAGTGGAAGTGGTTAGTATTCTTGCAAAAGTACAAGTACGTGCTGAAGAAGATGTTGAAGCGGTAGAAGAGCGCCGTCGTCAGCAAGCAGAAAATACGCCAAAGCAATATCAACATGAAGAAGCAGAGCATGTAGGTGGTGAAACACCTGAAGGTGCAGCGGTAACTGTACGCAACGATGCAAAAGTTGGCCGTAACGAACCATGTCCATGTGGTTCAGGTAAAAAATACAAACAGTGTCACGGTAAATTAAGCTAATTGAACCAGACTCTGTTAAAAAAGCGACACTTAGATGTCGCTTTTTTTATGATTAAAGTGAGTGAAAAATGAAAAAACAAGTACATGTTGCAGTTGGTGTAATCAAAAAAGCTAACTTAATATTTATTGCAAAGCGTCACGATGAACTACATCAAGGCGGAAAATGGGAATTCCCAGGCGGTAAAGTGGAAGCGGGTGAAACAGTAACCCAAGCACTGGCAAGAGAATTAAACGAAGAAATCGGCATAGAAGTAAAATCTTCAACACCCTTTTTAGAAATTCACCATGACTACCCAGATAAATCAGTGCATCTTGATATTCACTTAGTAGAAGAGTTTGATGGGCAAGCGAGGCACCTTGAAGGGCAAGACCACAAATGGGTGGCTATTAGTGATTTAAATAATTATGAATTCCCAGCAGCTAATGTTGTGATAATCGAAAAGCTCCAATCAAATTAGTTCCCAAGTTAGTAGCAGAGCATGTACGGCTTTGCTACTAATCTGCATTTTATCTACAGATCTTCTCTATTTACCTCGAATTATTGTTTCCTGTTCAGAAAAAGCGCTATGTTAGCTATAACCAGAACAACAGGATAATAATAATGAAATGGCTTAAACCCTCTCTACTGATTATCAGTTTGGCAATTCCATCTATCGCCAGCGCTTACGACCGTATTACAGGTGAAATGTTTGCCAGTCGCTCAGAAGTATTTGCTGAAAATGGCATGGCTGCAACGTCACAACCGTTAGCAACGCAAGTTGCACTTGATATTTTAAAAAAAGGTGGCAATGCTGTGGATGCTGCAATTGCAGCAAATGCAGTTTTGGGATTAGTTGAGCCAACAGGTTGCGGTATTGGTGGTGATTTATATGCCATTGTGTGGCAACAAAAAGAGCAAAAGCTGCACGGACTTAATGCATCTGGACGTTCGCCGGCAACGTTAACGCTAGATACATTAAAAGCACAAGGCGACAAAATCCCAAGTTATGGCCCTTTGCCAGTTTCGGTGCCAGGTGCGGTCGACGGTTGGTTTGAACTGCACAACAAATTTGGCAAATTACCAATGACAGAGTTATTAGCACCAGCAATTCACTATGCTGAAAAAGGCTTTCCAGTATCAGAGCTAATTGCTTATTACCTCGATAAAAGTGTTTCTGTACGTGGAAAGTACCTAGGCTTTAAAGAAGTCTTTATGCCAAATGGCCGTATGCCGGAAAAAGGTGAAATTTTTAAGAACCCTGCACTTGCACAAACTTACCGTGAAATTGCTAAAGGCGGTCGCGATGCATTTTATAAAGGTAAGATCGCAAAAGAAATCGACCGTTATATGAAAGCTAATGGTGGTTATTTGAGTTATGACGATTTAGCATCGCATAAAAGTAACTGGGTAGAACCAGTAAGTACTAACTATCGCGGTTATGATTTATGGGAGCTGCCGCCCAATGGTCAAGGTATTGCTGCACTGCAAATTTTAAATATTCTTGAAGACTATGATATTGCAAGTATGGGTTTTGATAGCCCTGAGTATGTTCACACTTTTGTGGAGGCTAAAAAATTAGCTTTTGCAGACCGCGCTAAATACTACGCTGACTCATCATTTAATGACATTCCAGTAAAACAATTAATTAGTAAAGAATACGCCGCAAAGCGTCGCAAGCTTATTGATGCAAATAAAGCGAGCAAGCAAGTGGATGCTGGGCCAGTTGAAGGCGATACCATTTATTTAACCACTGCTGATAAAAATGGCAACATGGTATCACTTATTCAAAGTAACTATCGCGGTATGGGTTCTGGCATGACGCCAGAAAAGTTAGGGTTTGTGTTGCAAAATCGTGGCGAGCTATTTGCCCTTGAAGAAGGCCACTTCAACGTTTATGCACCTAAAAAACGCCCCTTTCACACCATTATCCCTGCCTTTGTCACCAAAGATGGCAAACCGTATATCAGTTTTGGTGTGATGGGCGGTGCAACACAGCCGCAAATGCATGCGCAAATTCTAATTAATATGATTGATTTTGGTATGAACCTGCAAGAAGCGGGAGATGCACCACGCATTTTACATACGGGTTCATCGCAGCCAACTGGTGAAGTTATGTCAAATGGTGGCTATGTCAGCTTGGAAGCAGGGTTTTCGGAAAAAACAAAACGTGAGCTTGTGAAAAAAGGGCACACACTTCAACATGCGGTTGGCCCTTACGGTGGTTATCAAGCCATTATGAAGCAGCTTTCAAATGGGGTTTATGTTGGCGCATCGGAAACACGCAAGGACGGAATGGCTGCAGGCTATTAATATTTTCAAGATGTTAGAGGTGTTTTGTGATGCCTCTAACATGCTGATTTTTAATTGTTTCAGATAAAATTAAGGTTTTTTTTAAACTGTTTTGATAGCGCTGTCATTAAATAGTCATTATGATTCCTAATAACAAAAACTAAAATTAACGCTTTCGCTGTCTAATGTTAGAAAGCATACAATAAACAAGTAAAGGAAGTCTTATGCATTTGAGAAAAACCATACTTGCTACAGCTTTATTAGCAACGCCTCTGTTTGCTAATGCCAAGCTATCGCAATCCGACATTAAACAATTTGCAGCCCAAGCGGATCTTAAATTTGGTGTCGTTGATAACTTTCATGATAATGACGGTGGCTACATTGGAAAAATCCAACTTAAAAACACTTCAAAAGTTGCACTACCAAAAGGCGAAAGTAACTGGCAGCTGTACTTTCACAGTATTCGTAAAGTAAAAACCCCCGAAGTAAAAGGTATCGCGATTGAGCATGTAAATGGTGATTTGCATCGTTTAGTGCCAACGAAATCATTTGCCGGTTTAGCCGTGGGTGAAACATTAGCGCTTGAGTATGAAGCAGCAGCTTATATTGTGTCTTATTCAGATGTGATGCCACGTGCGTTTATTTCACTCGATAATAAAGACGCAGAAGTATTTGCTAGTACAGATACTGAAGACCTAAAACAGTTTGTACTGCCAATTGTTGAAGAGCGCCAATTAAAGAAATTTAACACGCCAAAAGATTTAAGTGTGATTGCTGATGCACAGAACCGTCATGCACTTAATATCAAAAACGAAAAATATACACCAAGCCAAGAAGACGCTTTAAAGCGTATTATTCCAAAGCCGCTTGATGTTGACTTCTCTCGTGGCGAAGTAACGCTTTCGTCAGATTGGGTTGTAAGCTATCAAGGCAGCTTAAAGCAAGAAGTAAACGTACTGCTTGATGATTTATCAAAATTATATGGCCTTAAATTAGAAGCGAATGCAGACCATATCTCTGTAGGTAAAAAGCCGCATTTATCTCTAAAAGTAGATAATGCAATTCAAAATGGTGACGCCGAAAGTTATCACTTAGAAATTGATAAAAACAAAATTACGGTTGTTGGTAGTGATAATGCAGGTGTTTTTTATGGTTTGCAGTCATTATTGGCACTTTTCCCAGCGGACGCCAACGGTAGCGTTGAATTACCACGTGTAGAAATTAAAGATTCGCCACGTTTTAGTTACCGCGGTATGCATTATGACAATGCACGTAACTTCCATGGTAAAGATGCAATGTTCAAGTTGGTTGAGCAAATGGCAAAATATAAGCTCAATACATTACATTGGCACTTTTCTGATGATGAAGGCTGGCGTTTAGAGATCCCATCGTTACCTGAGCTTGCAGAAATTGGTGGTGTGCGTTGTTTTGATTTATCTGAAGATTCTTGCTTACTGACTCAGTTAGGTACAGGTCCACATAAAGATGGTTCAGGTAATGGTTATTTAACAAAAGATGATTTTGTTGAATTATTAAAATTTGCCGCGGCACGTCATATTAAGATCATTCCAGAGGTAGAGTCGCCAGGTCATGCCCGTGCATCGATTAAAGCGATGGAAGCGCGTTACCGTAAATTGATGAAAGCAGGCGACGAAGTGGGTGCGAAAGCATACTTACTGAGTGACCCTGAAGATAAGTCAAAATACATTACAGTTCAGAATTACACAGATAATTCTATTAATGCGTGTATGGACTCAAGTTATAACTTTATGGAGAAGGTGACGTACGAGCTTCAACAAATGTATCGTGAAGCAGGTGTACGTTTAGAAAATCTGCATTTTGGTGGCGATGAAGTGGGCGCCGGTTCTTGGACTAATTCACCAGCGTGTCAAAAAATGTTTGAAGAGGCTGGTAATGGGGTTGCAGGTCCTGCCGACCTTAAGCCTTACTTTACCCAGCGCGTAGCAAAAATGCTTGCTAAACGTGGTATTGCACCGGGTGCATGGGAAGACGGCTTAATGTATGACCGCGTGAATACATTTAACCGTGAAGAATTCCCTAACCCAGTATTTACAGCGAATGCTTGGGATAACATTTGGGAGTGGGGGGTTGCTGACCGTGCTTACCGTTTAGCAAACAATGACTATCAAGTTGTTTTATCGCATGGCACACATCTTTACTTTGACCACCCGTATGAAGCTCATCCAGAAGAACGTGGCTATTATTGGGCAACGCGCTTTATCAGTAATGAAAAAGCATTTGGTTATATGCCAGACAATGTATATGCAAATGCTGACTTCACCCGCACTGGTGAAGCTATCAAAAACCTAGAAGACTTAGTAGGGCGTCCATTACCTCAGCTTGAAAAGCCTGAAAACATTTTAGGTATGCAAGGTCAGGTATGGTCTGAAACTATCCGTACTGAAGATCAAGTATTAGCTATGTTGTTCCCACGCGTGTTAGCAGTAGCTGAACGTGCATGGTATAAAGCGCCATGGGAAGGTGAAAAGCCGGATGCACAAAAGCGTGCAAAAGATTGGATGACTTTCTCAGCGGCACTTGGCACGAAAGAATTAGCAAAATTAGCCAAGTCTGGTGTTAAAGCAAATCTTGATGTACCAGGCGGTGAAGTCAATAAGGGTACTCTAACTACCAGTGTTGCAACAGCTTACTTAGATGTTGAATACAGTGTTGACCAAGGTAAATCATGGCAAACATACCAGCAACCAGTTAACGTAGGTGATACACAAGTGTGGTTAAGGAGTTCATTAAATGACCAAATTAAGAGTCGTATAACCACAATTAATTAACTAATTGTTATTAAAACTAAAGGGAGCATTTGCTCCCTTTTTGTTCTAATTATTTCAAAATTCAAACTGGCAATATTTATTCAATTGCATTAAAGTAAAATGACAGCGCTATCATTTTTATGGCTTAGGGGAAGCGCTAACTTCCATAAATTGCCGTATTCAAAGTGATTAGCGTTAATAATAAAACCAAGAAATAAACTGATTGCGTTAACTATTTATATAGTGCGTCTGAAAGATGAGGCTACTTAACGCAATTGGTATTTTCATAGCGTAAAGCTATGACATAAGATTAACTGCAACAAGAAGAAGTTTATGGAAGCAACAGTGGAAAACGAACAAAATTCCCAGCAAAGCATCATTTTACCAATGGTACTAGCTGGCTCTATGTTTTTTATACTAGGTTGTATTACCTGGTTAAACGGTGCAATAACACCTTTCTTACAACAAATGCTTGAGCTGTCGCCGCTGCAAGCTTCATTTATCATTTCATCTTTCTATATTGCAGTAACCATTGCGGGTATTCCATCGGCAATGTTAATTAAGAAAGTTGGTTATAAGAATGGCATGGCAATTGGCTGTGCGATTATGGCGAGTTCTGCGCTGTTGTATATTCCAGCAGCGAAATTGCAAATGATTGAAATTTTCTTATTTGCTCAATTGCTCATTGGTGTCGGTCAAACTGTATTACAAACGGCAGTTAACCCTTATGTTGTGAAAATGGGTTCAGAAAAGTCAGCAGCAGTGCGTGTTTGCATCATGGGTTTACTAAATAAGTTTGCAGGTGTTGTTGTTCCTATTGTATTCGCTATGGTAACGGTTGCAGCAGTTGCAGGTGAAGGGGAAGTACTTTCACAAGCGCAAAAAGATGCAATGGCAAATAGCTTAGTTGCACCTTATATAGCTATCGCAGGATTAATCTTAGCGTTTGCTGCATTCGCAAAATTCTCACCACTTCCTGATTTAGTATTTGAAGATGAAAATCCAAATGCAAAAGGTGAAGTGCGTGAAGCACTCAGCCACCCTCATTTAGTATTAGGTGTAATTGGTATCGCACTTTATGTAGCAGTAGAAGTAATCGCTGCAGATACCATCGGTTCATACGCACTCGCGATTGGCGTAGCTGATTACTCAATGATGACATCGTACACCATGGCATGCATGTTAGTGGGTTATGCAATTGGTATTGCGCTTATTCCTAAATACATGTCTCAACAAAATGCATTGGTGATGTCTGGTATCGCAGGTTTAATTACCGTTGCCGCTGTTGTATTTGGAAGTAACGAATCTACCGCTATCTCAAACGTACTACTTGTGCCATTTGGTGGTCCTGAATTACCTGATCCATTAGTGTGTATCGCATTACTTGGTTTTGCTAATGCAATGGTGTGGCCTGCAATCTGGCCGCTGGCATTAAGTGGTTTAGGCCGTTTAACAGGTACAGCATCAGGTTTACTTATTATGGGTATTGCTGGTGGTGCATTAGGTCCGTTACTAATAGGTTTAGGTAACGTAGCGGGTTTAGGTGCTCAAGGTGCATACGCATTAATGGTGCCTAGCTATCTATACATTCTATTCTACGCATTAAAAGGTCATAAAATGCGTAGTTGGTAATAACCACTTTTTAATTAGTATTACACTCCCGTAAAACGCCAAACCTAAGTTTGGCGTTTTTTTATGCGCAAATGTAGCTCCTAAGTTAACGAAATAGTGCTTTTGAATATTAAATAATCAAACGATCAAAAAAGATCGTTTTTTTATAAAAAAGGGGTTGATCTGATTTTCGATCTGCCTATAATGCGCATCCACCGACACGGAGCACGGCAACAACAAACGCTGAGTTAAGTGGAGGAAAGTCAAACGGAAAGTTACTTTGAAAAATAATTAACTTTCTAGTTGACTTTAAAAGTGAAGCGGTTAATATAGCGCTCCACTTCGCAGCAAGAAATGCTGCACTGTTCTTTAAAAATTTAAGCAATCATCTGTGTGGGCACTCGTACAGATTAAGTTCTAACATACGCTTTTAAAGCGTAACAAAATTTAGACTTAATTGAACTGAGTGACCAACGGAATAAAGA
>NZ_JBIPJE010000014.1:0-26855 GCF_044005875.1 Pseudoalteromonas sp. XMcav1-K | reverse complement strand
TGATACCTTTCGTATTTATAAGTTAGAGGAAATTTGTCAAGCCACTATGCAGTGGATTGATCGTTACCCACACTCTCGTTTTGATTTGTCATCAATGCGCCTTGAATTTAATACGGGTGAAACCTTTGATGCGCGTTATGTGAAGAAGTCACAATGTGATTTTGAGCTGAGACAGTAATCGCTTTTTGATACACTACGCCCAATTTAATTTTAGAGAAAGATTATGTCTGCCAATGTAAACAAAATTTGCACTATGCTAGAGATGCAAAACGCGATGAATACTAAAGTCCATGCCGAATGGTTTAATCAGGGATTTGAGTGGTATCGTGCGATTTGGGTTGAGTGTGCTGAAATGCTAGATCACTACGGTTGGAAGTGGTGGAAGAAACAAACACCTGACACTGAACAAGTAATTCTTGAGCTGGTAGATATTTTCCATTTTGGTTTATCGCTTCGAATCGATGGCGAAACAAGTTATCAAGAGTTAGCAGAGCAATTAACTGCTGAGCTAGAAAAGCCAACTCAAGCTGATGATTTTAAGCAAACACTTGAGCTACTTGCTGCAAGTGCCGTAGCAAACAAGACATTTGATGCGGCTGCATTTGCCGGGTGTATGGCGCAAATTGGCATGGATATCGACGATTTATATCGTGGTTATGTTGGTAAAAACACACTTAACTTTTTCCGCCAAGATCATGGCTATAAAGATGGCAGCTACATTAAAATGTGGAACGGTCAAGAAGATAACGAACACTTAGTTGAAGTAGTTAAATCACTCGACATTAATCAAGAAAACTTTGCTGAGCTGGTATACAAAGGCTTAGAGGCTCGCTACCCAGCGTAAGTTATAAAACAAATTAAAGAGTACAAAAAGGCCACTAATGTGGCCTTTTTTTATGAGTTAAGTTATTGGCAGTAAAGTGCGGTAGTCTTCAATTGATAAGTAGTTATCAATAGTGCGGGTTGCTTTGGTGGAATCTGGGTTTGCAACCGCAAGAAGATGTTTAATACCATACTGTTTTGCCGCATCAAGCACAGGCAAGCTGTCATCAACAAATAAAGTTCTGGTTTTATCAAAGCCAAGTTGTTGCTCCACTTGTTGCCACAAGCGCTGAGATTCTTTACTTACGCCAAACTCATGGGTTGAAATAAGCGCATCTAAATGCACATCAAAAGCTGTTTGTTCAATTTTGAGTGACAGGCTATCTGGATGCGCATTGGTCAGTAAAATAAGTTTTTTACCGGCCTCTTTAAGCGCTTTTAAAAAGTCAGGCACGTCTTCTCGAATGCTAATTAAGTGCTTAATTTCTTGCTTTAACTCGACAATTGGCAAATCGAGTTCCTGCTGCCAATAATCTAAGCAATACCACTGTATTTGTCCTTCCACTTGTTGGTATTTTTCTGACAGCTGTGCAAACGCTTGTTGTTTAGTGATACCGTGTTTTTCTGCAAGTTTTTGTGGGATTAGTTCAAGCCAATAATGGTTATCGAAATGAAGGTCTAATAATGTGCCGTCCATATCAAATAAAACGGTATCGATTTCCTGCCAATTTAACATAGGTTTTTTAGTTTAAAAGTTTTATTATAAATTTAGACTGTAGTTTAACAGAGTTTCAAGATGGCCGAGAATAAAGGATTAACACTCCCCCAAATTACAAACGTTACCGAGGTGTCGCACAGTAAATTATTTACGGTAGAAGCGATGGACTTAACGTTTTCAAATGGCGTTAAAAGGCAATATGAAAGGGTAAAAGGCGGGGGGCGAGGTGCGGTGCTTGTAGTGCCTGTGGATAGTGAAAATAATCTAATTTTAGTGCGAGAGTACTGTGCTGGTACCCATGACTATCAACTCGGGTTCCCAAAAGGTCTAATTGATCCTGGTGAAACTGCGGTGCAAGCTGGTAATCGTGAGCTAAAAGAAGAGGCTGGATTTGGTGCAAAGCAACTTGCTGAGCTAAAGTTAGTATCGTTAGCCCCGAGTTATTTTAACGCCAAAATGCACATATTGTTGGCGCAAGATTTATACCCCGAGAAGTTAGAAGGGGATGAACCTGAACCACTTGAAGTTATTAAGTGGCCATTAAGCGATTGGCAAACACTATTACAGCAAACCGACTTTACCGAAGCGCGCAGCGTTGCTGCACTATTATTAGCAAAACAGTATTTATCTTAATTTAATTTACAGTAGTACCGAATGAAAGAATTTATTGAGCCTTGTATTGAAATAGCGCGACAAGCAGGCGACGCTATTTTAGATGTATACCATCAAGATGACATTCAACTATGTGAAAAGTCAGATAACACGCCTGTAACAAAAGCAGATTTAGCGGCAAATGAGGTGCTATTAGCGGGTTTAAAAGCGCTAGCACCAAATATCCCGATTATGTCTGAAGAAACGCCAATTCCTGCGCTTTCAGACCGTGAATCGTGGCAGCGATACTGGCTGCTAGATCCGCTAGATGGCACAGGTGAGTTTGTGCTTAAAAGTGGTGACTTTGCAGTAAATATTGCGCTTGTTGAAAACAATAAACCGGTGTTTGGCGTTATTTTTTGGCCAACCGAAGGGGTTACATATTGGGCGATGCAAGGTGTTGGTTCATTTAAACGTGAAAATGGCGAAGATGTTCAGCTGCAAGTTCAAAAGCAATCTCAATTAAAGTTAGCTGTCAGTAGGCGACAAAATATTGCAACGGTAAGTCAGTACATTGACTCAGAGTTTGATACTTTGCCATTAGGTTCGTGCTCATTAAAAGCGTGTGCAATCGCTGAAGGGCGTGCTGATGCTTTTATGCGAATAGGGCCAACTGGAGAGTGGGACACTGGCGCATCACAAATAATTGTGGAAATGGCAGGTGGTAAGCTTTTTGATGCGGAATTCAATCCTATTACCTATAACCAGCGCGAAACAACTGAAAACCCTGACTTTATTATTACGGGCGATCAAAGTTACCCTTGGCAAGAAATGATCAAACCGCATAAGCGTTGATGCTAATTTGAGCGGTTAAACAGTTTTTAAAAGAAAACACTTGCATAACTGTCATAAATCCTTATTATAGCGCCTCACTTAAGCAGCAAAGCTTAAGAATACAGGCGCGGGATGGAGCAGCCTGGTAGCTCGTCGGGCTCATAACCCGAAGGTCGTCGGTTCAAATCCGGCTCCCGCAACCAACTCTTTGGTAGCCAATTCCTTTAGAATGAATTAAAACTTCTAAGGCTTGTTCACATTCGTGAACCATTCTGACGCGGGATGGAGCAGCCTGGTAGCTCGTCGGGCTCATAACCCGAAGGTCGTCGGTTCAAATCCGGCTCCCGCAACCATTTCTTAATTCTCCCAATTTTTAAATCTTTATAAATAGTTTATTTCGCCCTACGGTCGTCGTTGGTGGCCAACGCGTATCATTTCCAGCTCCTTTAATCATTTCTTAATATTTCAACTTTTCAGTTTATTTAGATAGTTTTCTTCTCTAGAAATTACCCCTTTATATTTAACGCTTTTAGCTTTGCGGCAAATTATCATTAGCGCTTAATATCGCGTTAAGTTGAATTCAATAAGTCGTAAACTATTAATTTTCTATGAAATACCTTTCAAACAAAGCGTTAGTCTAAGCATATCTTTGTGCTGAATTCCATTTTCGAAAATTGGCTCAGGGTAGTTGTCTAAAAAGTGGTTTTTAATCACACTTTCAACACGAAACCCTAATTTTTGATAAAAGCTAAGTTGATGACCAAAAGTTCCAGTGCCTAATTCAATAATTTCAACGCCTTTGTATTTTATCTCGGCAATCGCATATGCCAGCAACTTAGAACCGATCCCCTGCGCTTGATGAGTTGGTTGCACCGCAATATTCATTAGTTCAATAGAGGTGTGTGAGCGTCGTTGAAAGATACAAGCAGCAGTTACAGTATTATCGATAACTGCGGCAAAGCAGATGCCATTTGCTAAATATGCCTGTACTTTTTCAATGCTTGGGTCGGCTTCGAGTAAAAGAGCTAAAGGAAGCTTTTCAGGCTCAATGGGTATTAGCTGCATCAGAGTTACTTACTTTGCGTGAAATGTTTTACCAGTAACTGATAGGCATGGTTTGCTGTAATGTAGTCGCTAGTATGCTGGTTATTTTGTTTATCTGGATGTGATGCGAGTGCAATTTTATACCAAGCACGCTTTATCTGTTTCAAATTAGCGTCACGAGCTAAGCCAAGCGTGTTAAATGCAGTAGTTAAATCATCTGATGTTATTGTGCTATGTTCAGCGTAGTACTGCCAAAAGTTATCCAGTAACTTGTTTATTTCATCGTTTGAGATAGCGATATTGTTAAAGTCTAAATAATACTCTGAAAGCGCAGGGTTATGATTTGTGACTTGGTTTTCTTGATACTTAACAAGCTTTATATTGATTGATTCAATAATTAAACTATACCCTAACTCTTTTGCATCATGTTGAAGGTTGAATAGGGCATTCATTACCAGAAAGTTTTGCTTAAACAGGTTTTGCTCTGGGTTTGAATCTAGGGTGTGCAGTAGCTTTTGTTGCTTCAATTGGCTAAAAAGCGCGTTGAGTTTGCAATTCGAGCATTGCAAAAGCGTTACTAAAATAGCTTGTTGTAGTGTTAATGAGAGTGCTTCAAAGTTGCTATTCAAAATGTTCACTTCCTGTTTTAACACTTGCTGAGAAAGTCAGGCGACACAATGCCGCCTAACATTTGTAACCTTTAGTGCTTTTTAGCGTAGCTTTCGGCTTCGCGCCAAACACGCATTGTGTTACCGCCTAATAACTTAATAATATCTTTATCAGAGTAACCGCGATCTAATAAACCTTGCACTAGGTTAGGGTAGCTTGCTACGTCTTTCAAACCGATCGGCAGTGAGTCACCAACGCCGTCGTAGTCAGAACCAATACCAACGTAATCAATACCAATTAGTTTTACTACATGGTCAATATGATTCAGCACTTGCTCTAAACTTGCAAACGGGTATGGGTTTTTAGCACTGTATGCTTTTCTGAAATCTTTTACTTGTGAACTATTTTCGCCGAAAGTCTCTTTGGCCTGTTTACGTGCCGCTTTCATTTTATCGCCCCACGCACCCGCTGCAGAGGTTACAAAGCTTGAACCAAAGTTAATCTGAATAACACCGCCGTTTTCTTTGAGAGCAAGCAGCATTTTGTCATCCATATTGCGCTCAAAACCCGGTGTATATTTACGCAGTGATGAGTGCGATGCAATCACTGGCACTTCAGATAATTCCATAACCTGATAAAACGCATCGTCTGAAATATGCGAAACATCAATCAGCATGCCGATTTTATTCATTTCTTTTACTAGATCTTTGCCAAACGGGCTTAACCCCTTCCACTTACGACGAATATCATAGGACGAGTCAGAAATATGGTTGCTTTGTGAGTGCGCAAGGGTAATGTAACGCACACCACGGTCAAAGAAATGCTTTAGGTTTGCCATTTCCCCTTCCATTGGCGAGCCGTTTTCCATACCCATAGCAAGTGACATTAATCCTTGCTTAAACTGTGCTTCAACGTCGGCAGTACTGGTTGCAATAGCAAACTTATCCGGTGCACGTTGTGCTAATGCTTCCATGCCATCAATTAATTGATTGGCTAGTTGATAACTTTTCCCTTTGCCTTCAAATTCGAGGTTTGCTGGAATGTAAATCGACATAAAAGGCACATTTAAACCGCCTTTGACACCTCTAGGATAGTCAAAATCACCACCTTCCGTGGCTTTTGAGACATCATCCCATTTGTGGTAAATGCGGTAAGGTACATCGATATGGGTGTCGATTAATAAGTTCTCCTGTGCGAGTTTTACTGCTTTTTCTGATGCTGTGTATTGGGTTGCACCTGCTGTGAAGGTTGCCATTATGGCACTTGCGATTAAGCTTGTTTTTATTAGATATTTCATAGTGGATTCTGTGTCGTTGTTTTCTTTATTGTGCTTGCTTTAATGAGTAAAGCAATAGAATCGCGATAGAAATGTTGTGAGCTGTTGGTAATCGAAGTTGTGAATAAGAAAGTGAAAAGTTAAAAAATAGAAAAGGCGCTGCCTTTTCTATTCATAATCTGGGTGTGATTCAAAGTCACTGGCTGGCATAATATTAATTGTTTCGTGTAATTCAGAAAATACTAATACCGCTGTGCCAGTTTTGAGCTGTGCTCTCACTTGCTCAACTTTTAAGTTGAGTTCTGCCTCTTCTTCACCGTAGTCAGTGCCTTCTCGCAGAACAAATTCTTTAATTAAATTAGTCAGAGTATCTGGGTCAATTTGTTCAATCGGAACGATCATTTTAATTTGCCTAAAAGTTGTTGCTGGAAAAAATGGGGAACTTGCTGCTCTAGCCAAAAAATCGGCTTAAATGGGTTTTTACCGCTTATAAAGCCAACATGTCCACCTTGCTTGGAAACCATCAGTTTAACCGCGTTGCTTACGTCTTCTTTTTGCGGAATAGCTTCTTGTGACAACATAGGGTCATCTTTTGCATGAATCACTAAAGTGGGAGTTGTGATGCGTTTTAAATACTGTTTGCCGCTTGATTTTAGGTAGTAATCGGCCGCATCTATAAAACCATGTAATGGGGCTGTTACTTTGTTGTCGAATTCCCATAAATCGTAAATGTTTTCTAGTTGCTTTGCCGTTAAATTTATTGATTCTTTAATGTTATCAAGCTTTCTTGCTGTGGACTTTTTTAGCCTATCCAGTAAATATTTTTGATAAAGCTTAAAGCAACTTTTTTGAATCACTTTACATGATGACGCCAAGGCAAACGGGGCTGAAACAACGGCTGCGGCATCTAGCTGACATTCGTCTTCATACTCACCTAGGTACTTGGTTAATACATTGCCACCGAGTGAAAAGCCAACAGCCATTAATGGCTTATTTGGAAAGCGTTGCTTTAATATATTAACTAAAAAATGCAAATCGCTGGTTTCGCCGCTGTGATAGGCGCGTGCCTGCAAATTAGCTTTTTGTCCACAGTTTCTAAAGTGTAATAACACTACATCAAAACCGGCCAAAGTTAGGGCTTTCATCATGCCTTTAGCGTAGAAGCTATCAATATTTCCTTCTAAGCCATGCAGCACAATTGCTAATGGTTTGTCGTCGGCAGCAATATGCTGAGAACTCCATATCAGTTGCAGAAAGTCGTGATCGGGCGTAGTGATTTCTTCAATATTGTAATCAACGGTAAGGTTTGGGCGAAAAAAGCGCGGTAAAATGGTTTGTGCGTGCCGATTGGTCATCCACCAAGCTGGCTTAAAGTTTTGATCCATGGCTGTGTACAAAAGAAAAATATTTGTTCAGTGTATCATACCAATTCGCAATTATAATTATTCATTTTTAGGGACTGTTGACCTTTTAAGTTCGTTTTTGCAGCAGTTTGATTGGGTTTTATACAAGGCAGAGGCTGCGTGGCATAGTTATTCTATGTGAGCCAGCCGATAACACAGTATAAAAGCCAATCAAGCGCTGCCGAACGGTTCTTTTGAGCGCACTTTTCTCATTGTTGCTCGATATTCGCTTAGGTTGCTAGGCCACACATCGAGCGCCGCGATAAAAGCACGCTCAATGAGAACAAAAATAGAACAGCAAAGATCAACAGACCCTAGGCATTAAATCTGTTGCTAACCGCGTTAAAGTTTTTTATGTAGCGCAGCTTTATAGTGAAATGCTTGCCGTGCTACCAGCGCTTAAAATAGAGCGCTTAATTATCCAAATTGGTATTAGAAAAAATAAAGCACCAAACTAGTTGCCTAGTTTGATGCTTTAGTGCGTCGTGCTTAATTCTAACAGGGTTTTTCAAATGCCGGCCCAAGCCCACATTATCAAATTTATAAAACTGGTTATGACTCGCTAGGCTGATCGTTCTTAATCTTATTGATAAAGAAGCCTACGTAGAAAAGGCAAAGAACAATAACAACACCTAAAATGCCAAATGATAAAAAGAGCACAGGGTCCTGGAAAAAGTCTCTAAATAAATTGCTCATTGTGTTTCTCCTCTAACGTCAACACGAAAGAGAATAGAATAAGGTGAGCATAATGATCATGACTTAGATCAATATTTATCCCGCGTATTTACGCGTGTTACGCAAGTTGAGTTAATGTTTGATCTAGGTCAGTTTTTGGCACTGCTAAAATGCTTTCTAGGTAGTATTTAAGCGGGCAGGTGGGAGGCGAATCGTTTGCTGTTGCGCGATTAAAGGCGTCTACTAGCAATTGCTGTTCTTGTTTTTCAAGCTCTAACTCGGCATTGAGCATATGGGTTCGCAATGCTGAATAATTATCCATTGTTTGCAACGACTGTTTGAAGTTGGCTCGTATTTGGCGAAGCGGTTGCGTGTAGTTTTGGCTAAATTCCGTAACGTGTGCATGTAATACGGTAATGGTTGAGGTGCTTACGATTATGTTTTGATGCGATAGGTATTTAAGTAGTAAGCACAAATTGATATTGGCAGCGTATTTATCTTGCAGCTGTAAAAGCGCGCGGCTATGCGCGCTTTTGCTGTAATACTGCAAAGCAAACTGCCAGAGGTTGCTACTCTGCAAATTGGGCTGCAAAGTCAGCTTCCTCTTGTTCAAGTGTTTCGAGTTTTTCAAGCAGGCTTTCTTCAATCTCATTGAGCTGTGGCGCAAGTTTCGCCTGTTCCGCTAGCTGTTTATTAAGCTCTGCCTTATTTTCATCTTGATAGATGCTGGCGTCCGCAAGTGCGCTTTCAACGTTTTGCAGTGCATCACTAACTGTTTCTAACTGCTTTTCAAGTTTTTCAATTTCACGCTTTAATGGCTGCATTTGTTTTCTAAACTCAGCTTCAAGGCGTTTTTGCTCTTTGCGGTTTTGCACCTTGTTAGGTTTGCTTTCAACTGGCGCTATATCACTTTCAGGTGTTTTAGCAACGTCTTTGTTGGCAAGCCATGCGTAGTAATCTTCAATCTCGTAACCTAGTTGAGTTACTTGACCGCTATCCACTAAATAAAACTGATCTGAAGTGTTTTTTAATAAATGACGATCGTGCGATACCGTAACCATTGCCCCTTCAAACCCTTGCAGTGCCATTACGAGAGCATGACGCATTTCTAAATCTAAGTGGTTGGTTGGTTCATCGAGTAGCAAGATGTTAGGTTTTTGATACACCAATAATGCCAACACTAAACGCGCTTTTTCGCCACCAGAGAATGGCGCTACAGGCTCAAGGGCTTTGTCGCCATGAAACGCAAAGCAACCAAGAAAGTCTCTTAGTTCTTGCTCTGTCGCTTTGCTATCCAGACGTTGCAAATGCAAAATGGCCGATGCACTTGGGTCGAGCGATTCGAGTTGATGCTGCGCAAAGTAACCTATACGCAAGCCTTGGTGGTGCACAAATTCGCCTGATTGCGCGTTTAACTCGCCTGCTAATAATTTGATTAACGTTGATTTACCCGCGCCGTTTTTACCAAGTAGCGCAATGCGGCTACCTGGAACAAGGTTTAGTTTGATGTCTTGTAAAATGGTGACATCGCCATAACCCGCTTTCACTTTTTCTAAAGAAATAAGTGGGTTTGGTAAGCTAGGTGGCTCTTTAAAACTAAAGTTAAATGGCGAGTCGATATGTGCTGGCGCCAGTTTTTCCATTCGCTCGAGTGCTTTAACACGACTTTGCGCTTGTTTGGCTTTGCTGGCTTTGGCCTTAAAGCGGCGAATAAAGTTTTCTAAGTGTGCTATTTGTTCTTGTTGCTTTTCAAAGTTACTTTGCTGCTGAGCTAGTTTTTCAGCCTTAATACGCTCAAACTGGCTATAGTTACCTTTGTAAGTGTGAATTTGCTGCTGATAAACGTGCCAGATTTCGCCGACAATGGCGTCTAAGAATTCACGGTCGTGTGATATTAGCACTAATGTACCTGGGTAGGTTTTCAAAAACTTTTCTAGCCAGTAAACCGCATCTAAATCTAAGTGGTTGGTTGGCTCATCCAGCAGTAATAAATCTGCTTCTTGTAATAACGCTTGGGCAAGGTTTAAGCGCATGCGCCAACCACCCGAAAATGATTTTACCGGCAGAGATATTTGCTGCTGCGAAAAGCCTAAACCATGCAGTAACTCACCCGCTTTGGCCTCAATGTGATAGGCCTGTAGTTCTTCTAAAGTAAGGTGAAGCTCAGCTTGTTTTGCCCCGTCGTTGGTACGTTCGGCTACATGAAGTTGCTCTCGCAGTGCGTAATACTCTTCGTACCCTTGCAGCACATACTCTAGTGCTGAAATATCTAATCCGGGCGTTTCTTGTTTTACTGATGCAATACGCCACTCTTTAGGAATACTACATTCGCCCATATCTGGTGATAGCTCATTGCGAATAAGTGCAAACAGGCTTGATTTACCACAGCCATTATTGCCAACAAGACCTACTTTGTGGCCCGCAAATAAGGTTGCATTGGTATTTTTTAATAGTGGCTTGCCACCACGCAGTAATTCTAGATTAGAGATTTGAATCATTTAGTAAGCATTTTTGAAAACTTTTCTTGCGCTAGTATATCAAGTAATCAGTGTTGTTTGTTAAAATCGCTTTATCAACATTGTGATTAATTTGAAAACCATGAAACAGAAAAAACGTTTTATCGCAGGCGCAACCTGCCCAGAGTGTAAAAAGCAAGATACCATGATGCTATACAAAGAAATGGATGTTGAAAAAGTAGAGTGTGTTGAATGTGGTCATACGATGACGCAGGCTGAAGGCCAAGTTCAAGCGTCAACACGCCAGTTTGAACAAGTAATTGGTGTATTTAAGCCTGAGTGATCAGGCTTTACGTCAATTTAGTAATGCGGTGGCGGGGTTTCATGCTCTTCACTGACGACCGAGGACGGCTTCATTTCTTTTAGCTTTTCACCTACCAACTCAATTTGACGGGTCATTTTTGCCATCGCCATTTGATGCTGCTTTAGCTCGTCATTTAAAATGTCGATAGTTTCATCTTGGTACGCTACCTTTGTTTCAAGTTCGGTAATACGCGCTTCAAGACTGGTTATTTGTTCATTTGCCATGTTTCAGATAAACCGTTAGAACTTTCACTGATAATCTGCCCATTATCGCTAAAAGCGATGTCATATACTACTGCTGATTTTGGGCGCGAGTCTTTGCGCGGTGCTACTTGCCATGTTTGTAGCTCTTTTCCTGAGTTTACATCCCATAATGCAATGGTGCGAGCCGGCGAACCTGTGAGTAGTTGATTAGCATCTGGGCTAAAGCGCACAGCGCTAAATACTTTTTGCCGTGCTCTGAATTGCAGGTTACTAATTTGCTCGCCTGTTTGTAAGTTCCATACACTTGCTTGTTTTTTACTGTCGGCGGTAAAGGCTCTGCGGCCTTCTCGGTCTAAACTTACTTGGGTTACGCGACTTGGATGATTAAAACGGTGAACTACCTGTGCACTGCGGGTATCCCACAAATATGCGGTGTAGTCATTGGCACCAGTTAGCGCGTAATAGCCATTGGGTGATAAATCGACGGCGTTAATTTTTTCGGTGTGACCCAAAAATTCGATTCTGCGACCAGTAATTAGATCGATATGAATTACTTTTCCGTCACCTCGTCCATAAAGCACGTAACGACCGTTATTGCTGATAGCTATATCGCGAATGCTCGATTCTTGGATTTTCCAAAAGCCGATATTCTCACCATTTTCTAGGCTCCAGACAGCAAAATTAGTGCGATCTGCTGTAACCGCGAACTTATTATCATCACTAATGTCTATAGCGAGAACGAGGTTGTCTTCGCTTTGTTGGTGGCTCCATTGGTAAAGCAATGCATTGTCATTCAAATTCCATACTGAAATGCCATGATTGATAGAGGAGACAACTGCAAGGCTGCCATTGGCGTTAAGGGCCGCTGCGTAACTGCCTTGTACGGCATGTTCTTGCGCATTTTTTGGTACGACATCGGTGTTATCGCACGCCGTTAAGGTAAATAGGATAAAAATTAATAAAGTTATACTAAATGGCTTCATTTTTAATCTAATTTCCCTTAACTCTTAGACTGTGAGAGGTTAGACTAGGACGAGTTTTGAGAACAAGGTAGTTACAGATAATAATTATCGGCGTTGTCTCAGGTTAACGTCTTTGTCGTCATTATTTGTGTTTTACATCGATGTTTGTCAGCCTATCATGTAACTCATTTAATTTTAACTTAGATAATTGTAGATAAAAGGCATTTTATTTGCCGGAGAAAAAGATGAAAAAAGTATTTAAACTTTCATTCGTTGCTGCATCAGTGCTTGCACTTGCTGCATGTAATAAAGAAGCACCGAAAGCTGAAGTAAAATTAGAGACCGAAGTACAAAAACAAGCATATGGTCTTGGCGCTTCAATCGGTGAGTTTGTTAAGAAAGATCTAGAAGGTAAAACTGAAGTTGGCTTTGAACTAGATAAAGCACTTATCGTTGCTGGTTTAGAAGAGTCTCTAGCGGGTAAATCACAGCTAACAGAAGAAGAAATTAAAGAGCTTCTAACGAAACTAAATACTGAAGTTGCTGAAAAGCAGCAAGCTGCGGCGCAAGCAAAAGCTGAAGAAGTTAAAGCACAAGGCGTTGCTTTCTTAGCTGAAAACGGCAAAAAAGACGGCGTTGTAACAACTGATTCAGGTCTTCAGTATCAAATTCTTTCTGAAGGTGAAGGTAAGAAGCCGTTAGCAACAGATACGGTTGAAGTTCACTATAAAGGTACATTAATTGACGGTACTGAGTTTGATAGCTCATACTCTCACGGTGAGCCAATTACTTTCCCACTAAATCGCGTTATTAAAGGTTGGACTGAAGGTGTTCAACTTATGGCAGAAGGTTCAAAGTACAAGTTCTTTATCCCTTCTGAACTTGCGTACGGCGAGCGCGATCTTGGTAAGATCCCTGCAAACTCAACGCTAATTTTTGAAGTTGAGCTTTTAAAAGTAGTTCAGCCTGAAGCTGAAAAAGAAGCTGCTTCTGAGTAATTTTAATTACCAGTTTTAAAAAGCCACCCAAGTCGGGTGGCTTTTTTATTTGCCTTTGTTGAATTATTGCTCTAAATTAAACTGACTAATCAGTCGGTTTTTTTATTTGGTTTAGAACTTTTATGAATTCATCCACCTCACATCCAGTTAACCTTGAGTCTGTCGACGCATCAGCACAACAAGATGTTAATGCAATTGATCTTGAAGCATCATTTTCAACACTAAAACAACAATACCTTGCGAATAAGCAGCCAAGTTTAATTGAGCGTAAAACCCTACTTAATAGCTTGAAAAATGCGCTGATTGAAAACCAACAAAGTTTGCTAGTTGCATTAAACCGAGACTATGGAAAGCGCCCTGATTTTGATAGTTTGATGGCGGATATATTACCGAGTGTTCAGCATCTTAATTATACCTTAAAGCACATAAAAACATGGTTAAAACCAGAAAGGCGCAGTGCTGGTTTGCTGCTCGCGCCATCATCCATTTATGTTCACAAACAATCTAAAGGTGTGGTGGGTGTAATTGTGCCTTGGAATTTCCCTGTATTTTTAAGTATTGGGCCAATTGCAACGGCGTTGGCGGCTGGGAACAAAGTAATGGTTAAACTTAGCGAATATACGCCATTTACTAATCAGGTATTACGTAAGATTTTTTCATCGCTAAGCGATAGCGTGACGATTATTGAGGGCGGGCCTGATGTCGCCGCTAAATTTACTCAGCTTCCTTTTGATCATGTGTTTTTTACTGGCTCGACGTCTGTCGGGCGCTTAGTGGCAAAGTCGTGTGCCGAACGATTAATACCGAATACCTTGGAGCTTGGCGGAAAATCTCCGGTAGTGATTACGCCTGATTCTGATTTAGAAAAGGCGGCTGATGCGATTATTCTTGGCAAATCGGTTAATGCGGGTCAAATTTGTGTTGCGCCTGATTACGTGCTTGTTGAACAATCTCAGCATTTAGCATTTTGTCAGACTTATTTAGAAAGATTCGCTGCTTTATATGATGTTGATAAGTTTAATGATGAGTACGGTGCAGTTATCAATTTAGCGCAGTTTGAACGACTGCAAGCCTTGTTAGATGATGCAAAAAGTAAAGGTGCTCGCGTGTTATCGCCTAAAGGCTATGAGATTGACGTGCAAAATCGCATTATGCCACCACAATTACTGGTTGATGTGAATGAGCAAATGCTGGCGTGTCAGAGTGAAATATTTGGACCTGTGCTGCCCGTAATTGCCTACAGTGAACTTAGCGAAGCGATAAACTATATCAATAACAAAGCGCGTCCATTGGCGCTTTATATTATGTCCAAGGACAAGTTGGCAATTAATCAGATTTTGCAGCAAACACACAGTGGCGGCGTATGTATTAATGATACCTTAATGCATGTGGGGGCTGATGATGCACCATTTGGTGGAATAGGCGAGTCGGGCGTTGGTAATTACCATGGTCGTGAAGGGTTTGAAACGTTTTGCCATAAGCGTACAGTATTAAAGACACCATTATGGTTACCGCGCGTTAAGCTTATTTTAAAATTTAAGGGATTGGCAAAGTCATTATTAACAAAGTTGTTTGTTCGTTAAATGAGTAACTCAAAAAAACAAAACTTACTGGACGCGGCATTAACACTATTTGTTGCACAAGGTATCTCTGAAACATCGACCGCGAGCATTGCAAAGCATGCTGGTGTCGCGACGGGAACATTATTTCATCACTTTGAAAATAAGAAGGTGTTAGTAGAAGCTCTGTATTTAAGCCTGAAGCAGGAGTTGGTGGCAAGTTTACAGTTAAGTAACGCAATCAATAGTGATGAGCAGGCATTAAGTGTATGGCGAAGCGTAATAAAATGGGGGCTTGATAATCCAGAAAAGTTTTCATTTTTTACTATTTATTATGCGAGTCCATGGCTTGAAATGGACTTTAAACAAGGTGTTTTGAATAGTGTCTTTTATTTTTTGACTGAGTATATTGAATTGCAAAAACAGCAAGGTAACTTTGTGGCTTTGCCAACTGACTTTATTGCAATGCATATTCAACAAAGCCTTATTAATACAGTGCTTTACTTAAGTCACGAGCAGGCAAATATTTTGGATGTTGAGAAGCTTATTGATAATAGCTTTAACACTTGTTTGTTTGGGCTAATCTGCAGAAATTAAAATGGCGTTAATTAACGCCACTTATTCACTGTGATGAGTGTATAGATTCTCAATAAGCTCATCTTCAAGTTCGAAGCGTTGCTCAAGAACTTGACCTAATGTTGAAAGGTCTTCGTCAAACTTAGGCATTAAGCTTTTTTCTTTTGCGTTGGCGTAATCATCGTTAAAGCTAAGTGCTATATCTGTTGAAGCTGAAATTTGCGGATAAAGCGATTGTGCAAGTTTAAGGCTTTCAGGGCCTTTTTCAGCGCATGCCTTCACTAAGTTGTCGTAAATCTCAAAATGACCCGCAGATAGGTAGTCCATCAGAATCTGACAAAACTCAAGGATTTCAGACTTTTGCGGTAGCGCTTGGTCGCTTCGTTCATAGGGAGGTAAACCTGCAAGCTTACAGTAAATTACGAGTAAATCTTGACGCTCTTGCAACCAGTTATCGATTGCCGAGTGAGCTCCACCCCATTCTTCTTTGGCTTTTTCTAATCTCGTAAGCATATATTTGTCCCTTTACTTCAATCTAATAGCTATAACAATGAAATCTTGATGAAAGGTCAACTGATTTTTAACATATTTAATTAAGATTAGATTAAGTTGCTGATAGTTATGAGGATTTTTAATATGCTATTTTGTGCTTAGAAAAAGTTCTTTATTTTCAATGTGCATAAAAAGAAAAAACCACCCAATAGGGTGGTTATAAAACTTTTTCTGACTTGATTAATTCAAGCTCTTATTTTTGTATCTATTTTATAACAAACTATTTTCATTTTAACAACGTTAAATTTCAAAAATAGGCGATTAATAGCAAAATAAGGGTAAAAAGATGAATAATTACGCATTTAAAGCGTTAGCGCTTGATCTTTCGCATAGTTAGTTAGCGTTCTAAATGATACAATTCGCGCAGTTTTATTTTTTAGGTTTTACACTACCATGAGTGAATTAAAGAACGATCGCTATTTACGTGCGCTACTTAAACAACCTGTAGATCAAACTCCAGTATGGATGATGCGTCAGGCTGGACGTTATTTACCAGAATACCGTGCAACACGCGCGCAAGCTGGCGACTTTATGAGCTTATGTAAAAATGCTGAATTAGCGTGTGAAGTAACGCTTCAGCCACTACGTCGTTATCCACTGGATGCAGCGATTCTTTTCAGTGATATTCTGACGATCCCTGATGCGATGGGTTTAGGCTTATACTTTGAAACAGGTGAAGGTCCTAAATTTGAACGTCCAATTCAGTCAATGGCCGACGTTGCTAATCTACCAATTCCAGATCCAGAAGATGAACTGGGCTATGTGATGAATGCCGTGCGTACAATTCGCCGTGAATTAAAAGGTGAAGTACCGTTAATTGGTTTCTCAGGTTCGCCTTGGACACTTGCAACTTATATGATTGAAGGTGGTAGCAGTAAAACATTTGGCAAAATTAAAAAAATGGCTTTCTCAGAGCCTGAGATTTTGCACATGCTACTCGATAAGCTTGCTGATTCAGTTATTAGTTACCTTAACGCACAAGTTAAAGCCGGTGCGCAATCGCTGATGATTTTTGATTCATGGGGTGGTGTACTATCGCCGCGCGATTACAAAGAGTTCTCATTAACTTACATGCAGAAAATTGTAGATGGGTTAATTCGTGAAAACGATGGTCGTAAAGTACCTGTTACTCTATTCACTAAGAATGGCGGTTTAAACCTAGAAGCGATCGCAGCGACAGGCTGTGATGCAGTAGGCCTTGATTGGACTGTTGATATTGCTGACGCGCGTCGTCGTATCGGTGATAAAGTAGCGCTACAGGGTAATATGGATCCTGCAATGCTTCATGGTACGCCTGAGCGTATTCGTCAAGAAGTACAGCGCATTCTAGAGGGCTATGGTGACGGAACTGGTCATGTATTTAACTTAGGTCATGGTATTACACCAGAAGTTGACCCTGAAAACGCTGGAGTGTTTATCAACTCGGTAGGTGAACTAAGTAAACAGTACCACAACAAATAATGTACAGAGCCTTGCACTAGCAAGGCTTTTTTCTTTATGGCGATTACAGATTCTATTACTTGGCCTGGCAGCGTTGCCAATGCGAAGTTAATTCAACAAGAATTAGCTGCTAAAGTTAAATTAACAGCAATGCAAAACTCTGTTCGATACATTGCGGGTATTGATGTTGCATTTCCTAACAAGGGTAAAACAACACGAGCTGCCATTGTGGTGCTCAGCTTTCCTAGTCTAGAAGTGGTTGAGCTGACTGTTTATGAAGCGCCGACCGTAATTCCATATATTCCTGGAGTATTAAGCTTTCGAGAAGGTGGTGCAATACTAAGTGCGCTTGCGCAACTCAAAACCTTACCTGATGTTTTAATGTTTGATGGTCAGGGTATTGCGCATCCGTTGGGACTCGGAGTAGCGAGTCATATAGGCGTTATTTTAAATGTGCCGACACTAGGCATTGCGAAAAGCTGTTTGGTTGGTAAATTTGATGAGCCGGAGTTAACTAAAGGGTCGATTTCAGACCTGGTGATTAATTATAAGAAGAGTGGTTATGTGGTGCGTTCACGGGATAAAGTGAAGCCGCTTTTTGTTTCGCCTGGTCACTTAATAACAAAAGAGCAAGCTTTGCAGCTTGCTCTTCAATGTGTTACTAAATATCGTTTACCAGAGCCAACTCGGCTCGCCGATAAGCTTAGTAAGAATCAGATGTAGTATCAGCCATCATTGATGCTTCACTAAGTTCAATTAACTTAATGTAGTTTTGCGCTGGCCAACTTCGATTATTCGCTTCATTCAGTGCTTGTTGCAGTAACACTTGACCTTCTTGTACACGGCCAAGTTCAGAATGTGCACTACCAAGTACTGATAATAGCACTGGGTGATTATTATCAACCGCACGCGCTAACTCTGCATATTTAATTGCACTTTGTGCGTCACGTAACTCAGCAACGTCAGAAAATGCAAGTAAGCGAGAATATTCGATCATTGCCGGTAAATACTGGCTATGCGCTGCAGTTTTTAGCATTTCAGCAGCGGTTTCAACATCATAATGAATACTGCCGTAATTTAGCATGATGCGTGCTAGTTGATATTGCGCGCGTTCATTGCCAGATTCTGAAGCACGTTGTAACCAGTTAAATGCTTTTTCTTCATCAGGTTGGCAACCTTCACCATTTTCAAAACAGTGCATTAAGCGCATTTGTGCATCATGATTTCCATTAATAGCGGCTTTGTAATACCAATCGATATGCTCGTTTTCAGATGCTTTTTCAAGTACACCGTGTTCTAACATTAATGCATAGCGATTTTGTGCAACACTGTTGCCTTTATCTGCAAGCTCGACAAGCTTGGTTTTGTATTCAGTAAGTGCACGCTCAAATTCACGTTTAACTTTGCTATTTTCAGAGCCAAGCGTAAATGAAGCAACCAGATCAAATACGCGACGCGGTTCACCTGTTGGGCTTACATCAGGCTCGAATTTCCATTTTTTCACTGCTTCTAAAGCAGCTTCATCGATAACGCCTTTTGGAAATGATGCTAGAATTCGGCTATCTTCAACGACCCCACTTTCGTTGACATTATAGCCAATTGTTACCCAAGCTTTAGACGCTGAACGAGTGTTGCCATCGATTTCAGGTTCTACACGTTCTAATAATTTAGCGCGCTCAGGAAAGAAATTGGTATGCTTTGAAATAGGCGCATAGCGTAAATCATGAAGCTTTTTACCAAAGCTATCTTTTAAGTCGATATATGCTTCTTTTGCTTCTCGGCGCGAAGGTACCTGCTTACGTAATTCGCGATATTTATCTTTCGCTTGTGGGTGGCCAAAATCTTTAGCTAATAAGTACCAAGCGTAGGCTTTGGTGATATCTTTTTCGACGCCTTGGCCATTTAAATAGGCAGTTGCGAGATCGTATTGCGCATTAACATGACCAAGTTTTGCAATCTTGGTTAGTTCGCTCACATATTTTTCAACATCTCCCTGTTTTTCATAATACTTTGCAGTTGAATAGTCCGCAAAACTGCTTACAGAAAACAAAGATAGTGCTGAGGCAAGTAATAGAGTGGGGGTTTTCATACTTAACAGCCTATTATTATTTTTTTAGGCTTTTAAGTTTACAATAATTTTACACGATCTCAAGCATTAGTTTAAAAAATCGGCACTTTATGTGAATGTTTGTAATAAACCTGACATAAAGTACCTTTTTGCTTTATTTAATTAACCGATTCAATCCGTTAAGCGCAGCTACTCGATAAGCTTCTGCCATTGTTGGGTAGTTAAATGTCGTATTAACAAAGTATTCTATGGTGTTGCCACCATTTTTTTGTTCCATTACTGCTTGTCCAATGTGAATTATCTCAGCGGCACGCTCACCAAACACGTGAATGCCTAGAATCTCTTTCGTTTCAATATGGAATAGGATTTTTAGACTGCCAACTTCTGTACCTGCAATTTGTGCACGAGCTAAATGCTTAAACTGTGCGCGACCTACCTCATACGGTACTTTTGCAGCGGTGAGTTCTTGTTCTGAACGACCAACTGAACTGATTTCTGGAATAGTATAAATACCGCTTGGAATATCACGAATGAGTTTTTTATTACATTCGCCTGTGGTGATGGCATCTGCTGCGATTCGACCTTGATCAAATGCCGCACTTGCAAGGCTGGGGTAACCAATTACATCGCCAACTGCGTATATATTTTCAACTTCAGTTTGATAGTTTTCATTTACTTTCAAATTGCCTCGGCTATCTGAGCTTAAACCAATCGCTGATAAGTTAAGCTTGTCGGTGTTACCTGTTCGGCCGTTGGCAAATAGTAGGCAGTCAGCTTGCATTTTTTTACCAGATTGCATATGCATAATGACGCAATCATCGCGGGTTTCTACTTTTTTAAACTCTTCGTTATGGCGAATTAAAATGCCGCTATTCCAAAAGTGGTAACTTAATGAATCAGATGTTTCTGCATCAAGGAAAGCGAGTAGGCGATCACGGGTGTTTATAAGATCTACTTTTGCGCCTAGGCCGCGAAAAATAGAAGCGTACTCACAGCCAATTACACCTGCACCGTAAATAATAATATGACGAGGGTCGTGCTTGAGACCTAAAATGGTATCGCTGTCGTAAACGCGTTTATGATTAAAGTCGATTTCAGCAGGGCGATACGGACGAGAGCCTGTCGCAATGACAATTGTTTGCGCTGATAATGATTCGCTCGAGCCGTCATCTTTTAAAATTGAAATCGTATTTTTATCAACAAAGCTCGCCTCGCCATGAATTAAGGTAATACGGTTACGATCATAAAAGCTGGTGCGTAAATTAACCTGCTTTGAAATTACGTTACTCGCATGATCTAAAATATCTGGGTAGGTCATGCGCTCTCTGTGAGCTTGTGAATTAAACAGCGGGTTTGAATTAAACTCAATCAAGCGACTAACCGAGTGGCGCAGTGCTTTAGATGGAATTGTACCCCAGTGAGCACAACCACCACCCACTTTCGGTTGTTTTTCAACAACCGCTACGCGCTTGCCACTTTTCGCAAGGTTCATAGCCGTACCCTCACCACCAGGGCCAGTACCAATTATAATGGCATCATAATCATACTGTTTTTTAGTCGCTTGTTTTTTTGTCACAGAGTGTTCCTTTAACTAGTTTATTGCGAGCCCTTTAATTAAGGCTTTGTTTAACGCCAGCCAGTTTTGTTGTTGGTTTATTAAAGACGCTTTAATGTCATTATACTGCTTTTTCAATTGTGATTGCTCACATTGCTGTATCACTTTGTTTTTGCGCATCTCTAGTAAGCGTTTTCTTACTTTATAATAGTGCTGTATTTTACTTAATAACAACTCATATTCGTGCTGTAGTTTATCTAATTGCACATGACTGTCTTGCTTTTCAAGCAAGGTGCGTTTGGTTTTTTCCATTAAAGTTGCCGCTTTTGCGCGTTCAATTCGCTCTTGCGGTGTTTTGCGTAACTTTGAGGCTAATCCCAAAAATGCTAGTGATTTTATCAGCCATTTTGTCGGATCGTAATGCCACCATCGGATACCATTGCGGTAATCAGATGCAAAAATATGATGGAAGTTATGATACCCCTCACCGTATGTGAATAACGCTAAAAAGCCATTGTCGCGGGCGGTGTTTGATTCAGTGTAAGGGCGAGAACCCCAAATATGTGCCAGCGAATTAATGAAAAAAGTGAAGTGTTGGCTCAGTACTAAACGCAATAAACCCGCAAGAAGTAACATTCCCCATACATTACCAAACACCAAACCAAGTACCAGTGGGATACCCAAGTTGGTAATCAGAGTAAGCGTCAAATAATGTTTATGTTGCCACATAACAACACGATTTTTTTGTAAATCTCGGCAGTTTGAGTAGTCGTTGTATCGATGTGCTTGATATTCGCGCAGCATCCAACCAATGTGGCTATACCAAAACCCGCGAGTCGCAGCGTAAGGGTCGTGTTCAGTGTCATCAACTTTGCCATGATGCAGGCGGTGATCTGAACTCCAATGTAACGCGCTATTTTGAATTGAGAACGCACCGCCGATGGCAAAAATAAATTCAATCACAGGATGGGTTTCATAAGTTTTGTGCGCCCATAAACGGTGATAACCGGCAGTAATTGATAAACCGCAATAAAACATACACGCAATAAATGCGATCCAGTTTGCGCTACTGTAGCCATACGCTAGACCGTACCAGGGCACGATGGTAACAGCAGCCAAAAAAGTGATGGTAAAAAAGAGGGTATTAAGCCAAATAATAGGTGGTTTTTTCATTCTTAAAAATCTCAGCGTACACTTGTACGCTAAAATAGTTTTATATGGCCTTTTAATCAAGTGAATTCGACAAAATTCATAAATATTTTTTCTGTGGTAAACTGCGTGCAAATTAGATGGGGGACGTATGTCGGGTATTCGCGCACAACAAAAAGAAAAGACAAGACAGGCTTTAATTGCAGCGGCTTTTAACCAGCTAAGTGCTGAGCATAGCTTTTCTAATCTAAGTTTACGTGAGGTCGCTCGTGAAGCGGGAATTGCACCTACGTCTTTTTATCGCCACTTTAAAGATATGAATGAGCTTGGGTTAACCTTAGTTGATGAAGCAGGCTTGATGTTGCGTCAATTGATGCGTCAGGCTCGCCGTCGTATTGAAAGCGGTGGCAGTATTATCAATATATCTGTGTTGACGTTTATGGAGTTTATTGATGAGTCGAGTAACCAATTCCGTTTATTATTGCGAGAGCGTTCGGGTACATCAAAAGCTTTTAGGGCGGCAGTTGCTCGTGAAATTAAGCACTTTATTCTAGAACTCGCGCATTATTTAGAAAACGAGACTGGTTGTGATGCTAATCATGCGTATATACAAGCAGAAGCAATGGTTACGTTAGTATTTAACGCAGGCGCTGAAGCGCTTGATCTCACTAAGCCACAGCGTGAACAACTTACCGAGCGTATTATTTGGCAATTGCGTTATATTGCTAAAGGGGCATCAAGCTATATCAAAGAAAAAAAAGCAGCTAAATAGCTGCTTTTTTTGATGGATGTTTTACTTGCGCGTTAAAAATACGCCGGATTCGATATGATGGGTATACGGGAACTGATCAAAAATGGCAAAACGCGCGATGGTATGAGTTTCAGTTAGTTGCTGCAAATCTCTTTCCAGCGTATCTGGATTACATGAAATATAGATAATGTTGTCATACCCTTGCACTAAATCAGTGGTGTCTTTGTCTAAACCTGCACGGGGCGGATCAACTAATATACTTTGACAGTTGTAACTTTTAAGGTCGATACCATTTAAGCGGGAAAACTCTTTTTCACCATTCATTGCCATAGTGAACTCTTCACTCGACATACGGATTATATCGAGGTTGTTGATTTTGTTTTCGGCAATATTAAATTGCGCAGACTTAACCGAAGACTTGGAAATTTCGGTGGCTAGTACGCGATTAAAGCTTGGCGCTAATGCAATTGAAAAGTTACCGTTACCACAATAAAGTTCCAGCAGATCGTTATTAAGAGGTTTTGAGACATCAATTGCCCACTCGAGCATTTGCTCATTTAGCTTGGCGTTTGGCTGAGTAAAGCTATTTTCAACTTGCTGATAAACAAGTTCACGATTATCTACATTCAGCTTTTCAATGACATATTCTTCACCAAGCACAATTTTTTGCTTGCGAGCTCGGCCAATAAAATCGATATCAAACTCTTCTTTTAGTAACGCCTTTAGCTTATTAGCCTCGTTTACCCATTCGTCATCAAGTTGCTTGTGATAAATCAAGCTAACAAGAATTTGTCCGCTTAATGTCGACAAATAATCAATTTGAAAGAGTTTACGACGTAAAATTTCATTCGGTTTTAGTAGCTCTAACAAACGAGGCATTAATTCACAAATTAATGGTGCTGCAGGATCAAACTGATCAACTCTGATTTTCTCTTTTGTTTCAGGGTCAAACATAATGTGAAATAAATCTTCACCTTCATGCCACACGCGAAACTCTGCACGTTGTCTGTAATTTTTTGCTTCAGACGCAAATACTTCTAATTTTGGCGCGTTAAACTGCGCAAATTGTTGGCTGATACGTTGTTCTTTTTCAGCAAGTTGTTCGTCGTATTGTGAAGTATCTATTTGAATTACAGGCATATGCTTTTTAACCTCTAGTGTGCGAGTCGCGCTATTGTAGGTTGTGGTTTTTCTTTGTCCAGTTATAGCATAGAAAAAATGTGACATACTTATACTGACTCACTTAAATAGCGAATCATTTGCGCGGGCTTTTTTGATTGCTAATCACGTTGTTATTTATCGATTTAGAAGGACTACATCAGAAAACTCCGCCTTAGCAACATCGAATAACATACTTAGCTAAGTGGTTATTACCATTATAGAAGGAAAACGAATAGTGCTTAAATTAATGATTTATACTTAAGTTGTTCACTATTTGGTCGATAAGTAGATGTTCTGAAATGGAGGCAATGATTATGAAAGTTGGTGGATTGGGGTATCAACCTGAAAACAAGTATGGTTTTTCTCAAAATAAACCAAACGAAATAGCACAAAACGCATCGTCTAAAGATGTTTTTACCATGTCTCAACGAATAACAATTGCAAGTCAGATCTCCTATCAAAAAATGATGGGGACAATACCATTTGAAAGTAAAGTGGAACCGCCAGCCACAAGTAATACGTTTGATTTTGAAGAAGTGGCTAAAAATGTACTGTCCTTTGTTAAAGGTGCCATTTTAGGTGCTCAAGCGGACGGAGCTGATGAAGGCTCACTGGCCAATATGCTTGAGCAAGCACGTAAAGGGATAAAGCAAGGTCTGGGTGAGGCAATTGAAGAGCTTAAAGACAGCGATTTGTTTAGTGATGATATTGAAAAAGGGGTCGAAAAAAGCCGTGAATTTATTTTTGATGGCCTAGACGAATTTGAAGAATCTTTATTTAACCCAGTAAGCGAGCAGTCAAAGTCTACGAGTTTTAATGCGCAGAATTATTATAAGCTAGAAAATGGTGCGAGTTACGAGATTAAAACAGCTGAAGGCGATGTAATTAAGTTAACATACAATAGTCAGTATCAGTCGTCGGAACAATTCTCTTATAGTAAAGATGGTAATGACGAGTCGTTCAGTTATTCGTCTTCTCAGTCGAGTTCACAAGCTTACTCATTTTCAGTCGAAGGTGATTTGAATGAAGATGAAGTAGCAGCAATTAATGAACTTATGTCAGATTTGCAAGAAGTTAGTAACGAGTTCTTTAATGGCTCGCTTGATGAAGCGTTTGAGCAAGCAAAAAATCTAAACTTGGATTCTCCACAATTGGTGGCTATGTCGATGAACTTGCAGCAAACAGAAGTAAGAGCAAGTGTGAGAGAATATCAAACGACGCAACCAGGTCGAGAAATTGCTAAGCAATTTGAACCAATAAATGAAGGGCTAAAAGAAAGCTATGACAAAGCGAAGCCACTCAATATTGAGAATCAATTGACGCAATTATTAAATTGGCTGAATCAACAGCAGGCTAATAAAGAGAATCTGTTGGATTACAGTACTAGCTTTTTTGAACAGCTAAATCAAAAGCAACAGAAAGAAAGCTAGGTCATCGCTTGTGAATTAAAAAATCTATGGCAAACTACTCGGGTTAATAACGTATTAGGTCGGGTAGTTTGGCTAAGCACATTGTTGTATTTGATTCTGGCATTGGTGGCACATCGGTACTTGAACATATTCAAGCGAGTTTACCGAGTGCGAAATTCAGCTATCTTATGGACAACAAATACCTGCCGTACGGAAAACGTTCTTCACAATTTTTAACGCAGCGTATTACTAGTCTGTTAACTCAATTTATTAAAGTAATTGAGCCTGTCGATATATTGGTTGTTGCCTGTAATACTGCGAGCACACAAACATTAGTGCAACTTCGCGCACAATTTGATTTTCCAATAGTAGGCGTTGTACCTGCAATTAAACCAGCAGCAGAGAAATCCCTAAGCAAACGAATTGGCGTATTAGCAACGCCTGCCACAGTTGCAAATGAATACACCGCGACATTGATTAATGATTTTGCAAGAAGCTGTGAAGTTGACTTATATGGTTCTAGCGAACTAGTAAGATTAGCTGAATACAAGTTCTGGTTTAATACATTAGATATGCAAGCGTTAGCTCAAGAACTCGATAAATTAGCAATAAACAGTGAAATTGATCATTTAGTTTTGGGGTGTACGCATTTTCCTATTATTGCAAATGAACTTAAACAGTTAATAAAGCATGATTTACAACTACTCGACTCTGGTGAGGCTATTGCAAATCGTGTATCGAGTCTCATTGGCGAGTGTAATGTAGTAGATAATAAAAAGCAGCCAGTAGATTATTATGCTACGGCTGCTTTAGAACAGACTAAATTACAAATCTCAGTGATTAATGATTAACACTATCATCCGAAGAATTATTGTCATCTGACTTTTGTTTCGCTTCACGTACTTTTAAAGTGCGCTGTTGAAACTCTTTATCATTTAATGCCGAGATAATTTTATCGGCATCCTTTTCTGCGACTTCTACAAAACCAAAGCCGCGACGTTTACCAGTATGCTTATCCTTTAATAGGCGAACAGAGAATATTTTCCCGTGTTGTTCAAATAAACTTCTAACAACCGCTTCGTTTGCCTTATAAGGTAAATTACCCACATAAAGTGATTTACTTGCCTCTTTCTTTTCAGTTGCACCATTAGCAGAAAAGGTTGCAAGAACACCACCAATCAAAATGCCTACAGCAATAGCCAAAGATGAACTTGTAAGTACTGATGATAATGCAAAATGAACTACGGCATAGCCGATAAGAGATGCGATAAAAATTATTATTAATGATTTTTGTTGCGATGAACTCATTTTAAAGATTCCGAATTACACAAATTAAACATAAAATTAACAAATGTTCATGCTTATCTTATCTTACTTTGCTCACAAGGCAATAATATCAGAACAAATAAGCGGTAAAATTATTTAAGTTAAGTTTAAAAAGCCCATTAAACGGCCAAAAACGTACAAAAATGAGCTGTTTTGTACGTATTTCACCCAAACGATCCAAAAAACTAAAAAAAGTTTGAAATAGGGGTTGATCCAAATTCGGATCTCTCTATAATGCGCCTCCACCAACACGGGGAACGACGCAGCATAGCAGCGAATCACGAGTTGGTTGAGTCAAGTAAAACTGAGTTTTGAAACTTTCTTAAAATAAAAAGAAAATAATCAAAATTAAGT
>NZ_JBIPJE010000013.1:0-10603 GCF_044005875.1 Pseudoalteromonas sp. XMcav1-K | reverse complement strand
CTACTTGATAGTCTGTATCGTAAGTACCATTTAAGATGTTTACACCACCAAACGTTGTATCACTTGCTACACGGTCTATCTCTGCCGATAATTCAGCAAACTCTTTTTGTAGTGCATCACGGTCTGAATCTGTGTTTGAACCATTCGCCGATTGAATCGATAAAACACGCATACGTTGCAACATGTTTGACGTTTCTTCTAGTGCACCTTCTGCTGTTTGCGCTAGTGAAATACCATCATTCGCGTTACGTGCGCCTTGATTTGCACCATTTACTTGCGATTGTAAACGTGTGCCAATTTGTAAACCGGCCGCATCGTCCGCTGCACTGTTAACACGTAAACCTGATGATAAACGCTGAAAAGACGTGCTTAACGCATTTGTTGAATTCGATAATTGACGCTGTGCGTTCAATGATGTGATGTTTGAATTTACATATAAAGCCATGATTCTCGCCCTCTTCTATCTGCGGTATTGACCGCCAAACAACTCGTTTGATTAAGATATCGACAACAAGGGGGATGACTTTAGAGAAAAGTTAATAAAATTTATAGCCCCTGATAAATCAAGGGCTTTAAAGCGATTATCCCTGAAGTAGTGACAACGCGATTTGAGGTTGTTGGTTAGCTTGGGCCAGCATTGAGCTTGATGCTTGTTGTAGAACCTGATTACGCGCCAATGCTGCACTTTCTGCTGCAAAGTCCGTATCCATAATACGAGATTTTGACGCTGAAACGTTTTCAGCAACACTTTTTAAGTTACGAATAGTTGAACTAAAGCGGTTTTGTTTCGCACCCAGATCTGCACGCACTGCATTAACTGTCGATAGCGCATCATCAAGCGCTGCGATTGCAGTTTGAGCACCAGCTGCAGTACTGATTGAATCATCAGAAAGTGCAAGCCCTGTTGTATTCATATTAGTGGTAATTTTCACTTGAATCGTTTGATTGGCATCTGGGCCGACTTGATAGTCTGTGTCATAAGTACCATTTAAGATATTTACACCACCAAATGTTGTATCAGTTGCAACGCGATCAATCTCAGATTGTAATTCAGAAAACTCTTTTTGCAGTGCCTCACGGTCTGAATCAGTGTTTGAACCATTTGCCGATTGAATGGATAAAACACGCATACGCTGTAGCATGTTGGTTGTTTCTTCTAAAGCGCCTTCTGCTGTTTGCGACAGTGAAATACCATCATTTGCGTTACGTGCACCTTGGTTTGCACCATTTACTTGCGATTGTAAACGAGTACCTATTTGCAAACCTGCCGCATCGTCTGCTGCACTATTAACACGAAGACCTGATGATAAACGTTGGAACGATGTACTTAATGCATTGGTTGAGTTCGCTAACTGCCTTTGAGCATTAAGTGACGTTATATTGGAATTTACATATAAAGCCATTTTTTTCTCCTAAGTTAGAATACAGTGGCGCAAAGCTCTCTCCTTCTTTGCGCTACTGTTAGTACTCCCGGCTCTCATGACGGGAAGTGCTTTGTTAAAGCGAACTTTAACGTTTGCACTAAGTTGCGTCTTTGACGCACTAACTTAAAAGCATTAAACGTGCCAACTTATATGTAATCAAACAAAGTTAATCCTGAAACTCGGCCAAATGTCGCTTGAGCGGCCTGTAGCGCGGTTTCATTTTTCTTTAACTCGCTGATTGCTTCAGCCATATCGGCCTCTAACAAACTTGCCTTAGTGGCAACGTTTACTATTTCCTCTCCAGAATTGGCATTTTCATTCCTTGTAACGGCATTTAATCTCCCCCCAATACTTGCCCGGGTGAAAGTAATTGCCTCTTGCGCATTATCTAATTCAACAACTGAATCTGCAAGCGTCTCTTGTAACTGAACCTGCGTACTTGCAGGATTTTCAAGTACCGAAATAAGCTCTTCTAATGTGTTTAGAATGTTCTTGTTAGTTGGAGGTTCTAATGTAAAATCAGCTTGCCCTGGCGCAGCACCTTGCAGCGATATCTCCATGCCAACAAATTCTATTGACTCACCGGTAAAGTCTCCTGTGACAGCAGGTACCAGTGGCGAGCCATTTTGTCTGATCTCGTACTGATCTGGTGCGCCAGCCGTAACGACTACATTGAAAGTATTATTTGCGGGTGTAAGCGGGTCATAATAGTTAGCGTGAAATTGGTCAAATTCAGCTTGTTGCTTAACATACACACTGCCCGCGGTAATTGCCCCAGGCAATATCGTCATCGCATTACTGGCAACATTTAGCCGCGCTTTGGTTTTTTCAAACAAATCTGCGCCATTGTCAGTAGCTTGAATATAAGTTGAAGTAGCAACTTGAATCGAGTGGTTACCCTGATCGCCGTTGTATGTATAAGTTTGACTAGCACTATCGTAAGAATAAGTCGCTTTACTATCTTGAAAACCAGAGAAAATAAAACGCCCATCTTCAGAGCGCGTATTCATCAAATCAAGTAAACTTTTTTGAATTTCAGCTAATTCTTTACTAATACCCTCACGATCGGTGTGAGTATATGCACCATTACCAGCTTGAATAGAAAGTTCGCGTGCTCGCTCTATTTGCGTATTCATACTTTTTAGCGCATTTTCTTCTACTTCTAAGCGCCCGCGCAAGAAACTCATATTCTTGTCAAACTGGTCATTCAGTTCTAGTTTTTTCGTAATCAAGTTCGCTTGTGCCATAGCGGCGGGATCATCCGCTGCTGTTAGTACTTTTTTCTGCGTATTCACTCTTAGTTGAGAATCTACAAGTTTCTCTTGGCCACTTAAAATACTATCGAGGCTATTTTGATACATAATATTATTCGATAAACGCATCTCGACTACCTCGCTGCATTAAGAATTGTGTCAAATACTGTGCTTGCGGTACTTAAGATTTTTGCCGCTGCTGCATAAGATTGTTGATAACGTAATAAATTAGCCGCTTCTTCGTCTAAATTGACACCTGAAATCGACTCATACCACGCATTAGATTGATTAGCTAACGCATCAAATGCCACTTGATTGGTTTTAGCTTGCGCAGTTTTCATACCAACATCAGTCACTATATTACCGTATGCTTCATTAATCTTAGTGAGGTTATCACCATTGGTTACGATAGCACTTGACCTAACTAACTCTCGATTTTGAATTTCTGCCAGTAAAAGACCGTTTCGGCTATCGTCAAAGCCATCAGTATTAAACTCAATCGTAAATGAGTCACCCGTTTCTGCTATACCTTCAAGGTTAAAATCAAAACCATAGGTATTGTATGGTGCACCTGCTTGTGCCAAAACATTGTCATAAGGCGGTGTTAAAACAACCGTATTCGTTACGGGTGGTGCACCATCTGTAATTGTAAACTCATTAGGGTTTGCCGTTTTAGTTAGTGTAATGGTGCCATTAGCTAAAGCTGGCGGAGGACCTGGATTAAATCCTGGTGCAGTGGTGTCAGAAACAGTGCTTGACGCTATATTACCTGACCCTCTGTTGGCTAAGTCGCTGTTAGTGCGTATCGGTGACGCTAACGCTAAATCTTCCGGTCGCATGGTTGCAAGCTCGAAGCTCGTCGATGCCTCTGAGTTAAGTTTAAGTTCAAATTTATCACCAACCGCAGCGCCAGCTCCTACATTAATTTGCAAACCAAAAAGTTCTCCGCCTACTGCTGTGCCCGAATTAGCCTGCCCAGCAGCGACAGCTGCAACAATAGGTGTACCAATTGGATCACCATATGAATCAAGCGCTGTAACTGTAATTTGGTTCGCTGCTGTATATTCAATTAAAAAATCATTTGGCGGTAATTCACTGCCTTTACCCGGCTCAATGGTTCCACTTATTTGGGCCGTCCCCGTGTTTGCTGCATAGGAATAGGCTCCAGCGGTTGGAATGGTAAATAAATCGCCGCCAAGCTCACCATCACCGTCTAATCCAAGCCTATTTTGCTGATTGAATGCATCCGCCATTGCTAGGCTCAATTGGCCTAACTTGTTTTGTGACGAAATCAGTATTTCCTCACGGTAAGCTAGTAGCCCACCAATTTTTCCTTTTAGTACACTGGTATTCACTTCAAGCGGAATGGCTTTGCCTGAATCCACATCTAATTTTAAATCTTTAAAATTAGGATCAGGATCGCCAGAAAGTGAAAATAAGTTAAACGCGCCATCTTCCATTACAACAGCTTCACCCGTGCCCATAAACACCAGTTTTTCACCATTTGGACCATCAAGTGTTTCAATGTCTATATATTCAGATAGCTCTTTAATTGCCAAATCACGCTGATTGATAGTGCTATTTAGAGCACTGCCATCAGGCCCCGATGTTCCCGATGCAATTGATAAGTTTAGCTCGCTAATCTTAGTGATAAGTGAATTAGCTTCATTCGCATAGATCTCGAGCTGATCGTTAACGATGGTTTTTTGATCAAAAACGATACCCGATAATCGGTTAAGCTGATCGATGTAACCTTGGGCATTACTAAAAAACAGGGAACGGCTAACATTAGACGATGGTTGGTTTAAACTATCTTGTAACGAGCCAAACAACGAGTTGATGCTCGTTCCGAGACTATTAGACTCTTCAGCAAATAGACTATCTACTCGCGCGGACTCGCTAACGATTTGGTTGTAAAAAGCCGCATTGGAAATATCGCGATTAAGCTGCTCTTGTGCAAAACTATTCACTAAGCGGAAAGTTTGCCCAAGTCCAACTTGATTATCGAACAGTGTTCTATGTTCTGTGCGCTCTCGAACATAACCTTCGGTATTGACGTTGGTAATGTTTTTACTGGTAGTTTGCAGTAACTCTGAGCTTGCACGTACACCTGAGTTTGCAATATTAAGTAGATTAAAAGACATTAGTTAGTGCCTCCTAAACTTGTTATCGAACTTTTCATCATATCGTTTACATTTATTCCTGAAGCGACAGCGTTGAGTGCTTGCGTAAATTCACTGCGCTTTAGCACATCTTTAATTTTGTCTGCATAATTAGGGTCAGTGGCATACCCTGCTTTTTGTAATTCATCAAGATACTGAGATGGGTCTGACGTTGTTTTAAGTGCTGATTGATAGCGTGGGTTTTGCTGTAAAAAGTTAACAAAATCATCAAAACTTTCAGCAATGCTGTTATACGCTCTAAAATTAGATTGTTTTTTAACAGCGACGCCTTGTTCAAATTCAAGCGAAGCTTTAGCAGCTTTATCACCTTGCCATGCGCGGTCAGCTTTAATATTGAAAAAATTATTTGAGCTTTGCCCATCACTTTTAGTAATCACATGTTTTCCCCAGCCTGTTTCAAGCGCAGATTGCGCCAACATAACAGCAGGACTTAACCCTATTTTTTCAGCTGCGCTTTTAGCGTGCTGCCAAAGCTCAGAAACAAACGACTGCTCATTATCAAAGGCTGTTTCTTCACCTGTAGTATTTATCTGTTTTGATGAATCTGTATTTGCAGTATTCAATGAAGGCTTTTGCATTGGCGCAATTTGGCTTGATGAAAACAAACTTGCAGGGGTGTATTTTCCTGGCGTGGGTGAAAGTTGCTGGACAATAATATCGGCAAGCCCTAATGCACCACTTTGTGAAAGTTCCATAGAAAGCTGTTGATCGTGCATATCACGATAAAATTTAACGCTGCTTTCATTAAACGGGCTATCTTCGTCTTCAAATGCTTCGTTGGCTTTACGCATACTTTTAAATAGCATTTGGGTAAAAATCGATTCAAACTGAGCTGCGACTTGCTTAAGCGCTTTTTTATCAGGATCGCCCTGCAGCGCTTCTTGACGTAAAGAATCTAAGTTACTCAAGTCAAAGAAACTTTGTTGATGATTTATGTTGTTACCATCCATAAGTCAGCTCTCATTCAATAAATTGGCTACGAAACACACTGATAAACCAATGCAAAAATCAAGCCAAAGAAATCAAATTAAAGCACTAAACAAAAAAGCCCTGCAATGCAGGGCTCAAGTAACAATCTGTAAACTTAAATCACGATTAGTTGGCCACTTATTGCGCCCGCCTCTTTCAACGCTTCAAGTATTGCCATTAAATCACCTGGCGCCGCGCCGACTTCGTTAATCGCTCGCACGAGATCATCTAAACTCGCACCTGGGTCAAACACAAAAGCACGGGTATCATCGCGGGCAACATCAATAATGCTTTGTTCGGTAACAACCGTTTGCCCACCAGCAAGTGCGTTGGGTTGATTAACGTTTTGCTGCTCTGCAATCGTGACAGTCAATCCACCATGGGTGATTGCTGCGGGTTCTAAAGTAACATTTTTACCAATCACGATAGTGCCTGTACGCGAATTAACGATAATTTTTGCACTGTTATCAGCTGGTTCGAATTCAAGATTTTCTAAAGTAGCAAGGTAAGCTACGCGCTGCGCTGGGTCGCGTGGCGCTAACACTTTAACCGACGCTGCATCCATTGCTGTGGCAGTATTTGGGCCTACTAAATCGTTAATCGTATCAGATAAGGCTTTTGCAGTAGAAAAATCAGGACGGTGCAAATTAAATGTAATGTGATCACCTTGGTTGAACGGCGATGCGACCGCACGTTCGACAATCGCGCCATTTGGAACACGTCCTACAGTTGGTGTATTTACTAATACCTTGCTGCCATCAGCACCCTCGGCGCCTAATCCGCTAACCACCATGCTGCCTTGTGCAATTGCATACACATTGCCATCAACGCCCTTTAGAAAGGTTTGAATTAATGTACCACCGCGCAAGCTTAATGCGCTGCCAATTGACGATACGGTTACATCGATTGTTTGACCCGGTTTCACAAACGGCGGTAAATCTGCATGTACAGCTACTGCTGCGACATTCTTAATCTTAGGCTTTAAGTTTGCTGGTAACGTGATACCAAAACTGCTTAGCATGGCTTTAAAACTTTGCTCGGTAAAGCTACTTTTTTCACCTGTGCCAGGCAAACCAACAACTAAACCATAACCAACAAGCTGGTTACTACGTACCCCTTCAACAACAGTCACATCTTTAATGCGTTCTGCTGTTGTTGGGAAACTAAAAAGGCTAAGAAGCGCGATAAAACCAATAGCAAAATTACGCATGCGACCTCCTAAAAAGGGTTTAATGGGCTTAAGAAGAACTGGGCTAACCAGCCTGCTTCTTGTGCATCTGCCAGTGCCCCTTTACCAGAGTACTGAATACGTGCGTTTGCAATACGGGTAGACATCACCATATTGTCAGCACTAACATCCTTCGGACGAACGATGCCTTCTAAACGAATAAATTCTTCACCGGTATTAAGCGTAAGCCACTTTTCACCGCGAATAACTAAATTACCGTTTGGTAATACACGCATCACATTAACTGAAATATTACCGTTTAGACTATTTGACTGATCTGACTTCGCATCGCCTTTATATGAGCCCTCTGAACCAACACCGTATTGCAACGCATCACCATTGATCGTAACTGCATTACCGCCAAATCCAGTAACCGGTGATAGTGCAAAGTCCGTTTCTCGGTCAGTTTCCGTTTTTGCAGTTTTTGACGCCTGAGTTGATTCACTCAGCACTACGGTAATAATGTCACCTTGGCGCAGCGCTTTTTGGTCTGAATAAAGGTCATTTGAGTAATGTATATTATAAAGTGACCCCGTGTTTACCTGCGACACATCGGTATCTTCAGGATACAGCGGTGCATAATACGGATCATCACGTTCGACGAAGCGGTTTGCTGTTGTCACACAACCGCTTAAAAGTACGCTGCCGATCAATGTTAATAGTAACTTACTCATGCTAACCACCTATTAAAGCTGCTGATTAATGTAACTCAACATTTCATCAACCGAAGAGATGACTTTTGAATTCATCTCATAAACGCGCTGCGTCTCAATAAGATTTACCAACTCTTCGGTTACATTCACGTTTGATGTTTCAAGAGAGCCCTGCACAATCACACCTAGTCCATCCACGCTCGGGTTACCTTGCACAGGTGCGCCACTTACTGCGGTTTCTGTATAGAGGTTTTGTCCCATAGGCTCAAGACCTGATGGATTAATAAAATCAGAAATGGTGAGCTGACCAATTACTGCATTGTCTGCTTGCCCAGCGATACGTACTGACACTTCGCCATCTTGCGATACAATAATCTGCTGTGCATCGTCAGGGACATTCATTTCTGGCTGCAATGGATAACCCGCGCCCGATGTTACAATGCGACCTTCTTCATCCGTAGTAAATTGGCCATTTCGCGTATAGGCAAGACTACCGTCCGGCATCGCAACTTCAAAAAAGCCCTGACCTTGAATCATCCAATCCATCGAGTTATCAGTTGTTAGCATATTTCCTTGTGAGAAATTCTTTTGCGTGGCAACTACTTTAGAACCCGCACCTAACATTAAACCCGATGGCAGCTGCGTATCTTGCGATGAGCGCCCCCCCGGCTGATTAATGTTTTGATAAAGCAAATCTTCGAAAATCGCACGGCTTTTTTTGTACCCTACGGTGCTCGCGTTTGCTAAGTTATTTGAAATTACAGACGTATCGGTTTGCTGCGCATCGATACCTGTTTTACTGATCCACAATGCAGGATGCATACTAACCTCCAAAAACCATTAATAAATTCGCATAAGAGAACTTTGGCTTTCGTCAATTTTCTCTGCGGTTTTCATCATTTTGACTTGCAACTCAAACTGACGTTGGTGTGAAATCATTCCCACCATCTCATCAACTGGGTTCACATTAGACATTTCTAATGCACCGCTGGTTACTGTCATATTTGGGTCGGTATCCAGTTCCGCCCCATCTTTATTTCTAAACAAGCCATCCAACCCTTTTTCTAAAGGTTGAACACCATACGCACTGACCAACTTTAAGCGGTCGATATCTTCAATAAAATTTGCTGGTGCGCCTTGCGGCCTAACTTGGATCATGCCGTCTTTGGCAATTTGTACTTTTTCAATCGGCACTGGCAAAATAACAGGCCCCGCTTCACCGATTACTGGTAAGCCATTAGCTGTAAATAGCTGCCCTGTTTCACTCATGCGTAAATTGCCTGAACGAGTGTAGGCCTCGTCACCATTTGCATCTTGCACAGCGAGCCAACCGTTTTCACCAACTGCAATATCAAGTTCACGTCCGGTCATAGATAAGGCTCCAGCACTCAAGCGTGAACCCGGTCTTTCTTCCATCGCAAACACGCGTGTTGGCAAGCCTTCACCAAAAGCCTGCATAGAACGAGCTTGCTCTAAATCAGCTTTAAACGCAGTGGTTTTTGCATTAGCTAAATTATTAGCTTTAACTGCAATGCCCAGCATATTTTGTTTAGCGCCCGATGCAGCGACATAAAGTAATTTATCCATCGACTCGACCTAAAAATGATCACTAATAGTTAGGTAGAGCAAAAATGATGCCAATCGCAATGATTGAAAATTGACGCTATTAAGAAATAACAAATAGAATAAAAAAGGGCTGAAAAATCAGCCCGATAAAGAAGTGAATTACGCTAACTAAATTAGCGGATCTGTAAGATATTTTGTTGCAGTGTTGAGTTAACTTCTAAAGCTCGTGAGTTTGCTTGGAAGTTTCGCTGCGCGGAAATTAAATCAACAAGTTCGTTGGTTAAGTTTACGTTAGATTGCTCGAGCGCACTTGAATTAATCGTACCTAATGTACCCGAACCCGGTTCACCTGCTATTGGCTCGCCTGATGTTAAACTTTCTTTCCACGCTGTATTACCTACCTGAGATAAACCTTGTGAATTAGCAAATCGTACCATAGACACTTGGCTAATATAGGTTGAATCACCGTTACTGTATGACGCAACGATCTTACCATCGGTACCAATATCAATACCCGTTAAACGCCCCACCGTCGCACCATCTTGTTCAAGTGCTTTTACCTCAAAACGGCTGGCATACTGAGTAGGTTGTTTCTGTGCAGTACCTACTTCGTCGCGCCAATTGATATTTACATCATTTGGAAAAGCCGCACCGTTTGTTAAAAGGCTTGATAAGTTAGTCGCTGTTAATGAAACAGGGTCAAATGTGGTATTAGGCGCAGTAACAGGAGCTTGAGGCAAACCGCTTGAATCAAATGTAAATGTTGCCAGTGGGCCTGCCGGTGGGTTAGTACCTGTGCTATCAAACTCCTGTCCACCTAATGTAGCGTGAACATTCCACTGATTATTTGTACCCGTTTTTACAAAATAGAACTGCATAACGTGGGGTTCACCCAGTGAATCATATACCGTCGTAGACGTTGATGCGTTAAACGTAGCAGAGTCTTTTGGATTAAATGGCGCTACTGTAGGCTGAGTTGCACCGGCATCTAAGTTAAATGAGGTATACACATTATTGGTTGCACGTGGTGCACCTGATGCATCAGGAATTTGAATCGGAGTTGCCGTACTCAAACTGACGGATGTTGTATCTCCGTTCGATGGGTCTACAGGGAAACCACGTAAAAAATTCCCTTGTGCATCTACAACGAAATTATCTTTGTTAAGTTTGAATGCACCAGCACGCGTGTAAGTATAATCTTGCGATGATAATGAATCAGTCATCGCAAAGTAACCTTCGCCGGTAATCGCAAGATCAAGCGCATTCTGAGTAAACTGTAATGAACCTTGGTTAAACTGTTGTGCCACAACCGTAGTTTGCACACCAT
>NZ_JBIPJE010000012.1:0-21201 GCF_044005875.1 Pseudoalteromonas sp. XMcav1-K | reverse complement strand
CTTTTGAGCGCACTTTTCTCATTGTTGCTCGATATTCGCTTAGATTACTAGGCCACACATCGAGCGCCGCGATAAAAGCACGCTCAAACAGAACAAAAATAGAACAGCAAAGATCAACAGACCCTAATATTTTTTCTTAAACAAATTAATCTACACATTAAAAAAGCGCCTTACGGCGCTTTTTTGTTATTGGCTAGTGTTACTCTTAAAGCGAGTTTACAAGCCAAGCGCTGCCATCATTTTCTGACCAATATCAACATGGTGTTGCATGGTTGAGAACTGTTTAGTTACACCTTCAGGACCAAAAGCATAAACTGGAACAGGTGCTGCTGTATGTGTACCTGTACCCCAAACAACATTTTGGTGACGAGCAAGTGCACGACCAATTTTTGCAGTGTGGTCTTCGTCTGCGTATACATAAAACTCATTAAAGTCGTCAAACTTTGGCGTTACATCAGCACTTTGATAAGAGTGATCTGGGTCATAGTAAGGGTTGTTTTCACGCTCACCTACTTTCTCAGCTTCCTCTAGTGTCACTTTATACGCGCTGTAGTTATTGATTGCAGTCATCCAATCGTTTGCTGTTGCAGCGTCAAAGTTCCAATCTGCGTTTGCCATATCAAGCATGTTGTAGAAAGTACCCGACTGCTTATACAACATTTCTAAGTGGCTTAAATCACCAAAGTTGAAGTTAGGCTTGTAGTCGCGACCTTGCATGCCATCGCCTGGAAGTGTTGTTGCTTCAGGCATATTGTAACGTGAGTAACTAAAACCAAAGCTGCCAGTTTCATGGTCAGCTGTTACAACAACCAGCGTATCGTTACGATCTTTTACCCATTCGTAAACCGCTTCTACCGCTTCGTCAAACTTTAATAGTTCATGTAGCATCCAACCCGCATCGTTCGCGTGTCCTGCCCAGTCAATCTGACCACCTTCAATCATTAGGAAGAAGCCATCTTCATCTTTAGAAAGCACATCAAGTGCCTTTTTAGTCATTTCTTTAAGCGATGGTTGAGAACAGTTATTTGCTTCTTTACATGCTGAGTAGGCAATACCGTCAGCCATACCCGAGTTTGCGAACAAACCAAGTAGTTTAGTTGTTTCTGTTGCAGCTAGCTGCGCTTTATCAAACGCTAGTTCATAACCAAACTGCTCTTTCGCTTCAACGACTAAGTTACGGTTGTCGCTACGCTTTGATTTTTTATACACCGATTCAGGCGCGCCAAGTGCACTCATAACGTCACGATCGGCCGCATCTGTTTTAATATCAGACGGTAAGAATACGCGAGCGCCACCTGAAAGTAATACATCAACATTGCCACTTTCAATTAGCTCTTCAGCAATCGCAGGTTCTAACGAACGATGTGGTTGGTGCGCGGCAAATGCCGCTGGTGTTGCATGGGTAATGCGAGTATCTGATACTAAGCCTGTGGCTTTGCCTGCTTTTTTCGCTTTTTCTAAAATGGTTTCAACGATATTACCTTGGTCATCAAGGCCAATCATTTCAGAACCTGCCGCTAAGCCTGTTGCTAATTGTGTTGCAGAACACGCTGAGTCAACAACCAACTTACCATTATCACCATGCGGTGCATTAAGAGACAAGCCCATTACACCTTGATTGGCAAAGTTAGATAACGCAGTCACACCATTTTTAGCACTGTACGTTGAATTAGGTGCGCGGCGAGCATACTCTTCAAGTAAGCCAACTTGCTGAGGGCCCATACCGTCACCAATCATTAAAATCACGTTTTTAACTTCAGTAACCGCTACTGGTGGTACTTCCACCTCTTTAATCACTTCAACTTCTTTAATTACTTCTACGATTTCTTTATCGTCAGAACCACAACCCGTCATAAGTAAGCTAGCAACTGCTAGGGCGACACATGTTTTTTTCATTATTTTGTACCCGTATGATTTAAAATTTGCGATAGCCTACTTATCTATTGTTAAACTAAGATTTCATATTTATGGCATTTAGAATAATCACTCAACCTCTAACCCATTGAAAAGTAACAATATAACATTTCATGAAATCCACAAAGCAATACGCTTGCGCTCTTGATATAATAACTAACATCATTCCTTTAGAAATTTCGTTTTATGTCATTTGAAAAAATCGTTTTGGCAACGGGTAACCAAGGTAAAGTTGCTGAGCTAGCCGATAAACTCGCTAGTTTGAATATTGAAGTAGTCGCACAATCAGAGTTTGATGTGCCAGAAGTTGCTGAAACCGGCACCACATTTATTGAAAATGCCATAATCAAAGCAAGGCATGCGGCAAAGATTACCGGCTTACCGGCGATCGCGGACGATTCAGGTCTTGAAGTTGAAGCCCTAGGCGGTGCTCCGGGCATTTACTCAGCACGATTTGCAGGTGTTAATGCGAATGACTCAGATAACATTGATAAGCTACTAAGTGAGCTGGGCGATAATCCGAATCGTACAGCCCGTTTTTGGTGTGTATTGGTGCTTATGCGCCACGCGGACGACCCTACTCCATTAATTTGCCAAGGCGTATGGCAAGGTGAAATTTTACCTAAGCGTCAAGGTGAACAAGGCTTTGGTTACGACCCAGTATTCTTTAGTCACGAGAAAAATTGCAGCGCTGCAATGCTAGATAAGGCTACTAAAAATAGCCTAAGCCACCGCGGAAAGGCACTTAATCAACTGCTCGACTTGCTCAAGGCTAATTAATGAAACTGCCACCATTAAGTCTTTATATACACATACCTTGGTGTGTGCAAAAGTGCCCTTACTGTGATTTTAATAGTCATGGCGTAAAGTCAGATATTCCTGAATCAGCATACGTACAGCACTTGCTAGATGATTTAAAAACCGACCTTGCTTATGTGCAAGGCCGTAAACTCACTAGTATATTTATCGGTGGCGGCACACCGAGCCTGTTTAGTGAAAAAGCTATCGCAAACTTATTGCAAGGTGTTGAGCGCCTTATACCGTTCGCAAAGGGTATAGAAATTACCCTTGAAGCTAACCCGGGCACGGTTGAAGCTGAGCGCTTTATTGGCTACCGTGCCGCTGGCGTCAATCGTATTTCGATTGGTGTTCAATCGCTGCAACAAGACAAACTAAAAAGCCTTGGCCGTATTCACAATGCCGATGAAGCTATTAATGCAGCAAAATTGGCAAAGACCATAGGTTTAAACAGTTTTAATATGGACTTAATGCATGGATTGCCAGATCAATCCATCGATGATGCACTGAGTGATCTTAAACAAGTTATCGCGCTCAATCCGCCCCATATTTCGTGGTATCAACTCACCATTGAGCCTAATACCCAATTTGCGTCAAAACCGCCTGTACTGCCTGAAGATGAAACCTTGTGGCAGATTCAAGAACAAGGCCACCAGCTGTTAACGGATGCAGGTTACGAGCAATATGAAATATCAGGCTACGCCAAACCGGGCTTTCAATGTCAGCATAATTTAAATTACTGGCGTTTTGGTGATTACTTGGGTATTGGCTGTGGCGCCCATGGCAAAATCACCGATTTAACAACACAAAAACTGGTACGCACTGTTAAGGTAAAACACCCTAAAGGCTACATGGACTTAACCAGACCATACCTATTTGATAGCTGGCACGTAGCAAATGATGAACTGCCTTTTGAATATTTCATGAACCGCTTGCGCCTACATGAATCATTCAACATCAACGAGTTTGTTGAGTTTACTGGGCTGCCACTTGAACACGTTGAAACTAATTTAAATCACGCGGTTACTGCAGGATTAATGCAAAAAAACGACAATGTCTGGCAAGTTACCGCAAAAGGACACCGCTTTTTAAATGACTTGTTACAATTATTTGTGTAACGTCGTTTGTAGCGACCCCTGTAAAACAGTAACGTTGAGTAAATACTTCGTTATAAAGTCATAACTATAAAGGTAAAACAAAATGCTTAAGCGCTCATTAATTGCAGCAGCAATCAGCTCTGTTTTTTTAGTTGGTTGTCAAACACCAGCAACAACACAAGATACAACTGCTGAAGTAGTTAAACAACAATCAGAAAGCGAACGTGCAAACGCGTTCTTTGAAGAAGTTTTTATGCGCGGCGTAATGCGCAGCCCTGTTTACCAAACCTATATGGGCATCAAAAAAGACTATGACAAATGGGACGACGGTTCTGAAGCACGTGCGTTAGAAGATTTAGCGCTTGCGAAAAAAGACCTTGAAACGCTGCGCGCTTTTGACCGAAGCAAGCTAGATAACACGACACAAGTTAGCTATGACTTAATGGAACAGCGTTTAGTACAAAGCATTGATGACTTTAAATGGCGCTACCACACGTATCCAGTAAATCAAATGTATGGCACACACTCAATGATCCCTGCATTTTTGATTAACCAACATCAAATTGCCGATTTAAGTGATGCAAAAGCGTATATTTCTCGTTTAAATGGTGTACCAACGGTATTTGAACAACTTGAAAAAGATTTAGAAACTCGTGCTGAAAAAGGCATTATCGCGCCTAAATTCGTGTTCCCACATGTAATTGATTCAAGCAAAAACATCTTAAAAGGTGCTCCTTTCACAACTGGTGAAGATTCAACCCTGCTTGCTGACTTTAAACGCAAAGTGGCAAAGTTAGAAATCGCACAAGCTGAAAAAGACGCTCTTATCACTGATGCAACAAATGCGCTTAAAACTGCAGTTGGTCCTGCCTATGAATCACTTATCAGCTACTTAATTGGTTTAGAATCTCGCGCTGATAACCGCGATGGTGCTTGGAAGTTCCCGCAAGGTGAAGCATACTACAACAATGCATTAGCACGCACGACAACAACCGATCTTACGGCAAAAGAAATTCACGCGATTGGTTTAGCTGAAGTTGCACGTATTCATGATGAAATGCGTGAAATCAAAGATAAAGTTGGCTTTAAAGGCGACTTAAAAGCGTTCATGGAGTTCATGAAAACCGACAAGCAGTTCTACTTGCCAAACACGGAAGAAGGTAAAGCAAAGTACCTTGCTGATGCGACGGCAATGATCGATAACATGAAATCGCGCCTTGATGAGTTATTTATCGTTAAGCCAAAAGCCGACATGATTGTAAAACGTGTTGAAGCATTCCGTGAAAAAGCAGCAGGTAAAGCGTTTTACCAGCAACCTGCGCCAGATGGCTCACGCCCTGGTATTTACTATGCCAACCTGTACGATATGGAAGCGATGCCAACTTACCAAATGGAAGCGCTTGCTTACCATGAAGGTATTCCAGGCCACCACATGCAAATTGCTATCGCGCAAGAGCTTGAAGGCGTTCCTAAATTCCGTAAATTTGGCGGTTACACAGCATACGTTGAAGGCTGGGGTTTATACTCTGAAATGGTGCCTAAAGAAATGGGCTTATACGAAGATCCTTACTCAGACTTTGGTCGTTTAGCGATGGAGTTATGGCGTGCATGTCGCTTAGTAGTAGATACAGGTATTCACGCGATGAAGTGGACGCGTCAACAAGGTATCGACTACTACGTAAATAACACGCCAAATGCAACCTCAGACGGCGTTAAGATGGTAGAGCGTCACATTGTAATGCCATCACAAGCAACGGCGTACAAAATCGGTATGATCAAGATTGTAGAATTACGTGAAAGTGCGAAGAAGCAACTTGGTGAAAAGTTCGATATTCGTGAATTCCACGATGTAGTGCTTAAGAGCGGTCCTGTGCCACTTAATACTCTTGAAGGCTTTGTAAACGATTGGGTTGCAAGCAAACAAGGTTAATGTTTCTTACCATGAAAAGGCGCAATAAGCGCCTTTTTTATTGATAGCTAAAAACAAAAAAGGCCGCAATTGCGGCCTTTTTTAATCTTTTCTCAACGCGATTAACCGTTGATGAAGTCGATACCTTCTTGAATGTCTTTGTTAAGCGTTTCAAGCATGTCGTTCTTTGCTTTCTCTTCGAATGCGCTAAGCTCACCGTAAGAAAGGATTTCTTCAACACCGTTTTTGCCTAAACGTACAGGGTGTGCGAAGTATGCAGCGTCACCACCGTCGATTGCAACGTATGCGTAGTCGATAACACCTTCTTCACCTTGTAAGCCTTTAACTAAAGACTGAGTGAAACGTGCAGCTGCTGCGCCCATTGAAAGTGTCGCTGAACCGCCCCCCGCTTTTGCGTTAACAACTTCAGTACCTGCGTTTTGAATACGTGGAGTAAGTGCTTCAACTTCTTCTGCTGTGAACTCAACACCTTCAACTTGTGAAAGAAGTGGAAGAATAGTTGTACCTGAGTGACCACCGATTACTGGTACTTTAACAGAAGCAACGTCTACGCCTTTAAGTTCAGCGATGAACGCTTCTGAACGGATAACGTCTAGCGTTGTAACACCGAATACACGGTTAGCTTCGTAAGTACCTGCCTTTTTGAATACTTCAGCAACGATTGGTACAGTGCCGTTTACAGGGTTAGTGATAACACCTACAAGCGCCTTAGGACAGTTTTTAACAATGCCTTCAGCAAGTGTTTTAACAATGCTTGCATTAACATTGAATAAGTCTGCTCGGTCCATACCCGGCTTACGTGGCATACCTGCTGGAATAATTACGATATCTGCGCCAGCAAGTGCTGCATCTAAATCGTCTTTACCAAAACCTTCAACTTTAACTGCAGTTGGGATATGTGATAGGTCAACAGCAACACCTGGAACAACTGGCGCTACATCGTATAACGATAGCTCAGAACCAGCTGGTAATTGTGTTTTAAGTAATAAAGAAAGGGCCTGGCCGATACCACCAGCTGCGCCTAAAACTGCAACTTTCATGTGAATTCTCCGTGATTAGAGGTAGGTATTTAAAAAAGTGCCATAAAGATAATGAAAAGTGCGCATAAAAACAAATAAAACAGGTATTTTTTATATAAATCTCGACCATAGTTGTAAACTTTATCCGACTAGATTAGTTGACAACGCTATCAATTAAAAAAATCGCGTTTTCATTGAGATTAATTCAACTCTAATTGAATTAAGATGACGATTTTATTAATGCATTTAACCCTAACTTGTGTAAAATTTAAGGTAACGTTCATCAATTGGTTAAACAGCCCGTTCACATGCAAATACAAGATAAACAAGAAGCGCTGGTTAAAGCGTTCAAAGCCCTTTTAAAAGAAGAAAACTTTGGTTCACAAGGCGAGATTGTTGATGCCTTAAAAGACATGGGTTTTGACAATATTAGTCAGAGCAAAGTGTCTCGCATGTTAAGTAAATTTGGTGCTGTACGTACACGTAATGCAAAACAAGAGATGGTGTATTGTTTACCTGCAGAAATGGGTGTACCGACAGCGAAAAGTCCGCTGCGCCAACTGGTAATTGATATTATGCATAACGAAATGATGATCATCATTCGTACCAGCCCAGGTGCTGCACAACTAATTGCACGTTTGCTTGATTCACTTGGCAAAGCAGACGGTGTGTTAGGCACTATTGCCGGTGATGATACGATTTTTATTGCGCCAGCAAAAATTTCAGAAATTGATGTCACGCTTGAACGCGTAAAAAACTTATTTGAAAACGTGTAACTCTATTTTTGAGAGTTCATCCTCATTGATGAACTCTCTGCTACCTTGCTAACTCCCTTAGCATATTCACTGATGGTGCAAAAAATGCCGCACCAAAATCACTTTTCGCAAACTCCAGCCACATATCTGGGCCATTATCATCAATGTAGCCTAAACGGTGTTTGAGAAGCGTTTGAAACGCATAGCCATTGTTTGCACAGCTAATAAATAAAAAGCCCTGTTGGTTAATATCAGCAAATGGCATGCCTTGATTTAAAAATAATGCATTGCCATGGTCATCGTAAAGCTCTGTACGAGCACTATGACTGTTTTCCGGAGCGCAGCTAACCGCTTGGTTAGAATTAGCCATTCGACCCATTACAATTTCTTGTTCAGCTTTTGAGATTTCTTGCCATGCCTTTAAATCATAACGATAACGCTGCACATGAATATAACTGCCTGCAGAAAATGCAACGTCTTCATCCCCCACTAAAGCAACAAGCTGCTTTTTGCGACCATGGGGATTGGCAACACCATAAATAAAGCCATTTAGGTCACGACCATCTAAATAATGAAAACACTTAACTTGGTCAATCAGCTCAATATCACCACTCAGTAATTCAATCACTTCCATCACAAACAAATGAACTACATCAAGACGATCTGCCCTAATTTGAATCATTAAATCTATTGGACGTGACGGCGTAGCATGCTCAATATGTTCAAATTGTGGAAAGCCTGCCAAGGTTTTTGGCATTTTACTGGGGTAAATATGTGGCCAGAATTGCGAACCTATCGCCACAACACACGACACAAGCGCTTCTGAAAATTCGTGATCAAACCGCTCTTGCATATCAATAATACTTGCCAATTTTTTCGACAAGCTGAGTTCTTGGCCATCTAATACATTTAAAAATAAATGCACACCATGTAAATTGGCTTCAGCACAAACTCCTGATTGCGCTTGTGGCATAGCGGGTTTCCTACTTAATTGTTATTAGTATAAGCGAAATAATTAACCAAATGCGGACGAACATCAATAGCTAATCGCTGACCATAAGCATAGCGCTGATGTTGCGCGCATGGAATTTCAAGTTCTTGTTGCCCTAGTTTTACACGACATAAATAGCGGTTACCAACAAAACGGCTCGCAACAAACTCGCCTACTCCTTGTTCGTTTTCGCTTAAAGTTAAATATTGAGGCTTTAAGTATATACAGCCTTTTCCTGACACTTCATTTTGGTCATTGGTAACAGGTTCAAGTGAAGTAATGGTACCAAACTCAGTTTTAAATTCAGTGCTCGATGTCGCTTCTGCATCGATAAAAATACCAGCACTTAAAAATGCCGCAACACCTTTTGTCGCAGGTTTGCGATAAAGTGCTTCTGCTGTGCCCAATTGTGCAATTTTGCCCTCTTCCATGATCGCCAATTTATCAGCAAAGGCAAAAGCTTCCTCTTTGGAATGGGTTACAAAAATAGCGGAAACTTGCTGATCTTTAATAATACGGCGAATATCATCAATTAATTGAAAGCGTACTTGGTGATCGATATTGGAAAATGGTTCATCAAGCAATAATAAACTCGGTTTATATGCCAGTGCGCGAGCAATGGCCACGCGCTGTTGCTGACCACCAGATAATTGGTGAGGATATCGCTCGGCAAATGCCTCTAGCTTAATCAGTGACAGCATTTCTTTAACACGCTCGTTGCGTACACTCGAGGATTCTTTGTGTAAGCCAAACGCAATGTTTTGCTCAACGGTTAAATGAGGAAACAACGCATAGTCTTGAAACATCATACCGATATTGCGCTCTTGTGGCGGCACATAAAGCGAATCACCGTTAACCGCAACTTGCGCAATCGAAATATCGCCTTTGCTAGGTTTCAACAAGCCAGCAATTGCTTTTAACGTGGTGGTTTTGCCACAGCCACTTGCACCGAGTAAACACACAATTTCATTGTCTTTTACCTGCAATGACAAATCTTTTAAGATCGGTTTGCCATTGTAGCTATATTCTAAATTGTTAATCGACAAATTACTCATGAGATGCTTTAGCTTCCATAGTGTTATTAACTAAATATAAAGGGATTAAACCGACAAGTACGATAAATAACGCCGACACTGAGGCAAGCTCAAGCTGCTCATCACTGACGTATTGGAAAACATAGGTTGCCAGCGTTTCAAAGTCAAAAGGGCGTAATAACAGTGCCGCAGGTAACTCTTTCATACATTCAATAAATACAATTAAACCAGCAGTAAGCATACCGCGCTTAAGCAGTGGCATATGCACTCGGCGCAAGGTATTGCCTGCACTTACGCCCATTGAATGACTTGCCATATCGAGCGATGGTGAAATACGCGCATAGCTAGATTCAATGGCACCTTGTGAAATCGCATAAAAGCGCACTACGTAAGCAAACATTAAGGCAAAAATAGAACCACTAAACAACAATCCTGGTTCGGCAAACCACTGTGTTGATTCGGCAAAAATATTGAGCTGTTGATCAAGTGCGGTGAGCGGCAGTAGCACTGCTATTGCTAATACGGTGCCAGGCAATGCATAACCAGTACTGGCAACTTTGCCTGGCACACCTGCCCAGCGCGATAAGCTTGAACGTTGATAGAAATTCACCAGCACACTTAAAGCAACGCAAACGAAACTAACGATTAGCGCTATTTTTAAGCTCTGCCAAGCATATAAAAACGCATCGCTATTGAACGCTTCACTAAAATAGCTCACTGCGTAGCTCATCAAAATAAGAATTGGCAGCACAAACCCAGCAAAAAGTATTAATGCACAATATGCTGTTGCTAACCATGCTGATTTTCCCGATAGGTAATAAAGCGGTCCGTTATTTTCGCTTGCACCACGTTCAAATACCGCTTGGTTGCGTCGGCTAAATTTCTCTACGCCTATCACGACAAACAAAAACAGTAACATAATGCCGGAGATTTTCGCTGCCGCCGTGAGTGAATAGTAACCAAGCCAGGTATCGTATACTGCCGTTGTCAGGGTACTTACTGCAAAATAATTTACCGTTGCAAAATCAGCCATTGATTCCATGCTGATAAGTGCTAATGCCGCAGCAATTGCGCCACGCCCTAACGGAATCGATACTTTAAAAAAGCTTTTAACAGGCGAGTAACCCATTACTTGGCTGGCCTGAACTAATTTATAAGATTGCTCTTTAAGTGCGGTTTTAAAAATCAAAAATAAATATGGATATAGCACTAATGCAATCATTACGATTGCACCGCCGAGCGTGCGAATATCAAAAAACCAATAATCACTCGGTGATTGCCAGCCAAAAACCGCGCGCAACCATGACTGAATGGGGCCCGCATAATCAAATAAGTCGGTATAAATATAGGCGATAATATAAGTTGGCATTGCAAGTGGTAGCATCAATGCCCACTCAAAATGCTTTTTACCGGGAAAGTCACTGTAGGCACAAAGCCATGCTAGTGGCAACGCAATCACACAACTGAGCAAGCAGACGCCAAAAATCAACACTATGGTATTAAAGGTGTAATCCCACAATACTGTTTGTTTTAAGTGTTCAAAGACTTCCTTATCAGGCTGGAAGGATTCAAAAATCAGGAACAATAACGGAAGCGACAGGCAAAAGCCTGTCGCGAAAGCAATAAACTGCCATTTAGACAGTGAAAAATTAAGGCGCATTAAAGATCAAATTTTACCTCGTCGATTAGCTTCAATGCCAATGGACGGTATTCACTTACCTTTGTTAATGGCAGTGCATCTTCCTTAAATTTGCCCCAAGACGCCACTAACTCAGACACTTCAACATCCGTCTTTACCGGATATTCCATATTCACTGAAGCATACATACTCTGAGCTTTGTTGTCAGTCATAAATTCGATTAATTTTAATGCGTTAGTCGTATTTTTACCATGCTTGGTTAAAACCGCACCAGATACATTGATATGTGAGCCACGATCTTGCTGATTTGGGAAGTTAATGTACACAGACTCAGCCCAAGGCACTTGCTTTGGATCGTTCAGCATTTTACCAAAGTAATAACTGTTACCGAGCGCTACATCACACAAGCCTTCTTTTACTGCTTTTACTTGTGCACGGTCGTTACCTTGTGGCTTACGTGCTAGGTTTGCTTTTAAGCCCTTTAACCACGCTCGCGCTTCTGCTTCGCCATGATGCGCAATCATAGAAGCAACTAAGCCCAAGTTATAAGGGTGCTTACCTGAACGCATACAAATTTTGCCTTTGTATTCAGATTTAGCGAGATCTTCATAGGTTAACGTGTCTAACTTACCAACACGCTCTTTAGACGAGTAAACATTACGTACACGTTTAGTCAGTGCAACCCAATTTCCTTCGTCATCACGAAATTGCTTTGGTACATTTTTTTCGATTACGTTACTTTTAATCGGTTGCACTAAGCCTTCATCTTCAAGCTGTAACAGCGCACTAAAGTTAGACGTAAGCACCATATCGGCTTTCGTGTATTTACCTTCTTTTTTAAGTTTTTCAATTAAACCTTTTTTGGCAAAAACAACTTTTGTTTCAATACCTGTCTCTTTTGTGAACTCTTGCAGAATAGGTTCAATTAAAAAGCCCTGACGATAAGAGTAAATATTAACAACATCTTTTGCTGCAACTTCACCAGCTGCTAGCAGTGCGAGTAATGCGATTGCTTTTTTCATATTCTAGAACCATTAATAAGAAGTATTATCACTTGAATTGTATCTATCTAATATTGAATGTACAGCGTTAAATGCACTCAATTTAATTAAATGAAAACAATTTTCAGTTAGAAGAGCAAAAGACATTAGCGAATTTAACTGTAGGATATATCTCACAGAACACTCCTACTTATCTCAAAAAACTAGGTGCACACACGCACCCAAAATAGTTAACACTTTGTTTTATAAATATATAACCACGTCAAACTCTATATTTCAGCAATAAAACAAATTTACCAAGCCATTTTATATAGTTTTATTCAACAACCACTGCTCTAGAATTAAAACTGTCAAAAGGAAATGGACTGAATTGACCTTACTTAGGATTAGTAAGCGGCAGGAGCTGGTAGGATTTACTAGATGGATTTTGGGCTAGGATGCCAAGGGAATTGATGGTTTACAGGATGTGGACCTTAAACGGATTTTCTTACAGGATTGTAAATAGGATAGATGGATTGAGCAAGGATTTAGCTCATTGACGAGTCATGTCAAAATAGGGATATCAAGGATTGCACTAATCAAACAACGATATGTGCATAGCAGGACGCTAATAAGATTCCGTTAAGGCGCAGCTTTAAGCTGCGCTTTTTATTTGCCTAAAATTCACTTATCACGTTTTGAATATGCGCTTTAAGCCACTAGTTCACAGCACTTACCCTTCTAGAAATTGCTCATTTCTAAAAACAGCAATGCCATACTTCAAATTTTAATGCCGTTATTACGGCACTAATTTACTGCGTTTACCCTTTAAGTACGCATTTCTAAAATCAATAAAGTGACGCTCTAACTTTTGAGACGCATCAAGCTCTCCTGCAAGCTGCAACACCATAATGGCAACCTCAGCAGTACCCAATTGGTGCTCAAATGCGGCAACACGTAAATGATACTCGGAGAGCTTTTCAGGGCTAATAGATAAAATCGGGAAACCGTCTAAATAAGGGCTTTTGCGAATCATTTTCTTCGCTTCACGCCACGTACCATCTAAAAAAACAAATAACGGTTTTTTACCTGCAATACGACTGACCTGTTTAACAACCCGGTCTACTGGCATATTATCTTCAGGAAACACAATAAAGGGCTGGTATTTATCACTTTGTAATAAATCTAAAAGCGCTTTATCAGGTTCTGTTCTGTCCCAACGAAAGGCATAATTGTCAGGCACAATATCAGCGATTAAACGTCCGGTATTTGACGGCTTAAAACTCTCATTGTGATACATCAGTAAACAAACTGCAGCATCACAATTTGCCTCTTCGATACCATCACAAATACATAAGGTTTCAGATAACAAACAATGCTCACAGCGCGATAATTTTGAACCACGCGCTTTATATTCACGCTTTGCTGCAGCGATCTGTTGTTGCCTAAGTGCTAATACTGAATTTTTCAATCGACCTCTCCCAAACAAGCGGCGTATTCTAACGTTTTTTGGCGCTTTGAGCTAATACTAAGCCGATGTACATAATCCAGATAATAAAAAACCCAGCACAGTGGCTGGGTTTTTCTAAAGAAGAATTAGATTACTTCTTTTTAACTGCTTTTTTGTTTGGAAGGTCAGTGATTGAACCTTCGAAAATTTCAGCAGCTAGACCGATTGACTCGTTCAGTGTTGGGTGAGCGTGAATTGTTAACGCTAGGTCTTCACCATCTGCGCCCATTTCAACTGCTAGGCCGATTTCGCCAAGCATTTCACCTGCGTTGATACCAACCATAGCACCACCGATAACGCGACCTGAGTCTTTATCGAAGATAAGCTTTGTTGAACCTTCAGTACGTGCTGAAGCGATTGCACGGCCAGATGCTGCCCACGGGAATACCGCAGTTTCAATTTTAAGGCCTTGCTCTTTTGCTTCTTTCTCAGTTACACCTACCCATGCGATTTCTGGATCTGTGTATGCAATTGAAGGAATACACTTAGGATCGAAGTAATGCTTCTTACCAGAGATAACTTCAGCAGCAACGTGTGCTTCGTGAACCGCTTTATGTGCAAGCATTGGTTGACCAACGATATCACCAATCGCGAAGATGTGGTTTACGTTTGTCTTCATTTGCTTGTCAGTGTTGATAAAGCCACGTTCATCAACTGCTACGCCTGCTTTTTCAGCGTCAAGTAGTTTACCGTTCGGTGTACGGCCAACAGCAACAAGTACTTTGTCGTAACGAACAGCTTCAGCTGGTGCGTTTTTACCTTCAAATGAAACGTATAGGCCGTCTTCTTTCGCTTCAACTGCAACAACTTTAGTAGAAAGCATTACGTTGAACTTGTTCTTAACGTACTTTTGGTAAATCTTGATAACGTCTTTATCAGCAGCTGGTACTAGTTGATCAGCAAATTCAACAACGTCGATTTGTGAACCTAGTGCACGGTAAACAGTACCCATCTCAAGACCGATGATACCACCACCAAGTACTAATAACTTTTCAGGAACGTCTTTAAGTTCAAGCGCGCCTGTTGAGTCAATTACACGATCATCTTCAGGGATGAAAGGTAGATTTACTGGCTGAGAGCCTGCAGCGATAATCGCATTATCGAAAGTAACAGTAGTTGTACCGTTTTCGCCTTCAACAGCAATGGTGTTAGAACCTGTGAATTTTCCGTAACCGTTAACTACGTTAACTTTACGCATTTTCGCCATGCCGTCTAGGCCGCCAGTAAGTTGACCGATTACAGACTCTTTCCATGAACGGATTTTGTCTAGGTCGATTTGAGGAGCACCGAAAGTAACACCGTGAGACGCCATTTCAGCTGCGTCATCAATTACTTTAGCTACGTGTAAAAGTGCTTTTGAAGGAATACAACCTACGTTTAAGCACACACCACCTAAAGTATTGCGTGATTCGATTAATGTTACATCTAAACCTAAATCAGCAGCACGGAATGCTGCAGAGTAACCACCAGGACCACCGCCTAGTACAACAACTTGAGTTTTGATTTCGTTGCTCATGTTATTACCTTAACTGTTATTCGAACGGGATAATACGAGAATTGTATCACCCAAACTCCTGCCTATTTATCTCAATTAACAAGACTTTGGGCAGATAAATTAATATTGCGCGAAATTCTAGCATTGCCGTTTACATATGTCGTGCAATTTTCAAGAGATTTCGTTCAATTAATACTATTTGCTACATCAGAGCGATAAACAAAACGCATAACCGAAGTTATGCGTTAAGCTCTTTTCTTACATCACTAACTGGCGAATGTCGCTCAGGTAAGCTGCAAGTGTTGCAGTAAAGCGTGCTGCTAACGCACCGTCAATTACACGGTGGTCGTATGAACAGCTTAGCGGCACCATTAGGCGCGGCTCAAACTCTTTACCATTCCACTTAGGCTTCATGTCTGACTTTGACACACCTAAGATAGCAACTTCTGGCGCGTTTACGATTGGTGTAAACGCAGTACCACCGATGCCACCTAGGCTAGAAATAGTGAAACAACCGCCCTGCATATCTGATGCAGTTAGTTTGCCTTCACGTGCTTTGCCAGAGATTTCCATCAACTCGCGAGATAGCTCAATGATGCCTTTTTTGTTCACGTCACGTACAACAGGAACAACTAGACCATTTGGCGTATCTACTGCAATACCAATATTTACATACTTCTTAAGGATTAAGCTTTCGCCATCTTCAGACAGTGATGAATTAAACGTTGGGAACTCTTCTAGTGCTTTAGCAGCGGCTTTCATTACGAATACTAATGGAGTGATCTTCACGCCCATTTTCTTCTTCTCAGCCATTACATTCTGCTCTTTACGGAATGCTTCTAGCGTCGTGATGTCTGCTTCGTCAAATTGCGTAACATGCGGGATCTGTACCCAGTTACGGTGAAGGTTTGCACCAGAAAGCTTTTGAATACGAGAAAGTTTCTTCTCTTCAACTTCACCAAATTTGCTGAAGTCTACTTTTGGCCAAGGAATTAGGTTTAGCTCGCCACCGCCAGTGTTGCCACCTTTAGATAGCTGACCTGATTCAACTTGCTTCACTAACTCTTTCACGTAGTTTTGTACGTCTTCTTTAAGTACACGGTTCTTGCGACCCGTGCCTTTAACGCGCGCAAGGTTTACACCAAACTCACGCGCTAGGCGACGAACTACAGGTGATGCATGTGCGTATTGGTCGTTCGCTACAAATTCATCTTTTTGTGCTGAAGCTGCAGGTGCCGCTGCTGGCGCTGGTTTTGCCGCAGGTGCTGCCGGAGCCGCTTGTGCAGGGGCTGGCGCAGCAGGTGCGCTTGCAGGCGCTGAGCCTTGCGTTTCAAATACAAAAACAAGAGAACCAGTCGATACTTTACCGCCAACTTCAACCTTCACTTCTTTAACAGTACCTGCAAATGGTGCTGGTACTTCCATAGAAGCCTTATCACCTTCTACGTTTAAGATTGATTGGTCAGCTTCAACTACATCGCCTACCGCAACCATGACTTCAGTTACTTCAACTTCGTCACCGCCGATGTCTGGTACGTGAACTTCTTTAAGTTCAGCCGCAGCTGCTGGAGCAGGCGCTGCCGCAGGAGCCGCTTCAACAGCTGCCGGCGCAGATGCACCCGTTTCAAATACGAATACTAGCGAGCCCGTTGATACTTTGCCGCCAACTTCAACCTTCACTTCTTTAACTGTACCGCCAAATGGTGCTGGTACTTCCATAGAAGCCTTGTCGCCTTCTACGTTTAAGATTGATTGGTCAGCTTCAACCACGTCGCCTACGGCAACCATGATTTCAGTAACTTCAACTTCGTCACCACCGATGTCTGGTACGTGAACCTCAACTAATTCAGACGCCGCTACTGGAGCAGGTGCAGCCGCTGGGGCTGCTGTTGCTTCAGGCTCGGCTGCCGCAGGTGCATCACCCGCAGCATCAAAAATCATAATTAAAGAACCAGTTGCAACAGTGTCGCCTTCAGCTACTTTAATTTCTTTCACTGTACCCGCTTGTGCAGCTGGCACTTCCATTGAAGCTTTATCACCTTCAACTGAAATAAGAGATTGATCAACTTCAACTGTATCACCTACGTTAACTAGGATCTCAGTTACTTCAACCTCATCTGCACCAATGTCTGGAACATGAATTTCGATTGCCATTCTATCTGCCTCTTATGCGTATAGTGGGTTAGTTTTCGTTGTGTCGATATCAAATTTCTTGATAGCGTCTGCCACAACTGATGCGTCAACTTTACCTTGCTTAACAAGCTCTGTAAGCGCAGCTACAACTACGTAACCTGCATTTACTTCGAAGTGACGACGTAAGTTTTCACGGCTGTCTGAACGACCATAACCATCAGTACCAAGTACTTTGTACGATGCGCTTGGCATGTATGCACGTACTTGCTCTGCATAGTTCTTCATATAGTCAGTTGCAGCGATTGCCGGAGACTCACCTAATACAGATGTGATGTAAGGCACTTTTGCATCGCTTGTTGGGTTAAGCATATTGAAACGCTCAACGTCTTGACCGTCACGCGCAAGCTCATTGAATGACGTTACTGAGAATACGTCAGAACCAATACCGTACTCTTCGCTTAGGATCTGACCTGCTTTACGTACTTCGTTTAAGATAGTACCTGACCCCATTAGCTGAACGTGTGCTTTGTCACCAGCGTTTTCTTCAAGCTTGTAGATACCCTTACGAATACCTTCTTCCGCACCTTCTGGCATTGCAGGTTGTGCGTAGTTTTCGTTCATTAGTGTTAGGTAGTAGAACACGTTTTCTTGATCAGGACCGTACATACGACGAATACCGTCTTGCAGGATTACCGCTACTTCAAATACGAACGTTGGGTCATAAGAAATACAGTTAGGAATAGTACCCGCTTGAATGTGCGAGTGACCGTCTTCGTGCTGTAGACCTTCACCGTTAAGCGTTGTACGGCCAGCGGTTGCACCTAGTAAGAAACCACGCGCTTGTTGGTCACCCGCCATCCATGCCATGTCGCCAACACGTTGGAAACCGAACATAGAGTAGTAGATGTAGAATGGGATCATCGGCAGGTCATTTGTCGAGTATGATGTTGCTGCAGCAACCCATGACGACATTGCTCCTAGTTCATTGATACCTTCTTGAAGTACCTGACCTGATGTTGCTTCTTTGTAATAAGAAACGATATCACGGTCTTGAGGTGTGTAGTTCTGGCCATGTGGGTTATAAATACCGATTTGACGGAATAAACCTTCCATACCAAAGGTACGCGCTTCATCCGCAATGATAGGTACGATATTTTTACCTACGCCTTTATCTTTCAATAAGATATTTAGCGCACGTACATAACCCATAGTCGTAGAGATATCACGCTTTTGCTCTTCTAAAAGTGGCTTAAACTGCTCTAACGTTGGAATTTCTAGTGCTTGCGTGAAGTTAGGTAAACGCTGTGGCGTGTAACCGTGCAGTGCTTTACGGCGCGCATGTAAGTATTCGTACTCTGCAGAGCCTTCTTCAAGCTTCAAGTATGGTAAGTCTTTGATTTGCTCGTCAGATACTAAGTCTTCAAGACCAAGACGTGAACGAAGGTGTTCAACGTGCGTCATGTCCATTTTCTTAACTTGGTGCGCAATATTTTTACCTTCAGCTGCTTCACCCATGCCGTAACCTTTAACAGTTTTAGCTAAGATTACAGTTGGACGGCCTTTTGTCTCTTGCGCTGCTTTGTAAGCTGCAAAAAGCTTAGATGTATCGTGACCACCACGCTTAAGCGCGAAGATCTCGTCATCAGTCATATCTGCAACAAGTGCTGCAGTTTCTGGGTAACGACCAAAGAAGTGTTCACGCACGTAAGCACCGTCTTTTGACTTATAAGTCTGGTAATCACCGTCGATTGTTTCGTTCATAAGCTGTAACAGCTTACCAGACGTATCTTTTGCAAGCAGTAGATCCCAACCAGAACCCCAAACTACTTTAATTACGTTCCAGCCTGCACCTTTAAATAAACCTTCAAGTTCTTGAATGATCTTACCATTACCCATTACTGGGCCATCTAGGCGCTGTAAGTTACAGTTAATTAGGTAACATAGGTTATCTAGCTTCTCACGCGCAGCGAAAGAAATTGCACCACGTGATTCTGGCTCATCCATCTCACCATCACCTAAGAACGCATAAACACGCTGCTCGTTCGTCTCTTTCAGACCACGACCTTCTAGGTATTTAAGGAAACGCGCTTGGTAAATAGATGCAATCGGACCAAGACCCATTGATACCGTCGGGAACTGCCAGAATTCAGGCATTAATTTAGGGTGCGGGTATGAAGAAATACCATTACCATCAACTTCTTGACGGAAGTTATCTAGTTGTTCTTCTGTCAAACGGCCTTCTAAGAAAGCACGTGCGTAGATACCCGGTGAAATGTGACCTTGGTAATAAACTAAATCACCACCGTCTTTCTCGTTTGGTGCACGGAAGAAGTGGTTAAAACACATTTCGTAGAATGCTGCTGAAGACTGGTAAGACGCCATGTGGCCGCCTAGCTCTAAGTCTTTCTTAGACGCGCGTAAAACGATCATGATCGCATTCCAACGCACGATTGAACGAATACGACGCTCAATTGTTGTGTCACCTGGATACGCAGGTTCTTGATCTGCTGGGATAGTATTCACATAGTTAGTTGTGATACCAGTTGGCATATCTACGCCGTCAAGACGTGCTTGCTCTAGTACTTGTTCAAGTAAAAACTGTGCGCGTTCAACGCCTTCTTCTTTTACTACTGACTCAAGCGCTTGCAACCACTCTCGGGTTTCTAACGCGTCAACGTCAATTTTATTGACTTCAGACATATGGAGTGTTCCTTATGTTTAAATTCAAATTTATCCCTAACAGATAAATCGAGTTATGTTTCAAATCGTTTAATTTTTTTGCGAACGGCGTAAACTGCGCTCAATACGAGAGTGCTCTTTACCCGCTTGCAATAAAGCTTCTTCAATAAAGGCTAAGTGCGCATTACTTGCGTCACGTGCTTTATCTGGTTGTCCTGTAATTACTGCATCAAACAGGAATTTTCTGTGTTCAGCCAGTTGCGTTTTAACATCTGATTTTTGCACTAATACCATTAAATTCTGCTGAATATTTTGCTCAAGTAATGATTTCATACCGCGAATTAAGTGCAGCAACACTACGTTATGCGAGGCTTCTGCTACGGCAAAATGAAAGGCATTGATCATTTGGGCTTGGGTTTCAATATCATTTGCAGTTGCAATGGCATCAAAACACTTGGAAATATATTCAAAATCTGTATCGGTACCACGAAGTGCCGCATAGTAGGCTGCGATACCTTCTAAGGCATGACGGAATTCAAGTAGGTCGAATTGTGATTCAGGGTGTTTGGAAATCAAATCAAACAGTGGATCTGTCATACCACCTTCAAGCTGGTTTTTAACATAAGTACCGCCACCTTGGCGACGTGTTACCAGCCCTCTGGCTTCCAATTTTTGAATCGCTTCACGCAATGAAGGACGTGACACTTCAAATTGTTTCGCCAGCTCACGCTCCGGCGGTAATTTTTCGCCAGGCGCCAACGAGCCCTCAAGAATCATATTCTCAAGTTGTTCTAAAATCACATCCGACAGCTTAGCGGCTTTTATCTTAAATGACATAGGCTTTTGAAGTAACCTTCTGTTTTCCGTTCCTAATCAAGCAAATAGTGTGTCAAATTCGCAAAAGGTAAATTGGTCATACCAAAAATTAGCGCTTAAATTATCAGAAATACGGTGAATAGTCAAAATTATCAAGATTAATGGCATAACTATTCAATGCAGTGTTTTTGCCTAAAAATAGTTTGGCAACGATGCACTAAACCTCAGGTTACGTACGAGATAAGAAATCAAACACCATTAAAGGTAGACAAAAAATAACAGAATAATTATTTAATTGGTGAAAAAGTAAAATGGTCAGACCAGATAGGGTTCAGGGTTCAGGGTTCAGGGTTCAGGGTTCAGGGTTCAGGGTTCAGGGTTCAGGGTTCAGGGTTCAGGGTTCAGGGTTCA
>NZ_JBIPJE010000011.1:0-41701 GCF_044005875.1 Pseudoalteromonas sp. XMcav1-K | reverse complement strand
CAAATTCCAAATTCCAAATTCCAAATTCCAAATTCCAAAAAGTGAAATGTTATCTGGTGCTAAGTCAAACTATTTATTTTATTGATACTCACTTAGCGATTAATTACATACCTATAATTTAAATTTCAACACACAAAATACACTGACCTACTCGTTATCAAAAATGCCTGTATTCACAACGCGTAAATTAACGCTCGATTACGTTAACAAATAATTGAACGTTACTGCCTAACATAAATTATTCTTCTCCAACTAAACAAATTAACGTGTGTCCCTATGTGTCACGAACATCAAATATGAATAACAAAAGTTAATTTGGCGGTTACTTTGAGTGGTTTTGTATGAAATTTAGCTGTTATGATTGCATTTTGAGCGGTTAGCCACTTTTTTATAAAAAGTGCTTTACAGTAAGATAAAGCTTCACTAGTATTGCGCCTACTTCAGTGGAGGGGTTCCCGAGCGGCCAAAGGGATCAGACTGTAAATCTGACGGCATTGCCTTCGATGGTTCGAATCCGTCCCCCTCCACCACTTTCTCTCTGAAGCTCATCTAAATCTACTCAAGTTTAAATATATCCAATCTATATCCGTTTTCTTTAAGCCAGTGTTCAGCTTTTCGATAATCTGGATAGATACTCTCAACCGTCTGCCAAAACCTACGGCTATGATCCATCACTTTTAAATGTGCTACCTCGTGTGCAACAACATATTCAATTACCCATAACGGTGCACTTACTAGCTGTAAATTAAATTGTAATCGTCGTTTCGAATCACATGCGCCCCAACGACTGCGCACATGTTTAACACTCACACTGTGAAATGACTCGTTTATTTGTTTTGCCAATCGCTGCACCTTGGCGCTGCAATAATCAGTAAGTTTATCTTTTGCAAAATCAGCGATTAATGCCAGCTGCTTATCACTTACATTTTTTACTCGTTGCGATGTATTAATTGACAGTACCCCGTCTACTAACTCGACGTTACTTTTTGCCTGCCCTTCAACAAATACTAAATTAACCTCTTCACCTAACATAGTGAGTGTTTTTTGCGTTAATATTGAAGCTGCATCGGCACGTTTAATCTGCTTTTCTAAGTGTTTATTAATCCAACCTTGTTTTTGCATTAACCATTGTTCTATAAAGTCTTGTTTTAAATGCATAGGGGCATAAACCAACACTTCTTTTGCTTTAATTTTTATAGCGAGTGTTTTACGATTTTTACTGCGTTTTAATTGATATTTGATCGACATTATTTTCTATTGTGGTTAACTTGCTATAGTTATAAGAATCTAGCGCTAATCTGTATATAAATGAGTCAAAACAGCGAAAATCCACTCAAAGATAAGTCCATTTTAATTATTGATGACCAGAAATCGTTCCAACAACTGCTTAAAGGTATGTTGATACAACTGGGTGCCAATAATGTCTCATTTTACGATTCCGGCGAAGCCGCGCTTAATAAAATTGACAAAGATTCTGTTGATATTGTGTTTATCGATTATAACCTTGGACAAGGCCGAAATGGTAAACAGTTTTTAGAAGAGCTTAAGTATTTAAACAAATTATCTCGCCACAGTATTTCCATTTTAGTTACAGGAGAAAGTACTCGCTCGGTCGTGTTGTCGGTACTTGAAATTGAGCCTGACGATTATTTAATAAAGCCGTTTTCAAGTGGCATGTTAAAAACACGCTTAAGTAAGCTCTCCAATAAAAAGAAGCTATTTTTTGACGCGAATCAGGCAATCGAAGACGGCCAACTAGAAGCCGCAGTGCAAATTTACTTAAAAATAGCCAAAGATAGGCCGCGTAATGCCCAATTTTGTTATAAACGTGTCTGTCAGATCTACTTTGACTTAGGGCAATACCAAAATGCCTTTGAATTACTTGGTAATATTTTAGCAACAGCACGGCCCACTTGGGCGCTAACTTATATGGCACAAACTTGCATGTTTTTGGCGCAATACGACAAAGCAATTCGTATTTGTGACGAATTACTCGGGCAAAACCGCTTTAATATCGACGCCTTAGACATTAAAGCCTTAAGTTTAAACCATATTGATCAAGGGAAAGAATCACTTTTCCTTATCGAGCAAAGTTGTAATATTTCACCGCATTCATTTGCAAGGCAAAAAACCTTCGCTGAAATCGCACAAGCTAACAACGCTCTTGAGGCGCTTATTAAAGCACACGGCACCCTGCTTGCCATGTCTAAAGGCACCGCATTTGCCCATATTGATTATCAGTTTAACTACATTCGTGCCATGTTCAGCCAACTCCATTTGGCTAACTCAAAAGAAGAAAAAGCTGACCTAAGTAATCAAATTAAAGGGAGTTTGCGTCAAGCACAAAACGACCCTACCGTTACAGAGCAACACGCATTGTTTAAAGAGTTTAATACCTTTTGCGAAGCGCGATTAAGTGTCAGTGAAGGCGACTTTTTAGATGCAAAAAAAATGATAGCGCCTTATATTGCTGAACAATCATTAAGTAGCTCGGTATTGCCTGATTCTGTTATGGCACTATTTGATTTAGGTGAATTTGACGATGCCAACGCTCAGCTTGAAAAATACAAAGGGCTGAACGAATGCGATGGGCAAACCCTTAAACAATTACAAGAGCGTAACGAGTCGCTTGCAAATCATCAAACCGAGTTTGAACAGCACAATGTACGGGGTATCGAGCTGTATAAACAAGGCGATTTTCAAAACGCTATTGAGCAATTTGAAATGGCGCTTAAATACGCACCTATGAATACGGGGAGCGCACTTAACTTACTGCAAGCCCTATTACAGCTTTTGCCTCGAGCAAATCAAGCAGCGGATGTTATTTTAGAAAAATGTCGCAGTAATTTTCGCTTGGTCGAAGGTATGGCATTGCCGCGCCAACACGCTAAACGACTTGAAGATCTTAAGTTTGAATACAACAAGTTAGCTAAACTTTATTCACAATCAAATTAGCAAAACCTTAGCTAGGTGCTAGGCTTAAAGAATTCAATATCTGATATTTTTGATCTATGAGCAATGCACCAAAATGTAAATATGTATCGCCTGAAAACGAGCAATGTCGTGAGCTTGATATGGGTGGCGGCTATTGTTTTTGGCACGATCAAAAATACGATAAAAGTGGCTTAGCGTTAACTGAAAAATTAGAGCGCTATGCCAAACGCGGCGGTTTATTAAAAGGCTTACAGCTAAAACGAGCTGACCTTACCGGGCTTAACCTAGTCAATCACCACGGTGAAAATTTCGACCTATCTTACAGCAACTTTTATCGCGCAAATATGCAAAATGCGCATCTTTACAATACCTGTATTCGTGATGCGTCACTGATGAAAGCCGATTTACGTGATGCCAATTTACATTGTGCCAAATTAGAGGGAACAAACCTACTTGGCATCAAACTAGTCGGTGCACGTATCGACAATATGAAGTTAGGGCACACCTTATTGCAAGAAAACCTTGCGCGAAAAGCTGAAAAACAAAACGACAGTGACAAAGCATTGGATTATTTTGAACAATCTGAAGAGATCTATCGCGATCTTCGAAATGCCGCAGAAAATCAAGGACTGTTAGAGCTATCAGGCAAATTTAATCACAAAGTACTGATTATGCGCAGGCATCAATATCCCAAATTTTCAAGACATCGCATTGCCTCTAAGTTTTTCGATATCTTGTGCGGCTATGGCGAGCGCCCTGTAAACGTTATTTTCTTTTCGATGATGCTGATTCTGCTTTGCGCACTAGGTTACTTTACGTTTGGCGTCAGTTTTAATGGTGACACAATCCAGTTCAGTTCAACGCAAAACACGCAAGATAATTTAATGGCGCTGGTTAACAGCCTCTACTTTAGTGTAGTGACCTTTACAACCTTAGGATACGGTGACATAACGCCCCTTGGCTATTCCCGATTTATTGCCGCTGTCGAAGCTTTTTGCGGTAGCTTCTCTCTAGCCCTGTTCGTGGTAGTTTTCGTTAAGAAAATGACGCGTTAGCGTGAACACCCTTAACGAAAACTCAAACCATTAACTCGAGTATTAACGTCATATTCGTTTTGCTAATTAATGTTGCCAATAATAAACAACATCATGAATACCATTGAAAGTAATCGAAAAAAGAACAACTGCCCTTTTAAACTGCGTACCTGTTTAGACGTTTTAAAAACTTTTAACTCTAATGCTTTACAATATTCACGACTAATCATAATAGAACCCTCATAGTAGTATCGGTGTTATACCAACATACCTGTTTGGCACACTTAGTTAGACTATGCATAATCGTTACCAAGTTTTAATATGCCTTCGCGTTCCTTTTTAACCTCGCTCCCAACTTGCTATCGACCTATCAGATAAAACTTTAAACGATTTTACCGTTAACCTCGCTGTTAGCGACTTACTATCAAAAAAGTAGCTCATAAGTCGCCTGTTCGAGTTAAAGCCTAGTTATCTTTTGTGCGCTTTTTCTATCTAGCGTTCATTACGTTGAAAACGCGCATACAGACCAGAATATCGCGATACTGTGCGTGCCATGGCGCGCTCTAAGCCACCCGCTAACGATACCAACTCAAACGATTCTTTCGCACGCGTAATGCCGGTGTATACCAACTGTCGATTAAGTACCGGTGAATTAACCGGTAATAACATAGCAACATGTTTAAATTCAGAGCCTTGCGATTTATGAATTGTCATTGCATAAACAGTATCAAATTGCGGTAAACGGGTTGTTGAAATCACGCGTTCAGCACCTTGATCGTCAATAAAGCTCGCCATTAATCGACCGTTTTCGTCTTCGATGATAATGCCAATATCCCCGTTAAATAAATTAAGCTGGTAATTGTTTTCACTGATCATAATTGGCATACCAATATAAAAATTACCTGTGCGTTTAATTAACTGCTGCTGGCCAAGCTGTTTCTCAATTTTCATATTGAGCTCGTTGGTACCATACGGCCCAACACGCGTTGCACACAGGACTTGGTAGTTTGCGAACGCTAAATGAATGTCGCGAATGCTGTCGCCATTGCGTATTGCTGCAAGATAAACACTGTAGCGCTCGGCTGCACGGTCAATAAATCCCTTAAAATCAGTCTCAAGCGAGCTAAACATCAAATCTGCACTGTTTGAGTGATATACCTCATTCAGGGCATTCAAATCATTGCTATTAACCGCTTTTGCCAATCGCCCTATGCCGCTGTCGGTTTTAAAACGGTGGCTAACTTGCAAATAAGCAAGGTTATCGTTGAGCTCATACAAGGTTGGTTTTGCCGCATTCATTGGCATATTAAGTAGCTGCGCAAGGGCTTTTGCCGTCTCTGGTGTGTAATTATGATCGACACCTAACGTTAATGGGCGACATAAATCTGACAGTACATTACCCGTATCAACCGACGATAATTGGTCTTTATCACCTAATAAAATAACCCGCGCATGACTTGGTAATGCATCAAATAGTTTAGCTAACATGGCTAAATCAACCATCGAGGCTTCATCTAAAATCACTAAGTCCACATCAAGCGGGTTTTGCCGATTGTGGCGAAACTTGTTAGATAAATGGATCACGCCCAACAAACGGTGCAAGGTTTGCGCCGTGTCTGGAATATGCTTTGCAATTTGCGAATCAATATTCAAGTGTTGCTTTGCACCGGCAATCGATTCACTCAGTCTCGCCGCGGCTTTGCCTGTTGGCGCAACAAGTTGCACTTTTAGTGGTACCTTGCTGTAGAGCGATTGTAGAATTGCCAACAATTTAGTTACTGTGGTCGTTTTACCTGTACCCGGCCCACCAGAAATAATGCAAAAACGTTTTAAGCAGGCTACGGCGCAGGCCACTTTTTGCCAATCAAGGGCCCCTGAGTTTTTAAAATAATGCGACAGTAAATTACCCAACTCAGTTAAATCGAGGTTAGTGGAAAGTGCATTTCTCGCCTTTACCGCCTCTACAAATTCTCGCTCATAATCATCATAGCGAGCAAAATACAGGTGTTTTGCAAACAAACGAAGTGGCTGTTGCTCCCCTACGCTGTGGTGTGCCTGCAAAAGTGCACTAAAGTCATCATCACTTGTAAATGGCGACTGCTTTTTACCATATTCAGTAAGAGCAAGATTAAACGGGTCGTCTTTATCAATGCTTTCAAGCGGTAAACATGAGTGCTGAGAGCGCACCGCACGGCTTAATAACAGTACTAGGCAAAATATTTTAGAATCGCTATCTGGTACTAGTATGCTCGCCAGATTAAGGTCAAACTGATCGATTTTGTCATATTCAATAAGTAGTTCACGCATTGAATGTCCCCTTATCAAATAAGCTATCTAATGCAAGCACTTGCTCAACATCGGGTGCTTTGTAATACACGCCATTACCCGTTGGCATACCGCGCATAAATAAGTAAAGGCTGCCCCCTAAATGGGTGTGAATGTCGTAATTAGCAATGCGTTGTTTTAGCAAACGGTGTAACGCTACCGTGTAGAGTAAATATTGCAAATGGTAGTGATGTGAACTCATCACCGTTTCCATATTGTCTTGATTGTAGTCCTCACCGCTATCACCTAAATAATTCGACTTATAATCGAGCACATAGTAACGGCCATCAAAACAAAAGATTAAATCGATAAAACCTTTCAGCATGCCGCTTACGGTAGCGCTTGTAAGCGGTGTAAAATGGTCGCGACTCTGTGTTAACAAAATATCGTTAAGTTTGCGGGTCACTAATTCGTTTACTGGCAGCATAAACTCCATTTCGATTAGGCACTGCGTCATATCTAGCTGTTCCATCGATATGGCAAGTGGCGCTAATGGCTTAGCTAATAGCTGTTTAATCCAGTTTTCAACAACCTCCTGCCAACCATCATCAATTTGGTATGCGAGTAACTGCTTTTCCACAACATCCGCAAGCGGTTCTTTTTGCTCGAAAACTGGCTGTTCAGCAGCGTTAAAATCGATTTCTTCCATAATGGCGTGTAAGCAACTACCGGCATTGGCGCCTTTTGGAAAGCTAAACTCATTTTGTACGATTGCAGTAGTGCTCTCTTGCCAATCGAGTAAATGCATTTCATCATTGGCACCTTGTTTGTAATCAAATGAGCTGCTATCGCCATGAGACGATTTAGTTAATGATGAAAAACTCGAAAGTCGCCATTTATTTGGTACGCTTTTCGTTTTTTGCTTAACCAATAATTGATCAAACGTGGTGGCTGCTTGAGGTAACACTACGGGCGATTCTGGTGCACTATAAAGTGACGCGCTTAAACCACTATGGCTATCGCAAAATCCGCGCAATTGGTTATACCAGTCATGTCCCGTATCAATATCATCTTTATCAAGTAGCAAATGCCCTAAAGGCGTTTTTGTAATACCTGGTGTTTTACTGCGGCCGTCTTTACAGTTGTATAAGCCCACCACTAAATAATGTACTGCGCGCGTTAGCGCAACATATAAAAGGCGTAAGTCCTCAGCAAGACTTTCTTTACTTGCCAGCGCTTTCGCGTCATCGTCGGGCGCTAAATCATAAATAAGTGTGCCATCGTCTTTATGATAAACCGCATCGTTATTTTCTCTAAAGCTTGCAACAAACGGCATATACACAACAGGATATTCCAGCCCTTTTGAGCCATGCATAGTTACAATGTTCACCAGTTGTTGATCGGTTTCTAGACGCAGTTGCGAACCTTCTGCCGCGAATTTAGTAATTTGGTCATAGAACCAATGCAGCAAACGATGATAACTGTTCAGCGCCAGTTGTTTTTGCTGTAATAATTCACCTAAATGCCGAATATCCGTTAGCAAGCGTGGTACATCCCAGCCTTTTTGCTGCCAACGACTCGGAAGCGCATTTAACTCGACCAGTGATTCAATCACCGCCATTACACCTTTTTGTTGTAGCAACAATTTTAGCTCGGCAAAGTGTTCTAAGGTTTCTTCCCACGCATTGGTATTTTGCGTTAATTCATGCACTTGTGAATAATTTAGCGCAAACAACGGTCCCACTAAAACGCCGCGAAAAATCGCTTCATTGTAGGGGGTAACAAGCGCAGAAAGAAAGGTCAATAAATGACTGGCGAGTGGCGTTTCAAACACACTATCGCGCGATAAAAACACACTGGCAACGCCACATTTATAAAGAGCGCTTTTAATTGAATTTGCTTGGTTGCGATCCCTGACGAGTACCGCGATATCGCTTGCTTTTAACGCGTCACCTTCCAATTTGGCACGTCCCGCTGCGGCATCAATTAATAGTTCGGCAATTTGCGAGGCGCAAATGTTGGCAAGGTGATTATCCCCTTGTCCTTTAGCCACGGTGTCATCAAGTTCATCGAATACACAAAAATGAATACCTGACTTACTTTCTTCATTAACGAATAATCCCGATTCGCTGCTTTTACCAAACGCGTTTACTTTGCTAAATGGAATGTCTTTATTAAAAATAAAACTATCGTCTTTGTTAGCGAAAATACTGTTTACACCATCAACAATTTGCTGCGAAGAGCGATAGTTAGTATCCAGTGTGTAATGACTTTCTAACGGTACTTGGCGCTTGGCGTCAATGTAGGTAAAAATATCAGCGCCGCGAAACCCATAAATAGCTTGCTTAGGATCGCCAATCATAATCAATGCGTTGTCGTTATTTGATACGCTTTTATTGTTTAAATAAATATTGGCGAATATACCGTATTGAATAGGATCGGTATCTTGGAATTCATCGATTAGTGCAACCGGGTACTGGCTTAAAATTGCATTCGCCAGCTCACCACTTGTGTTAGTTTCAAGCGCTAAACTTAAATTTTGTAATAAATCATCCGGATTAATCAACTGATGCTTTTGTTTTTCACTGAGTAACCAATCAACAAGGTAGTGATACGCACTAATTAAAATCGACACTGGCAATGCTGCTTCGGCCTGCGCTTTTAGCGTTGCCGCTTCATCAAATAAGGTTGCTAGTTGATGGCTAACCGGAGATTTATCTTTTAAATAATTGCCTTTATCCGCAAATGCTTGCTCACCCCATATCTCAAACGAACGCTTTGATGCGCCTTCAAAAATGACCTCATCACTTTGGCAATAGGCATTTAATAATGCTAAGTTTTTGCTGCTCGCAATGGGCTTTGATTTTTTAAACGGCGTGTTTTCAATAAAGCCGATAAACTCTTGCGCTAAGACCTGCTGTTTAAGCGTACTTGTAGTCTCATAAAGCGCCGCCTGTAACGAAAGCGCTTGCTCAAAGGTATAATGCGGCGTAATTTCAACGCCTGTGCGGCTCAATAATCCAAATAAATTTTTAAGCAATACATCCGGTGATGAAAAACAGCTGGTTACCGCCGCGTAGCTTTGCTTTTCAAGTGGAAAAACAAACTGACGCCAAAAATCTTTAATCGCGGTCTCAAGCAGTTCACTCTGATCCATAATAAATTGCAAATTAAACGCCATTCCAGATTCAAACGCATGTTGTTTCAGCATACGTTGACAAAAACCATGAATCGTAAAAATGGCGGCATCATCGAGTGATTTAACTGCGCTGTCGATTTGATAAAACGCACTGTGGCTATCATCTATTTGGCTTACTAACTCGTTAACTACCTGATCATTGGTTTCTTTACCCAGCAGTGTGTCACGCAAGGTAATTAAACGCTGCCTTACCCTGTCTTTAATTTCCGCGGTGGCTGCTTCGGTAAACGTTACAACTAAAATCTGTTCAATACTGAGCGGCGTTGTACGTTTGCCTTCTTGGGTAAAGCCAAGTAGTAACCGTAAATATAGTGCTGTGATGGTATACGTTTTACCGGTACCCGCACTTGCCTCAATTAAGTTTGCGCCGCACAGCGGCATCGCCATAGGTTTAAGATTTTGCATATTTATGCTCCGTAATAATGGCGTCTATCGGTGCAAGATAGGTTTCGGTTAATTCAATAAACTCGTCAGCGACACTTTCTAGAGAGGTAAAATCAAGTGCAATATACGGGTCGCTCAATTCGTTTTGACCAACAAACGAGGCACCTGAAAACGTGTTTTCGGCCGCGGCAAAATCGCGTTTTTGCAAATAGCTAAATCCAGTCGTCGCAAACAGTGGCAACGGTCGAGTAAACATACAGAGATATAGCTCGCCCCATTTTTCAAGCTGACTTAATGCCTCGCCTTGGTTCAGTTGCTGGTATTCAATATAGCTATCAAGGGATAAAAACACGGTGCTATTTACGTCACCACTGGCTGAGCCCGCTAGGTGATATAAATACCCAGCAATTTTATCTTTTGCTTTTAATTTAGCTGTAGGACGATACAAATATTGCGTCGCCAACGATACAGGTTTTAATGCACCACTTATTTTCAGCATTGATAGTGACAAATCAACACGTTTTGGCTCAATGGGTGTTTCATCACCTGTAATAATCTGATGGCGCTTTAACTCCATCAACAAAGGCTCTGCAGTATTCACCATGTTATCAAACGCCAACTCAGCACCCGCACCTTGCGGTAAGTCGCCTCTTGCAATAATTGCCGCTAAATTAGGGGCATTACTGAGATAATCGCGCTCGATAATTTCTTGCAGGTAGCGGTAACGCGTTAAACCGTCTAAGGCAAAGGTTTCGTCATCTTGATTATTAAATTGATAGTCACCTAATCGTGCACCAATGGTGGAACGATAAAACGATTGCTGTGGTGCAAGTAATTGCTGAATAAACAGCGCTAAATCAACCTGTGTGTCGATATCTGCAACTAACGGTTCGTTTTGACCCGTTGCTGGCGTTGGTTTTGGTAACCAAATCGGGTTATAGCTTTGCAGGTGCGATTGTTGATAATACGCAGGATTAAACGGCTGCAAGTAGTGGCTCACCGTTAACGATTCAATTAGTTCACCCTTATCGTGCTCAAACACACGGGATAAATAGTCTGTTAGTTCACTGACTAAAACACTAGGTAAACGCTCCGAATTATCCACACACGAATTACCGATATAGCTTAAATACACATGTTCACGGGCACTTAAAATTGCTTCTAAAAACAAGTAACGGTCGTCCATTTTACGTGAACGGTCACCTTTTTGTGGTTTGCTGTGCTGAAGTAAATCAAACCCCAGAGGCTGCACAGTGCGCGGATAATCGCCATCATTTAAGCCTAAAATACACACCACTTTAAAAGGCACCGCACGCATTGGCATTAAAGTACAAAAATTTACCTGGCCCATAAAAAAGCGCTGGCCAACCCCTTTTTGCATCAGTTGCTGCTTGAGAATATGCACCATTAGCACTTGTGATACCGCGCCAGTATGATCGTTGTTTTCAAAGTGCTGTAAAACGTTTTCGAGTGCCTTTTGTACAAAGCCTAAGTCGTTATTTTGGCTTATATCACTTGCGTAAAAGCGCATTGTAAGTTGTTGCAACTGCTTTACTTTTTCAGCTAAGTTGCCACTGGATTTTAACTCTTTTTGTGTTTGTTCAAGTGCATCAAAAAAGCGAATTAATTTAGCCAGCGTTTCAACCGCCATACCTTCAACTTGGTCGGCGGCAAATAACTGGTTAAATTCGGTGTTTTCGTCTTTGCTGGCAAACCCCAGTATTAAGCGCGACAATCCCTGTCGCCAACTGTTAATGGCAATTTTCGGTTGGTTAAATTCGCCCTTATGTTCGCCATCAATGCCCCAGCGTATATTAACCTGCTCTAACCAATAACCAATTTGATTGAGTTCTTCGCTCGAAATTTCAAACTTTGCTGAGATTTCGTCAACTTGTAATAAGTCCAAAATATCAGATACATAGAAACGGCACGCGCCTAAATCGGCAAGTTTAATAAAGCTGTTTACGATTGGTTTTTCTTGCTCAACACCTAAGTCAGAAATCGCAAATGGAATGTAACGGTTGTCTTTTGCACTGCCAAATACCGCTTCAATATATGGGCTGTACTGGCCGGAATCAGGCATCATTACAATAATATCGCGCGGTGATAAGCTATCGTCAGCACTAAATAAGTTCAACAAATGGTCGTGCAGCGCTTCTACTTCTCTAAGTGCATTATGGCAGCGCGCAAACTGAAACGACGAATAGCCTTTGTTTTCACTATAAGTTAACTTGCCCTCATCTGATACAAACCAAGTTGGGTCACTAGCAAGCGGCACGCCTTTAAACGCTAATTCAAAAATTTCCTGTTGTAATTGACCCAGTAAATTCTCATCAAACGCTTCAATAAATATATCGGTCCACTGTGCATCTAATTCCACCAGCTGCTCTAAATATTCGCGCCCTAATTTACCCCATGATGCCAAAAGTGGATTACCTACGATGTAATAATCCTCGCCTTCGGCATCAATATTTGGTTTAATGTCATAATTGGCAATAATTTTCGCTTTGGTTTTTTCATCAACCACATCGCCCCAGTAGTGTTTACTTGGGTTACATAAATAAATGTACACATCAATGTGCTCGGCTAATGCCTGAAACACTTCAAGTTGCTGACTGGGAATGGCAGACAAGCCAAATATGTATAAATTTTGATGAGATAAATTAATTGCATTTTGGTTTAGAGATGCAATTAAATCTTGGTGCAAATTCGCACGGTGATATGGGTTTTGCCCAAGTGTTTGCGTATGCTCAACTAGTTTTCGCCATAATATGGGCTGCCACGGTGCAATTGATATATCGACATCGGCAAGTTCATCGTCACCCTGCTGCCAGCTCTCTAACCAGGCTGGTCGATACATTAAATATTGGTCAAAGGCATCGGCAATTTTTTCGCACAAACTAAATAATCGCGTATCGTTATCGAGCGCAGTTTGCGTATCCACCAAGTACTGTTTTAACAGTGCAAATTCCGCTTGTTCTAAGCAATTAGGCAAAATATTAAATAGCTTCCACGCCATATTATTTTTGTTAAATGACGATTCTTGTGGCACATCTGACAACAAGCTTTGATACAAACGCCAAATATAACTTGAAGGCAACACATAATCGATTTGCCCAGTGACACCATGTTGCTCGGCAATCAACACCTTTAGCCACTGCGCCATACCGGGTGATTGCACCAATACTTGTTCTTTATTAAAAATGCTCGGATTGGGGCTGTGCATCAGCGACTGAGATAAGTGAAGCTGAAGCGCTTCCATACGGTTTGATTGAATAATATGCAGCATTTTAAGAACAAACTAACTAATTGGTTTACCTTATATTAATTTAAATAAAAGCGGCTGACTATGAAAGAGTAAAAAGCTAACGTGACACGCGTGTTTTTTGTTAGACTAGTGCGCACTAATCTCAGATGTGGATAACAAGGTGAACAATGAAAGTTATCAGTTTTAATATAAACGGCTTACGTGCTCGTTTGCATCAACTACAAGCGGTTATCGACAAGCATCAGCCTGACGTAATTGGCCTTCAAGAAATTAAAGTACATGATGAAGCTTTCCCTATCGAAGATGTTGAAGCGATGGGATATCACGTTGCATTTCATGGTCAAAAAGCCCATTACGGCGTGGCGGTTCTTACTAAACAAGCGCCAATCGCAATTGAAAAAGGCTTTCCGACCGATACTGAAGAATCGCAAAAACGCATGATTATTGCGACAGTAGCAGATAAAAACGGTAATCCGGTTAAAATTTTAAACGGCTACTTCCCGCAGGGTGACAACATTGCCCACGAAACTAAATTCCCATACAAACGTCAGTTCTATCTCGATTTAATGACTTATTTAGCAAGTCATGATCCTGAAGAGCAAATTATCGTAATGGGTGATATTAATATTTCACCTCTCGATTTAGATATCGGTATTGGTGAGCCTAATCGTAAACGCTGGCTAAAAACTGGTAAATGTTCATTCCAACCAGAAGAACGTGAATGGCTTGCTCGCCTGCTCGATTGGGGATTTGTTGATACCTTCAGAGCATTAACGCCAGACGCCACTGAAAAGTACTCGTGGTTTGACTACCGTTCTAAAGGCTTTGATGATAACCGCGGTCTGCGTATTGATGTTGTGCTAGCAACCAAAGTGCTTGCAGCAAAGTGCATCGAATCAGATATTGATTACGAGCTGCGCGGCATTGAAAAGCCATCAGATCACGCGCCAATTTGGGCAACATTTGATATTTAACCGAGTCAATTGGTAGGTAACCCTATGCAATTTGATTTAGCTGAATTAACCTGTTTGTTGTTATTTGCAATTGCAGTGATTAAATCACTGAATGCGACCACGCGTCATATTCTTTTATCAAATCAAGTTGTGCAGCGAAGCGTGCTCGCCATCAGCCTAATGTTAGTTGGCTTTTGGTCACTCAAGGCTGGGCTTTATCCCGGTCTTGATATTCACGTTTTAGCACTGACGGGTGTAACGTTAACGCTTGGTCCTCGCCTTGCAATTCTCACTGCAGCGCTTAGCCATAGTTTACAGTTAGGCCTTGGTTTAGTACCGTTTGAGCAAATTGGCAGCTATGCCCTATTTACCTCGCTTTTGCCTATTTTGTTTAGCTACGCACTGTTTTTATTGTGCTACCAATACATTACCCGCCATTTATTTGTTTATATCTTTGTTAATAGCTTTTTAGGCGCTGGCCTTACCGCCGTGTTTCATATTGGCTTAATGACAGGCTATCATTATTTTTCTGGCCACTATGATTGGCAAACATTACTTGATAATTACACTTTTTTAGCAAGCCTCATCTGGTTTCCAGAAGCCACCATCAACGGCATGGCAATGACGGTGTTAATTATTTATCGCCCTCATTGGGTAAGAACCTTTTACGACAACGAGTATTTAGCGCGCTAAATCACATATTTTGAAAGAGCCGAGTTTATGGTGCACTAATCTCGTATCTGCTGGTGGTTTAAGGTTATAATTATGCGATTATTTATCGTGTAACCAGATTTAAATGTCTCAACTTTATTTTTGCCCTATGTGCCAGACGCCACTTGCCGATGACACACATCGTTTAATTTGCGCCAATAACCACAGTTTTGATAAAGCCAAAGAAGGTTATATCAACCTGCTGCCCGTGCAAAACAAAAAAAGTAAAGATCCGGGCGATAACAAAGAAATGGTTATGGCACGACGCGCGTTTTTAGCCCGTGGTCACTATAATTTTTTACGCGATGCGATTTGCCAACAGATTGAAGCACTGGCGAATAACAGCACGTTGCTAGATGTTGGTTGTGGCGAAGGTTTTTATACCCACAAATTTGATGAATGTGAGAATGTCGCAACGACTTACGGGCTCGACATTTCAAAACCTGCGGTTAAATATGCTGCTAAGCGCTTTAAAAACTGCCATTTTAGTGTTGCTTCATCGTCGAATGCACCATTTAACGATGCAGCGTTTGATATTGTAACCAGTGTATTTTCACCACTGTTTAGCGATGAATTAAATCGCCTTGTAAACGACAACGGAACACTAATTGTTGCAAGCCCAGGTGATAACCACTTAACTGAGTTAAAATCGATTATTTATAACGAAGTAAGGCCACATCAAGCAGTTGAAGCGCCGGCTGGCTTTAGCCTTCAAAGCCATACGTTACATACCGAAGTAGTTAGTTTAGAGCTCGATGCGTTAACTGAATTAATTAAAATGACACCATTTGCGTGGAAATTCCGCCCGGAGCATTGGCACTCTCTCAGAGAGAAAACACCTTTTACAGTGACTCTGTCGTTTTATGTAAGTGTGTTTAACAAAGGCAATGCTTAATCTTACAAAGCATTAAGAGAATACAAAAAAGTGTCAGCTAAAGCCCTGACACTTTTTGTTTTCATAGGGTATTTAAAAAAGATCGCGCTTAAACGCATTATCCATTTTGTCGTACACCTCTTTAAGCAGATATGCCAAATCGCCGTAACGCGGTTTGGTAATTGATACTGGCGGCTCGACCCCGTGCTCAGTCATTTTGCCGTAAACCTCGCGAAACCACACCGCTTCTTGGGGCGGTAGCAACGTATTGGCGCGCTTACCTAACCAATACAAACCTTGCACTGGCATTGACAACAAAAATAAAGAAAAGGTTAACGCTTGCGGTAAATATTCAAGGCTTAAAAAGTTTACCTGCACAAACACACTTAACACCGCAAGCAAAGGCACAACTTTAATGGCAAGCTTAGTTGCCTTTATGACACGAAACTCCAAAAATACAGCGCCTAATTTAGGCTCCAACGGCCATGTTTTGCTGTAGTGATGCCCATCAGAAATTTGCGCTAACATCGATTTTTGCATTACCACCTCGAAATTGCATTGAGTTTCTAGAATTACCTAACGAAAAAGTAAATTTTAGGGTAAAATTGCAACTAATAAAGTCAAGTATACCATAGTCTGAAATGACTGCCGAAAAATCTATTTAAGGAAACCATTAACTATGTCGCACAATGTGCTCGTATTAAATTGTGGAAGTTCAAGTTTAAAATTTGCCATTATCGATGCCACAACCGGCGCAGCAAGCCTAACAGGCTTAGCCGAGTGTTTATCACTTGATAATGCATCGCTAAGTTACAAACTTAACGGTGAAAAGCATAAAATCGAATTACCAAAAGGGGCACAGCACGACACTGCCATTGCAGAAATCGTTAATCTAATTAAACAGCAAAACTTAAATAGCAGCTTAATTGCGGTAGGCCATCGCGTCGTTCATGGTGGCGAAGCATTTACCGGCTCAGTTATCATTGATAGTGCTGTATTAAATAGCATCGAAAATAATGTTGCCCTCGCACCACTTCACAACCCAGCTAATTTAATGGGTATTCGCGCAGCACAAGCGGCATTTGCAAACTTACCGCAAGTTGCAGTATTTGATACGGCATTCCACCAAACAATGGAAAAGCAAGCGTACTTATATGCGCTACCGCTTTCGCTATACAAAGAGCACGGGGTGCGCCGTTACGGTTTCCACGGCACGAGCCACTTCTTTGTTGCTAATGAAGCTGCTAAATTAATTAATAAGCCAATAGAACAAAGTGCGATTATTACTGCGCACTTAGGCAATGGCTGCTCTGTTACAGCGGTTAAAAACGGCAAAAGCGTTGATACCAGTATGGGTTTAACACCGCTTGAAGGCCTTGTAATGGGTACGCGTTCAGGCGATTTAGACGCAGGTCTTTACAACTATTTATCAACCACACTTGACTATTCAAACAGCCAAATCGACGCATTACTAAATAAACAAAGTGGCTTACTTGGCTTAAGCGAACTTTCGAGCGATTGTCGAGAAATTGAAGAAGCAGCCGAACAAAATCACGTACAAGCTAAGCTTGCTCTTGATGTATTTTGTTACCGCCTTGCTAAGTACATCGCGTCATACGTTGTACCATTAGGTCAGCTTGATGCCATTGCTTTTACCGGTGGCATTGGCGAAAACTCATCGCTTATTCGTGAAAAAGTCATTCAATTACTGGCTTATTTTGCCTTTGAACTTGATAATGATGCCAACCTTGCAGCACGCTTTGGTAATAGTGGCGTAATCGCGTCAAACCCACTAGGTGCAAAAGTGCTTGTTGTGCCAACCAACGAAGAATGGGTAATCGCGATGGATGCACATAAGCTTGTGGAGGCACGCTAATGTCACATCGTATTATGCTTATTCCCGTATCAACGGGCGTTGGCCTTACCTCGGTTTCTGTGGGCTTAGTACGTGCCCTTGAAAAAAAATCGGTAAAAGTTAACTTTTTTAAACCTATTTCTCAGCCTCGCGGTAAAAAAACAGGGCCTGAGTTATCTACCGAAATCGTTAAAATTGGCTCAACCATTAACCCTGCGAAATCAATCGATTTACATACCGCGGAGCAAATGATTGGCGACGGTAAAACTGAAGTTTTACTTGAAGAAATTGTCGGACGTTTTGAAAAACATGTTGGCAAAGATGATGTTGCAATTATTGAAGGTATGGTACCGACACGTAAGCAACCTTATGTTGGCCGTGTAAACCGTGAAATTGCACAAACCCTTGGTGCACACATTGTATTCGTTTTAACGCCAAGTAACGATGACGTAGACGAAATTGAAGACCGTATTGAGCTAGCAGCAAGTTTATACGGTGGCGTTGAACACCCTCGCGTACTCGGCTGTATTTTCAATAAAGTAAATGCACCACTGGATGAAGAAGGTAATATTCGCACTGACTTTATCGAGCCAAGTAATGATGAAAGCTTACAAATTGAGCTTAATCGCATTGCATCGCTGCCACTATTTCGTAAAAAGCCGTTTAAGTTATTGGGTTCGGTGCCTTGGTACCAAGATTTAGTTGCGCCTCGCGTAATGGACTTAGCCAAGCACCTCAACGCCGAAATTTTAAATTACGGTGATATCGAGCATCGCCGCTTAAGAAGCGTTACATTCTGTGCACGTACCGTATCAAATATTCTAAACCACTTTTCACCAGGTGCATTATTAGTAACCCCGGGCGATCGCTCGGATGTGTTAGTTGCAGCCTGTTTATCAGCAATGAATGGTACAAAAATTGGTGCGGTACTGTTAACAGGTGGCTTTAAACCTGAAGAACGCATTTTAAAATTATGCGAACAAGCGTTTGATACTGGCCTGCCAATTATTTGTACAGAAAATGACACTTGGCGCACCTCGATTCTACTACAAAGCTTTAATCTTGAAGTACCAGTAGACGATGAACAACGAATCGAAAAAGTAAAAGACCATAATGCACGCCATATCGATAAAGACTGGTTAGAATCACTGACGCAGGGCGTTGCGCTAAATCGTAAAATGTCTCCGCCAGCGTTTCGTCATTTGCTGTCATCTACTGCACGCTCAGCGCAAAAAACCATTGTCTTACCTGAAGGCAACGAACCGCGCACAATCAAAGCTGCGGCTATTTGCGGCGAGCGTAACATTGCCCGTACCGTTTTACTTGGTGACCGTGAAGAAATTGAACGTATTGCAGAGCAACAAGGTGTGCAGCTAAACGATAACGTTGAAATTCAAGATCCGAGCATTGTACGACAAAACTACATTGCGCCTATGGTTGAGCTACGTAAACACAAAGGCTTAACGGAAGTTATTGCCGAAGAGCAACTGCAAGATAACGTAGTGTTAGGCACCATGATGCTCGCAGAGAATAAAGTCGATGGCCTTGTTTCGGGCGCGGTGCACACTACAGCCAATACAATTCGTCCGCCGCTACAATTGATTAAAACAGCGCCAAATAGCTCACTGGTATCATCTGTGTTCTTCATGCTTTTACCAGATCAAGTATTGGTTTACGGCGACTGTGCAATTAACCCTGATCCAACAGCAGAGCAATTAGCCGATATCGCCATTCAATCGGCTGATAGCGCAGCCGCATTTGGCATTGAACCACGCGTTGCGATGATCAGCTACAGCACAGGTACATCAGGTACCGGTGATGACGTTGAAAAAGTACGTTTAGCTACCGAACTTGCTCAGGCAAAGCGCCCTGATCTATTAATTGATGGTCCACTGCAATACGACGCGGCAATTATGGAAAGCGTAGCGAAGAAAAAAGCACCAGACAGTAAAGTTGCCGGTAAAGCAACGGTGTTTGTATTCCCAGACCTCAACACAGGTAATACAACATACAAAGCAGTACAACGAAGCGCTGACCTGATTTCTATCGGTCCAATGCTGCAAGGTATGCGCAAGCCGGTAAACGATTTATCTCGTGGCGCCTTAGTAGACGACATTGTTTACACCATTGCATTAACTGCGATACAGGCAACGCAAGAAAGCCGCTGATCAGGTTGAAAATAGCCTTACAGATGATATTTTTTTTGATATTGTAAGGCTATAAACCACAAGGATTTTTGGGAGTAATATGTCTCAACAAACGTTAGCCGTAATGCAAGAAACCTTTACGATTCACAGTTTTGACGTAGACACACCTATTCCACCTGCCGTTTATCAAAGCAAGGTGTTTTTTATTGCGCGCACCTATGATGAGCTCTCGGTTGTATGCCCGTCCCACGTAAAACTTGATTCAAACGAGCAAGAAGAAGATTGGGCAGCGCTTGAGGTCTTAGGCCCTCTTGGGTTTTCTATGACTGGTATTCTTTCTAATATTTCGGGCGTACTGGCAAGTGCAAAGATTTCCATTTTCGCAATCTCAACATTTGATACCGATTATATTTTGGTGAAGAAATCATTAATTAATGACGCCGCAACTCACTTATCAAAAGCAGGCTATAAAGTGGTTAATAGCTAATGCGCGTGTTAAAACAAGATTTTTACAGCGTTAAACATGCAGCTCTCGCTATTCACGCGCCATTTTCCGGTCGGGTGATAAGCCAAAGCGACGCCACAAACCCATTAGTACGCAATCAATTGTTGGGATTAGGGGTTGAACTAGAAATCAGCAATTATCAGCTTTTCGCGCCATTCTCAGGCACTCTCCTCTCAGTCAATCAAGGTGGTTTAGAGTTTGTCTTTAAATCAAAGCAAGGCCTTAAATTGCTAGTACTCGTCAATCTAGATGAACAATCTCTACCAATGACAGGCTTCAAACAACACCTAAAGGTTGGCGATTTGGTTTCTGCTGGGCAACTTGTCGCTAGCTTTGATTTTCGTAAACAACATCACAGTGTTTTCTCGAGCATTTTACTGCTTGAACCCGAACGCTTAAGCAAGGTGCTTGATAAATGTTATTATCAAGCGAGCCGCGTAACCGCCGCAAACGATATTTTATTTAAACTAACAAAACGAATTAATCATGATTAAACTTTTTGGCATTCCAAACTGCGACACAATTAAAAAAGCAAAAAAGTGGCTTGAACAAAACAACATTGAATATACTTTTCATGACTACCGCAAAGACGGTGTAAACTCAGAGATGGTAAATAACTTTTGCCAACAGCTAGATTGGCAACAAGTATTAAATAAGCGTGGCACGACCTATCGCCAGCTCGATGATGCAACTAAAGAGAATCTTAACGCCGAATCTGCGGTCGCACTATTAGTAGAGCAACCAGCCATGATTAAGCGCCCTATTTTAGAAAAAAATGGCGAATTCCATTTAGGTTTTAAAGCAGATCAATACCAAAGTATTTTCTCATGAGTGATTACAATGTAGTAAGCCTTACCCAAGCGCTAATTCAAAAGCCCTCTGTGACACCCGATGATGCTGGCTGCCAAGATTTAATGGCCGAACTGCTAACGCCGCTCGGATTTAATATTGAATCTTTATTTTTTACCGACACATTAAACATGTGGGCGCGCAAAGGCACTGAGGCCCCGTTATTCTGTTTTGCAGGTCACACCGACGTGGTTCCAACTGGGCCAACAGATGCATGGCATCAACCACCATTTTCGGGTAATTTACTCGACGGCTATATTCACGGTCGCGGCGCCGCTGATATGAAAGGCTCGCTTGCCGCTATGCTGATTGCCACTGAGCGTTTTGTTAAAAAGCACCCAAATCATAAAGGAAGTATCGCCTTTTTAATTACCTCAGACGAAGAAGGCCCGTTTATTAATGGCACGACTAAGGTGATTGACGTATTAGAAGCCCGTAACGAAAAAATTGATATGTGCTTAGTGGGCGAACCTTCATCTAGCCATACCTTAGGCGATGTAGTTAAAAATGGTCGTCGCGGTTCATTGACTGGGTTTGTTACTGTGAAAGGTGTGCAAGGCCATGTCGCCTACCCGCATCTTGCAAAAAACCCAATTCATTTAGCTGCCCCCGCATTGGACGAACTGGCAAATACGCAATGGGATAACGGCAACGAGTACTTCCCAGCCACCAGTTTTCAAATCTCAAATATAAACGGTGGTACTGGTGCAGGTAATGTCATCCCAGGCAGTGTTGAAGTGCAATTTAACTTTCGCTACAGCACTGAAGTAACCGCTGATGAGCTCACTGCGCGTACAGTCGCGATTTTAGACCATCACGGACTTGAATATGATATTCGCTGGGTTTACAACGGACTGCCTTTTTTAACCGATGAAGGTCCACTACTTGAAGCAACCGTAGCAGCCATTAAAGATGTACAGCATATTGATACATCGGTTGAAACCACAGGTGGTACATCTGACGGGCGTTTTATTGCACAAACAGGCGCACAAGTGGTTGAACTGGGTCCTATAAATGCAACCATTCATAAAGTTAATGAATGTGTAAACGCACGCGACCTTGAGATCCTTGCTGATGTGTATGAGGCCATTTTAGTTAAATGTTTAACCTAGATGAACAGGCTGCGCTTGGTCTTACACAAGCGCATTTATGCGATTATCACGGTCGCTTAGTTGAGGAATCGATTGTACGCGACCTTAAGCAAATGCAAGTTGCAGCAAGCAAATGCAATATTACTCTTTCTCTTGCCTCTAGCTTTCGTGATTTTGAAAGGCAGAGCCTTATTTGGAACAATAAGTTTAACCAAATCAGACCTGTGTTTGATATCAACGACCAGCCGGTCGATTTAACTCACTTAAACGAACAAGACAAATGCCAAGCAATCATGGTGTTTAGTGCGATTCCTGGGGCAAGTCGACATCACTTTGGCACCGATTTAGACGTGTTTGACGCAAATAAGGTAGATGATGATTATCAATTGGCGCTTAGCCAACAAGAGTATGCGTCGGGTGGACCGTTTTTTGAACTTGCAAAGTGGCTTGAACAACACGCTGAAACGTATGGATTTTTTTTACCTTATAGGCAATTTAATGGGGGCGTTGCAAAGGAGCCGTGGCATATTAGTCATATCAGCCGCGCGCAATATTACAGCAATATTCACTCTAAAGAATTGCTTGAAAAACTACTGATAAACTCAAATGTGGCAGGTTGGCCAAGTTTAGTTGACCAACTCGATACAATTTATCCTCAGTATGTCAGCAATATTAGCGCTGCTGGTAATTAGCAAAGAAGCGCTGTATTCCCTCTATCGCAGGAGTTAATTGGTCTGGATGCGGCAAAAACACAAGCCTAAAGTGATCTGGATCCGGCCAATTAAACGCACGTCCATGCACTAATAAAGTGCGCTCTTGCTTAAGTAAGTCTAAAATCAGCTTTTCATCGTCATCGACATTAAAGCGCTTACGATCAAACTTAGCAAACGCATACAGTGCGCCCTTTGGTTTTACACACGAAACACCATCAATGGCGTTTAAGCCTTCATATGTCATATTACGCTGCTGATACAATCTGCCGCCTGGCAAAATCAGATCGTCGATTGATTGCACACCACCTAATGCTTGTTGAATGGCATATTGTGCAGGTACGTTTGCACACAAACGCATTGATGCAAGCATTTCGAGCCCTTGCATATACTCATCTAACAATGAAACTTTGCCACTGAGTACCATCCAACCCATGCGCAGGCCCGCTGCGCGATAGGTTTTTGCTAACCCATTAAAGGTAATAATTGGTACATCGTCACACAGGCTTGCAATCGACGTGTATGGCGTATTGTCGTAGATGATTTTTTCGTAAATCTCGTCACTAAATACCAGTAAATTGTGCTCTCTCGCTAAACCTAACAGGTCATTAAGCAATGCTTTATCGTAAACAGCGCCCGTAGGGTTATTTGGGTTAATCAACACTATTGCTTTGGTATTTGACGTAATTTTACTTTTAATATCATTTATATCTGGAAACCAATCTTGCTCTTCATCACACAAATAGTGCACTGGGTTACCACCAGCCAGCTTAACCGATGCGGTCCAAAGTGGATAATCAGGCGCCGGGATCAGCACTTCATCTTGGCTGTTAAGCAAAGCTTGAGTCGCCATTTGAATAAGCTCACTAACGCCATTACCAATGAAAATATTATCGATTGATAAGTTAGAAAACTGTTTATTTTGGTAGTATTGATAAATAGAAACGCGGGCCGAATATAAGCCTTTTGAGTCACAATAACCCTGTGCAGCGCTCATATTTCGAATAATGTCTTTTAACATATCTTCTGGCATGTCAAAGCCAAAGGCGGCGGGGTTACCAATATTTAACTTTAATACCTGTTCCCCTTGATCTTCCATTTCGCGTGCCATTTTTAAAACTGGCCCACGAATGTCGTAACAAACCCCTTGTAACTTATCGCTTTTTTTAAACACTGCCAAACGTCCCCAAATACAAATTTTTGCGTTTACCTTAAACGCTCTATTTTTATAACAACCAAACGCGCAACGGACTTATGTCGTTACATAAGTCCGATAAAAGCATATATCAATTGAAAGCTAACGCGTGCTCAAGCCACAGGCTATCGCATTTGCATTAAAAGCGAAAGGATAAACACACTAATGGAATAAAATAATTAAACCAGTCTATTTATTGCGTCTTTAGTAGCAGAAATATGCGCGGGCAAAGTCGTTTTTAATTCGCTGGCTAGGGCCATATTTGACTCGTTAAGCGCGTGTTCGAGTTGTCTCGCGATTTGCGCAAGCGAGTCTGCACCAAATTGCGCCGCATTTGATTTTAAACTATGGGCATGTCGCGTTGCCTCGGTTAAATTACTATCAAAATCGTTTTCAAGATCTTGATAAAGGCGGTCAAATTCTGTCAGGCAGAATTCTAAGGTAGGTAAGAATTGATCTTGCAGCAGATCTTGCATAGCAAACAGTGCATCTGAATTAATGTTTACGTCTATTTCACTCATAGTAAGCTATTAAAGTATTTAACTTACTTTAACATTAAACCAAGATGCGCCACTTTTCTATTCCGATTTAAAAATTAACTGTTAGTTCCTATATTTAGCACAATATTTAGTTTTTATTTAACGCATCAATCGGCGTGCTTGAATGAAGTAACACGGACTATTAAACTACTCATTTTAGCGACGAAACTACACACCTATGGCCCGCCCCACTTGTAATACATGTCACTTTGTTAAAACTGATTGCATATGTGCACACGTTAAAACCCTTTCTAATTGCATCAACATCATTGTATTGCAACACAAAGGCGAAGAGAAAAACGCAAAGAATACAGTGCGATTGGCCGAGTTGATTTATTCAAATATAACGGTTTTAGTAGGTGAAAAACCTGAAGACTTTGACGCACTCAACGAACTGCCACAAAATTCCAGTGCCCTTTTGTACCCAACAGAAAATGCTGTGCCACTAGAAGACAACAATACCGCGTCACACCTTACCCATTTAATCGTGCTTGATGGTACCTGGAAAAAAGCGAATAAACTGTTTTTTAGTCTGGATATTTTGAGTCAGTTTAAACAGGTGAGTTTTAGCAAGCTACCTGAAAATCGGTATCATATTCGTAAAGCCAACCGTATGGATAGCTTATCGAGCTTAGAGGCGATTGCTTACGCTCTAAACTTAACGGAAAAACTACCGATGGAACCCGCCTACGCGGCATTAGAGGCAATGATGGAGAATCAATTTAAGCACATGCCCGCAGAAGTGCGAGCACGCTACAAACAAAACGATTAAGACTGGCTGTCGTCACTAATACGACTAGCCACAGCGCCAGATTGGCCTTTGTATTTTGCGTCTTTACGGCGGTTATAAGGGTTCTCTGCCGGACCAGACATGGTTTCAAAGCTAAGCGCCCCTATTTTCATATACGGGCGAAGGGCTAATGGCAATTTGCCTGAGTTATAAAACTCAAGCACGATATTACCTGACCAACCTGGATCAATTCGGTGAGCGGTTACATGAACCATTAAGCCTAAACGCGCAAGCGACGAACGGCCATCTAACCAACCTACGATATCGTCAGGCAAAGTGACACTTTCATACGTGATAGCAAGGGCAAGTTCACCCGGGTGTAGGAAGAATGCTTCTCCCTCTTCTAGCACAATTTCATCGCTCATAATCGATTCCATTGCCGCAGACACCAACTCTTTTGGACCACTTAAATCAACATAGGGTGCTTTATGATCCTGAAATACACGAAATTTGTTGCCTAATCGTAAATCGACCGTCACACCGGAAATCATGTCATCTTTTGGTGCAGGATCAATGCTAATTTTACCCGCGTTTAGATACTCTTTTATATGGGTATCGCATAATCGCATAGTTAATCGTCCGTTATAATAATTTCGACGGGATTGCTGCCACTTCCTTGATAAAACAAATGACTAGCAATAAGTTTTGCCGCTCGATTATAAATGGCAACGAGCGCCTTGTCAGCATTATGTGAAATAAACTCACCTGCTTCGCCACTTTCGCGAATGGCATGGGCCAGCGGCACTTGGCCAAGTAATGGTACATCAATACGCTGGGCAAGTGCTTTACCACCGTCTTCACCAAATACGTGGTTGATACCATTACAATGTTGACAGTGAAAGTAACTCATATTTTCAAGTAAACCTAAAATTGGCACTTTTACTTTATTAAACATGTCGATGCCCTTATTGGCATCGGCAAGCGCTAAATCTTGTGGTGTTGTAACAATCACAGCGCCACTTGCTGGAATTTTTTGCGACATAGTGAGCTGAATATCTCCCGTACCAGGAGGCATATCCACAATTAAATAATCAAGCTCAGGCCACGCGGTTTCGTTTAGTAGCTGCATCAGCGCTGTGGATGCCATAGGACCCCGCCACACTGTGGCATCCTCTTTGCCTAGCAAAAAGCCAATAGACTGAGCCGCCAGTCCATCTTTCATTATCGGCAACAGGGTATTGTCATCTTTTGCTTGAGGTTTAGCATCTTCGAGCCCCAGTAATAACGGAATAGATGGGCCATAAATATCGGCATCTAGCACCCCGACGGCTGCACCATTTTGCTTCAACGCATGAGCCAAATTAACGGCACTGGTTGATTTACCGACACCACCTTTGCCACTGGCAACTAAGATAATATGTTTAATCGTGCTATGGCGAAAAGGCTCGAGCAATTGCACCTGCACACTCACGTGCACCGGTTTTTGCAGTTGTTCTGAAAGAAACGCGGCGATTGCAGGCTGCTCTGTCGTGGCAGCAAAATGAAGCGTTAGAGCAACTTTAACACCGTCAACATCATCCACCGAGACTAAACTACACGCTTGTTGTAACCCCACAGGAAAGACGTCCGAGCGATAATCGCCGAGCAAACTGTTTATTTGCTCAAATAAGTCGGAATTTTGTGGTTTTTTCAGCGCTTTTTCGGCTGCTTTGGACCCTCGGAAAAGATTTTTAATATTAAACATGTAAATCTTCATTTGGCTAATGAAATACGCGCTGGAATTATGTAATATTCCTGACCTTAACTCCAGTTTTAAACTTAGCTTGTTGTACTGTTTAATATTCGCTTTCACAAGTTAGGTGTTACCCGTTGGGTATTTTAATGGTGTTGTCACCACACTAGTTTACGGTAAACGATATGTCGCAAAGAAAAATCTTAATTACAAGTGCATTGCCTTATGCAAATGGCCCGACTCACCTAGGCCATTTACTTGAGTACATTCAAACGGATATCTGGTCGCGCTTCCAGAAATTACGTGGTCACGAAACGTATTATGTATGTGCCGATGACGCGCACGGTACGCCGATTATGCTAAACGCGCAAAAACAAGGTATTACACCAGAAGAAATGGTGGCGAATGTAAGTGTTGAGCGCCAGCGCGACTTTGCTGACTTTCATATTAAATTTGATAATTACCACAGCACTCACTCAGAGGAAAATAAGCAGTTTTCTGAGTTAATTTATAACCGTCTAAATGATGGCGGCTATATTAAAAAACGTACTATTTCTCAGCTATTTGACGAAGAAAAAGGTATTTTCTTACCAGATCGTTTCGTAACAGGCACGTGCCCTCGCTGTAAAGCAGAAGACCAAAATGGCGACAGCTGTGACGCATGTGGCGCAACTTACAGCCCGACTGAGCTGGAAGCACCAAAATCTGTGATGTCTGGTTCAACACCAGTATTAAAGGATTCTGAGCATTACTTCTTCGATTTACCAGCATTTGAAGACATGTTGAAATCGTGGTTAACCTCAGGCGCAATTCAAGGCGAAATGGCAAACAAACTAAACGAGTGGTTTGAAGACGGCCTACAGCAGTGGGATATCAGCCGTGATGCACCATATTTTGGATTCGAAATTCCTGGTGCACCAGGTAAATACTTCTACGTATGGTTAGATGCGCCAATTGGTTACATGGCAAGCTTTAAAAACTTATGCGATAAATCTGGTCTAGAGTTCGACGCATTTTGGTCAACCGATTCGGATGCTGAGCTATATCACTTTATTGGTAAAGACATTGTCTATTTCCACAGCCTGTTTTGGCCAGCAATGTTAGAAGGTGCTGGTTTTAGAAAGCCAAATAATGTATTTGCTCACGGTTTTGTAACGGTAAATGGCGCTAAAATGTCTAAATCAAAAGGCACCTTTATTAAAGCGCGCACATACCTAGATCACATTAACAACCCTGAGTACTTACGTTACTACTTCGCGGCGAAGCTAAATTCGGGTATTACTGATTTAGATTTAAACCTTGAAGATTTTGCTCAGCGCGTTAACTCTGACTTGGTCGGTAAAGTAGTGAATATTGCGAGCCGTTGCGCTGGCTTTATCACCAAGAAATTTGATGGCAAGTTAAGCACTGATATTGCAGAGCCTGAATTACTTGCTGAGTTTGTAAACGCACAAGAAAGCATTGCAGCCTCATTTGAAAACCGCGAGTACAGCCGTGCCATTCGTGAGATTATGGCGTTAGCGGATAAAGCAAACCAATATATTGATGCTAAAGCACCGTGGGTGTTAATTAAGAACGAAGAAACCCAAAACGAAGCGCACCTTGTGTGTTCAATGGGTATTAACTTATTCAAATTATTAATGACTTACTTAAAGCCTGTGCTTCCAGCAATGGCCGAGCAAGTAGAAACGTTCTTGAACACAGAACTGACATGGCAGAGCATTAATACAGCACTAACTGGTCATGAAATTAGTAAGTTTAAAGCGCTTATGCAGCGTGTAGAAATGGATAAAGTTAACGCTATGCTTGAAGAATCAAAAGAAAGCCTTGCACCAGCAAAACCGGCAATTGACCCAAATAGCCCACTGGCAAAAGAGCCAATTGCTGACGAAATTGAGTTTAACGACTTTGCAAAGGTTGACCTACGCGTTGCTAAAATTGCAAAAGCAGAGCACGTCGAAGGCGCTGATAAGTTATTAAAGCTTACACTTGATTTAGGTGGTGAAACACGCCAAGTGTTTGCAGGCATTAAGTCAGCTTATCAACCAGAAGATATTGAGGGTAAGCTTACAGTTATGGTTGCAAACCTAAAACCACGTAAGATGCGCTTTGGTATGTCTGAAGGTATGGTGCTTGCTGCAGGTCCTGGCGGTAAAGAGATTTACATCTTAAACCCAGATGACGGTTCAGAGCCGGGTATGCGTGTAATGTAATAGCAATTCTGTTGAGAGTGTGTTCAGAAATGGCGCAGGGTAAATTCAGACGCTGTTAGCAAAATATATACCCGCTAGCATGAACAGCTATTCAAGTAAATTGGTAGAAAATACACACTTAAAAAAACCGCCCACTGGCGGTTTTTTTGTATCTCAACAATTTAATAGGCAAAGCGCTTTAAACGGTCATTACATACCTAAATTAAAGCTAAACGGGTTAAGCATAAATCGGGAAACTTAACTCACCTGTTTAATCGAGCGCATAAATGATTGATACGATGAGCTAATATCTTTTTGTGATTGTGATTTCAAGGCGCCTTCTAAGCCTTTAGCCATTTGACCCAACTCATCAAAGCCAAACATCCCTGCTGCGCCATAAATTGCATGGCACAGTTTAGCCAACTCTTTATTATCACCTAAACAAAATAGGTGCTCAGCGAGGGCTTTTTGTTCCATTAAGTTATTAATAAATTGCAAACGCATAATTTTTAAGTCTTGCTCTGGAATGGCCGCGACTTCAATTGGTATACCAGTATACTTGCTCAGTTTTTCATAAAACTCGGTTTGATCAATGGGTTTGGCAATATGATCATCAAAACCTACTGATAAATAGTGTTTAATTTCATCTGTCATAGCATTAGCAGTAAGCGCCAAAATCGGGCACGATACACCGGTTGAGCGCATTAATTCATGGGCTTCAATACCATCCATCACTGGCATTTGAATATCTAACAAAATAATATCAAACTCATCGGTGAAGGTGGCATCAACTGCCAGAGCACCATTTTCAACACACATAACCTGAAATCCTAAATTCTCAAGCATTCGGGATATAAACAGGCGATTATCTGGGTGGTCTTCTGCCAGCAAAATACTGCCTTCGAGTTTTTTAACCTCGCCAGATTGTTTTTTCTTGGTATTCGCTTCTTGAGTAACTTGGTATGAATCAAGCCACTTGGTTTCTGTGGTTGTATAACATGGCAGTGTAAAACTAAATTTTGATCCTTTGCCTGGTTTGCTCGAGACGTTTATTAAACCACCCAAGCGCTCAATTAAGTTTTTGGAAATATGTAAACCTAAACCAGTGCCACCATATTGCCGTGTGGTCGATATATCGCCCTGATGAAATGGCGTAAACAACTTTTTAACGGCTTGTTCATCCATGCCAATGCCTGTATCGACAATGGTAATTTTCAGGTCGTCCTCTTCCATTTCAACCTTAATACTGACACTGCCTTTTTTGGTAAATTTAACTGAGTTACTGGCTAGATTAAGTAAAATTTGGCGCAACCTAACGGGATCTGACATGATGGTATTAGGCAGCGGAAAATGGTAATCAATATTAAATTCAAGGCCTTTATCGCGCACTTGGCGCCCCAAAATTGAACCTACCTCGGAAAGTAGCTGGAAGATATTCGTTGGTACTTGCTCAATGGTAAGTTTGTTTGCTTCAATCTTAGATACATCCAGAATGTCATTAATTAGACTTAGTAAGTGTCGGCTGTTCTTTTGGATGACTTTAAGCGCATGACGCTGCTCGTTTTGCGTTAACGTGTTATCGCTGTTTAAGGTATCCACATAGCCTAAAATAGAGGTCATCGGCGTACGAATTTCATGACTCATATTGGCTAAGAAGCGTGATTTTGCCTGATTTGCGTCTTTAAGCTCATCAGTCAATACTTCAAGGGCGATGGTACGTTCACGTACTTTTAGTTCTAGGTTTTGACTTAAATCGATATTTTGCTGATTGATTAAACGCAATTTATCAGCCACCGCAAACGCCAATAACAAGGCATCTAACGTGGTGCCAATTAAGCCGTACAAGTAAAAGTTTGCGTTAACATCGCCCAATAACCCCAAGTTATTTAAATTGCCCACCATATTCGGCAGCAGCATAGCAATGTAAGCCAAAATAAAATAACGGGCTGGTTTAAAACCATGTTGCCAACTAAGTAAACCAGACGCCATGCCAATCACCATCATGGTTCCGGTAACGAGCGTGGCCCAGATAAAGCCGAACCCCGGCATAAACAAACTTATGGGAATGCCGGCGAGCGCGCCATAACCAATCCATAAAGCGACTTTTGCCAATTGGGGAAAGCGTTCATCCAGTCGTAAAAACGGAATAAAAAACAGTGCATTGGTAAGCGGTAGTAAAATAAAGCCTAACCAATGAACAGACGCGGTATTAACATTAAACAGCTGCTGTGGAATTAAAAAGAAATGACTCCACGCGAATACCCACGACGCGGTAAATAATGCATAGTACAAGTGCATTTTTTCTCGCGAAACAAAGTAAATCAGTAAATTATATAACCCAAGCGCTAAACCAATGCCAAAACAAAGCAGCATTATGGTTGAGTTTACAGTTGCTTGCTGTTCAAACTTGGAGGTGTGACTAACCGTTACTTTTGGCGCAGTGTAAAAATAGTTACTGGTGATGCGCATAATCACCATATATTGCTCACCTTGTTTTAAGTGAACACGATTGGCAAAATGAAATGGCACAATTAATGGATAATTAGCGCCGGAATACGTGGTTTGTACGCCATCTTTGGCAAAAACTCGTACCTCAATGTCATCAGCCATAAAGTTTGACGGCGCAAATACATAATCACCAGTAGCGAGTTGATTATCAATTGAAAGCGCATACCACACTTCATCGCCAAATATATTAGGTCGTTTTACGGCTTGTGCTTTGTGCTGCCAAGTTAGGGATTCTTGAAAGCTCAGCGGAAAGCTTAGAGGCTGTGAGTTATCAATTTGTACCGCGTGGGTTAATACATTACTACCGAGTTGTTCTTCAGACAGAACAGTTGCTGAGGCCAAAATTGGACTCAGCAAACACCAACATATCAGTAAAAAGTATATCCCACGTGTTCTGATCATCTACTGCTTTCCGAACAAGAATTAAAATTGATAACGCAGATTTACGCCATATTGACGGCCTTCGGCTTTAAAATCTTCGAGCATGCCTAAAAATGAGCTCAGGTCGAACTTTAAGTGACTGTACTCTTCATCTGTTAAGTTTTTACCCCACAGATTAACATGCCAATTTGCAATGCGATACGATACGTTTGCGTGCCATAACAATACATCATCCTGCATCGCAAACTCATTCATGTTCTGGTCAAAGTAATATTCCGACTGGTAATCGTTGCCAATGCCAAACGTAAGTTCGCTTTTATCAAAATTAATGCGGTAATTTACGTTGCTTGAAATATTCCATTCAGATGTAAATGGTAAACGGTTATCGGTAAGCTGATTACCAAGTGGATCGGTATATTCGTCAAATTCTGCATGAGGTAAGTAGCCAATATTAAGCACGATATCTAAATCGCTGCCGACAAACCACGTATTTTCAAATTCCACACCATAAATTGTTGATGAAGCGACATTTTCTAATAGCTGTAACGGCGGCGCATTAGGTGTAGCGCTCGCCTGATTCATAAACACTTGCTGATCTTGATAATCATAATGGAATGCTGCAGCTGAGATTTTCCACGCATTATCAAACAGCTCTGTACGCAGGCCCAATTCATTCGCAATCAAATATTCAGGACCATATGCAGCTAGCTTTGCCTGCTCTTCGGTAGCAATAAAGCCGCCATAGTAACCGCCACTTTTATAACCATTGGAAAGTGAATAATAAAATTGCGTGCCATTTAATGTTTGATAATTAAGCGCTAACTTTCCTGATAGCTGCTCATCGCTTTCATCACCAGACACGCTGTAGTAATCAATTGTTTGTCCAAGCAAATCACTTGGGTCGAGCACAAGGTTTAAATCGCTATCGGATTCATATTTAACCGTTTCATCGGTATAGCGCGTGCCAAGCACCACGGTAAATTGCGAATTGACTTGCCAATCAAACTGGGCAAACAAGGCTGCAGATTCAACGTTAATGGTATTATCATAAAAGAAGGTCGTCGTTAAACTAGGATCAAGCACGCCACGTAGGTCACGCAGAATGTCATTGAAGTTATTTTGTTTAATATCTTCATGTAAGTAAAACAAGCCCGCCATTAAATGCCCAACATCGAACTTTGACGATACGCGAATTTCCTGACTAAACGCATCATCTTTGGTACCCAAATGGCCTTCACATAGCTGGGCTGGACTGCCGTCACAATTGAAGCCGTGATCGCGGTTAAGGGAGTTATATGCGGTAATGCTAGTGAGCTGAGTTACATCGTTAAATTGATAATTAAGTTTTAGCGACGCACCAATATTTTCCGTATCGTGTTCTTGCTCATTATTCACCATAACATCGAAAAAATTCTCACTGCCATCGTTAAAGCCAAACGCATCAAAGCAGCTATTTGAGCCAAGTTCGTCTTTACTGCATAAAGAACCATCGGCAGGATTTTTAAATATGCCAATAGAGCCAACTGGATTTACTCGGCCATCCCAGTCATTGCCATTGATTTTGAACAGCATATCAAAGTTATCCCATTGCCCATAAACAGCAATACGATAATCGGTTTGCACCATATTCGCTTGTTCTGAATCAGGAAGTAAATTGTTGGTAGAATAATCATATTCTTTTGAGCTCACCGCTACTCGCGCCGCGATTGAATCACTCAACGGAAGATTCGCCACACCTTCAAGCAAACCAAAGTTTAGATTACCTCGCCCTACTTTTATGTAGCCATCTAAATTATTTAGCTCGGGTAACTTATTACGAACTAATATTGCCCCACCGGTACTATTGCGTCCAAATAAGGTACCTTGCGGTCCGCGCAGCACCTCGACGCTTTCGATGTCAAATAAGTTAACTAATTGATTATTGGCAGCACCAACAGATACATCATCCTGATAAATCGCAATAGGCGATGTATTTGATGTGTTGTAATCAATTAGGCCAACGCCACGGATATTTACAGCGGGCGTTGTACCCTCTGCGGCATTTTGGGAGATTTTAACGTTTGGAATTAAATGACCGATGGCGGTGATGTCTTTTAACTGCTCCGCATTAATCTGCTCACCATCTATTCTCGACAGGGTTACACTTACTTGTTTAATCGGTTGTGCACGTTTTGTAGCATAGACCTCAATCACCTCCATATCACTTTTAGTTGATTGAGCAAACGAAGGGGCGCAAGCAAGCGCGCAGGCAACATAAAGTAAGCGTAGTTTCATACGTAAGAGCATTCTTTTGTTAGTTATAAATGTAAGTATAATCAGTGAATTGCAAAGGTACTAATTTTTTCGCTATTGTACCTCAAAGCCATTAAAGTGTTTTGTTTGAATATAATCCCACGACACCTTTTCCACCTCAGCTTTACTTGGCCCTTGCTCTAAAAACTCAGTGAACTTAATGAGTTTTAAGTCTTGGCCAGTGGCTTCAACTTCTACTTCACCATTAGCAAGGTTTTTTGCATAGCCACTAATGCCTAATTGCTCTGCAACTTGCTTGACTGACGCGCGATAAAAAACCCCTTGTACGCGCCCAGCAACAATAGCTTTTAAGGTTCGCTCTGACATATCCACACCAATTTAATAGCAACTGTTTAAACAAACTTAGTCGGTCACTCTAGTATTGCCAAATTTTTCATAATAATTCGCAAAACTGTCACCTTCAACGGCGTCAATACTTTGCAAAAGACAGGCTATTGCCTGCTCTCTTGCCGTGAAATTAAACTGCTGCGAATCTGGATTTACAAAGCCATGGCGATATGGCGCGCGATAAAGAGAAAGCGCAGTTTTTGGCAACAACGCATCAATTATTTGGTTTTGGTCAAAATGCGCTTCGTATTGCGCAAACACAATATGCCAAGGCACCGCAGGCTGCACTTCTAGATAGTTTCGGATCTGCCCCGGGTAAAAAGCTATCGCTTTTTTAAGTGACGGCAACAAGTGTTGTCCCGCCCAAACTGCCGCGCCGCCAGCACTGAAACCAAGGGCTATATCAATTTCACCCGCATTTTCCAAACTTTTTAAGCGTAACAGATAGTTATCCATACCACCTGATTGTAAAAAATACTGATAGGCGTCTGATTCATTCGCAAATGCTGGGGGGTTATGCTCGTACGGTGAAAGAGACGTAACTGAATGATGTGACGCTAAGCGTTCACAAAGTGCCAAATGTGATGGGGTTCCACCAAAAATATCTGTGGCAATAAGAATCTTCATAGCAATTGTCCGACTGCAAAAGCGTATTCTACTTGTAAGCACCTACGAGGTTAACTAAAATAACGACCTTTTTTACCTGCAACAACCGGAGCCATTATGTCTGGGGTTATTTATCTTCAACCAGGGCGTGAAAAGTCGTTAAAGCGCAAACACCCTTGGATTTTTTCTAAAGCCATTAAAAAAGTTAAGGGCAACCCGGGCTTAGGTGACACCGTTAGCGTTTACGATGCAGATGGTAAATTTTTAGCAATTGCTGCTTACAGTCCGCAATCACAAATTCGCGCACGTGTTTGGTCGTTTGATGAAAATACCATTGTTGATACAGACTTTTTCTATAACCGATTAAAGCAAGCCCTAAGTTTACGCGATTATGTTATTGAAGAAGGCGGGCTAACCGGTTTTAGATTGTGTGCCGCAGAATCAGACGGCCTACCGGGCATCACCATTGACAAGTTTGATAACTACTTAGTGTGCCAGTTACTAAGTGCCGGTGCCGAACGCCATAAAGGCGAATTAGTACAAGCACTAATTAAATTATTCCCAGGTTGCAATGTATATGAACGTTCTGACGTTGATGTACGCAAAAAAGAAGGCTTGGAGCCAATTACTGGCGTATTACACGGCAGTGCACCAACCGAGCCGGTTAAAATAATGGAAAATGGCTTAGCGTTGGAAGTGGATATTTTAGGCGGCCACAAAACCGGTTTTTACTTAGACCAACGCGATAGTCGTAATGCGCTGAGTCGTTTCTCTAAAGATAAAACCGTACTTAACTGCTTTAGCTATACAGGCACATTTAGTCTGTACGCATTAAAAGCAGGCTGCGAAAAAGTGACTAATGTCGATGTATCAGAGAGTGCACTCGCCATTGCCAAACGCAATGTCGAGCATAACAACCTTGATCTATCAAAAGTAGACTTTATTAAACAAGACGTTTTCAAATTACTGCGTGAATATCGTGAAAACGGCGTGAAATTTGATACGATTGTAATGGATCCACCTAAGTTTGCAGACAGCAAAGCACAATTGACCGGTGCATGCCGTGGTTATAAAGACATCAATATGATTGCCATGCAAATTTTAAAACCAGGTGGCACGTTATTAACCTTCTCATGCTCTGGTTTAATGGAACAGAATTTATTCCAAAAAGTGGTTGCCGATGCGGCATTAGATGCGGGCCGAGAGCTGCGTATTATGGAACGATTAAATCAAGCACCAGATCACCCAATTGCGGGGGAATACCCTGAAGGATTCTACCTTAAGGGCCTTATCTGTAAGGTACTATAAAGACTTAAACTGTCAGATTCAGGTATTGCATCTGACAGTTCTTTTTAAGTTTCAAATTTAACAGTCACCGCCCCCGCCAGAACAATCGCCACCGTTTGAACCACTATCACCACCGAGAAATCCACCGCCACTAAAGCTAGTTCCATTGGTTCCGCTTCTAGAGTTACTAACACCAGATGAAAGAAGTGATGCTTTAATTAAAGTGGTAATAATCAGTATCACAAAAATAATCGGGCACACTATCGCTTGCAAGTTTGATTCAGAATACACATCGGTAAAATACCCAGATGCGACTAGGCCTAGTACTATCATTATCCATGACCACATACACATATCCTTTTTGCTAAAATCAAAACTACGTTGCCGCCCTTAGTGCGTTGTGTCAACACTAAATTCTTTATATTCAATAAAGTAACGCTAAGATCTAGGGTCTGTTGACCTTTAAAGTTCGTTTTATTTCAGGTAGATTTTGCCATTAAAAAAGGAGCATCATGCTCCTTTTTTAATTTATTTCCAGTACTTCTAAACCCAGCAAATATTCTTGATCTTCTATTTCGCTGCAGCGCACCACAGTTGCTAGTGCATCAAGTGCCGGCACACTGTTATTGGTGGCATCGATACGTACTTTTACTTGCGTACTTACCTCTAATGGCTCATCGATTTCAATCGCCATTCCCGTTGCACTTAAATCTCGGCATACACCATCAATTTTACGGCCAGCTTCTGAATCTAAAATTACTAGCTGTGCTTCGGCATTTACTAACATGCGAAAAAAATTACGCTTGTCTTCATACAACATTAGATTTCCCCTAAACTTCCTGTCGCAGGTTTATTATTACCACAGCAAATGCCGATTTCCAATAACAAAAAATTTACATTTACTTGTGATATTTATTCGCCACTTCTCTCTTTGATTGCATTTTGTATGCGCTTCAACGAGATAGGATACGCTGTACCTAAATTCTGTGCAAACATTGAAATGCGCAGTTCTTCAATCATCCAGCGTACTTCCTCAAGTTTCTGTTTTTCACTGTTTGAACGCGCTTTACCAAGTGCATCGCTAAGTAGCTTTTGTGCTTTTTCCACATCCAACATTTTAAGTTTATCTTGATGCGGGTCAATCGGCAGTTTTTCTAATCGTCGCTCAATGCCTTTTAAATAGCGGATCACATCTTTGATGCGCTTGGCGCCGTGACGGGTGACAAAGCCTTTAAAAATAAGCTGTGATAACTGTTCTTTAATATCGCCTTGCGCCAAGATCATAGTGAGATCAGTTTTACCTTTAAGCTTTTTATTCAAGCCACTAACTAGGCTAAGTGCCGCTTCAACATCGAGTGCAATAGCAACAACTGCATCACCCAACTCACCGCGAATGGTTTCTTTAATCTCGGAAAACGATTGCTCATCGCGTACAGCGCTACTCGTAGCCAAAATGTCATCAACTGCGGCGGCAATACAATCGTCAATCAGTTCGTTAATTTTACCAAACGGATTAAAATAAAGGCCTAACTTCGCCTTGTTTGGCAGTTTTTGCTGTAAATACTTAATCGGCGATGGAATGTTTAATAACACTAAACGGCGTAAGCCTTTTAAGTGTGCACTATCTGCTTTGTCTTTAGCATCAAACAATTTAATGCTTGTGGATTTTCCTTCATCTACTAAAGCTGGATACGCCTTAACCTCGTACTGACCTTGTTTTTGTACGTAAGATGCCGGTAATTCACCAAATGACCATTCAATTAAGTCACTTTGTTCTATGCCTTTTTCAGCCACTTTGGCAAGATTGTCACTTACTTTACCTTTCAGTTTTTCTTTAAGCTCAGTTAAGTCGAAACCACTTGCAAGCAATTTATTTTTATCATCTCTAATGGCAAACTGAAGTTTCAAATGACTTGGCAACGCAGAATAATCCCATTCTTGTGCTTTAATTGTAATACCTGACATACGCAATAACTGCTTACTGATTGCTTCAATAAAACTGCCCTGCATTGGCTCAAGCGACGCCATTACGGCATCAGCGTAATTAGGCGCTGGCACAAAATTACGGCGCGTTGTTTTCGGTAACGATTTGATTAACGCAGTTATTAACTCATGACGAAACGCCGGAATATGCCAATCAAAACCTGTATCTTCCACTTGGTTTAACAGCGCTAAAGGCACCTGCACCACTACACCATCCAATGCTTGCCCCGGTTCAAAATGATATTCTAACGGGAAGAACAAATTGCCTTGCTGCCAAACGTCAGGGTAATTGTCTTTACTAATATGAGCCGCATCATGTTGCATTAACGCCGCTTTATCCATATGCAGGTATTTTGGCTCAGTTTTCTTTTTACTCTTCCACCAAGTATTAAACTCAACGCGACTGGTGATATTATCTGGCAATCGTTGATGGTAAAAGTCCATCAAGGTTTCTTCATCGACTAAAATATCGCGACGGCGCGCTTTGTGCTCAAGATCTTGTACTTCATCAATCAGCTTTTGATTAAAGTTTAAAAAGCTTTCACTTTGACCAAGCTGTTGTTCAACCAACGCACTGCGTATAAAAATTTCACGGCTTAACTTGGCGTCTATTTTATTAAATTGCACACTTTTACGTGACACAATGGTTAAGCCATATAGGGTTTGCTGTTCAAACGCCATTACCGCGCCCGCTTTCTTTTGCCAGTGCGGTTCACTGTAACTGCGATTCACCAAATGCTGTGCAAGTGGCGCAACCCATGCAAGATCTATCTTGGCATTAATACGGGCAAAGAGTTTACTGGTTTCAACGAGCTCTGCGGCCACTAACCATTTCGGTGACTTTTTGAAAAGACCTGAGCCTGGGAATACAAAGAACTTACTTTGACGCGCCCCTGTGTATTGCTGATTTTCATCTTTCATACCAATGTGGCTGAGCATACCTGCCAAAATTGACTTATGAATTGCTTCGTAATCGCTCGGGTTTTGGTTAATTTTAAAACCCATTTCTTCGCATGTTGATACCAGTTGATAAACAATATCTTGCCATTCACGCACACGCATATAAGCAAAGAATTCGTTTTGGCAAAGCTTTCTAAATTGGCTGCGCGACAACGCTTGTTGTTGCTCTTCTAAATAACGCCATAAATTTAAAAAGCCGATAAAATCAGAATTTTTGTCCGCAAAGCGGCTATGGCTTTCTTGTGCTTTGGCTTTTTTGTCTTGCGGGAATTCTCGTGGATCTTGAATCGATAACGCCGCCACAATCACAATCGCTTCGAACATGGTGTCGAAATCTTTCGCTGCGTGCACAATTTTAGCTAGCCGCGGGTCAACTGGTAAGCGGCTTAATTCGCGCCCTGCTTTAGTCAGCTTATAATCTTTCTTTCGTGTAACCGGTGTAATTGCCTGAATTTCTTCGAGTAAGCGAAGACCATCGGTAATATTACGGTTATCTGGTGCTTGCACAAATGGGAATTTCGCAATATCGCCTAAGCCAAGTGCCAACATTTGCAAAATAACTGACGCTAAATTTGTGCGTAGAATTTCAGGGTCGGTAAATTCAGGGCGGCCCAAAAAGTCTTCTTCTGAATAAAGACGAATACAAATACCTTCCGCCACACGACCACATCGCCCTTTACGCTGATTGGCACTGGCCTGCGAAATTGCTTCAATTGGTAAACGTTGAACCTTAGTACGGTAGCTGTATCGGCTAATGCGTGCCGTACCAGGATCGATAACATAACGAATGCCCGGAACCGTAAGTGACGTTTCTGCAACGTTAGTAGACAATACAATGCGACGGCCAGAGTGCGAGGCAAAAATACGATTTTGCTCAGCATTTGAAAGGCGCGCATAAAGTGGCAGCACTTCGGTATTTGCAAGGCCGCGTTTTGCGAGCGCATCGGCAGTATCGCGAATTTCACGCTCTCCATTCATAAAAATAAGAATATCGCCCGGCCCAGCTTGCATTAGCTCATCAACCGCATCAAAAATACCTTGCAGTTGATCGCCCTCTGCTTCCATCTCTGTTTTGTCGATTTCCGTTAACGGACGGTAACGTACCTCAACAGGGTAAGTGCGGCCCGATACTTCAATAATCGGCGCATTGTTAAAATGCTTTGAAAATCGCTCGGGATCGATGGTTGCCGAGGTGATAATCAGTTTTAAATCGGGGCGTTTGGGTAACAGGTTTTTCAAATAACCTAAAATAAAGTCGATATTTAAACTGCGTTCGTGCGCTTCATCGATAATGATGGTGTCGTACTGGTTTAAAAATCTATCTTGTTGAATTTCCGCAAGCAACACACCATCAGTCATCAGCTTCAAATAGCTTGAGTTAGAAACTTGATCACTAAAGCGAATTTTAAAACCCACTTTATCACCTATGGTAGTGCCAATTTCCTCAGCAACACGGGCGGCAACACTGCGCGCAGCTAATCGGCGTGGTTGGGTGTGGCCAATTAAACCTGCAACACCTCGGCCAAGCTCTAAACAAATTTTAGGTAACTGAGTGGTTTTACCTGAACCGGTTTCACCCGCGACAATCACCACCTGATTTTCGCTAATGGCTTTTTTAATATCGTCTTTTTTCTGACTAACTGGTAGGTTTACTGGATAACTCACCTTTGGCAGTTGCTTTAAACGTAACTCCCTCAGCTCGATGCTTTTTTCAATGTCTTTTGTAATTGTGGTAAGCACCTTCACCTGTTTTGCTTCATCATTTATTTTTTTCACACCATCGAGGCGACGTTTGAAGAAAAACTGATCTTTCTTAAGACAATTTTTTAAGAGTGAATAGAGCTGCTGTTGTGGATTAGCCATAGATAGAATAAAGCGGAATTTCAAAAGGCCAATAATAACAAATTGATTGTCATAAAATAAGGGAAGCATTGCGCTTCCCTTATTTTAATTTTATTCAACTAGGGTCTGTTGATCTTCGCTGTTCTATTTTCGTTATGTTTGAGCGTGCTTTTATCGCGGCGCTCGGTGTGTGGGCTAGCAATCTAAGCGAATATCGAGCAAAGCTTCCGCGTCCTGCTCACGCCCCTTACCTACATCCATATAGGCAACAATGAGAAAAGTGCGCTCAAAAGAACCGTTCGGCAGCGCTTGATTGGCTTTTCTACT
>NZ_JBIPJE010000010.1:0-4863 GCF_044005875.1 Pseudoalteromonas sp. XMcav1-K | reverse complement strand
TCCAATCGCGATGGACGAAGGTCTACGTTTCGCGATCCGTGAAGGTGGCCGTACAGTAGGTGCTGGTGTTGTAGCAACTATCGAAGACTAATTCTTGATAGTTAATGCATAAGCATTGAAAAACCCGAGTTTAGGCTCGGGTTTTTTTATGTCAAAAATACCGATACTTTGTTTAATTTAACGTTCTCGTTTCACATCATTTTATATTACCGATCGTTTGGCGATAACTTGCCTTGAACAGCCGTTCAGAAACAGTGTACTTAGCTTTTAAGCATATTACTTTGTAGAGCAGTTGAATGAATGGAACTTCCTCATTCGCTATTCATTAATATTCAGCGTTACTTATTACCCCATATCGCACTTGTTGCACAATTAACGCTTCGCTATCCCAAGAGTTAAGTATTGCTCTAGTGCTTCAAAAGCCTAATGCGATCTGTTACCCGCTATAATTTTATATAGTTGCTGTAGTCAGCACGTGAAACATTTAAGCATTTGATTAATCGTATTATGAACTAACTTTTGTGCTATGTTTAAACAGTTCATTATACAAAATAAGGCTTACTGAATGCCGCTTACTCTTACAAGATTACTTCGCAACGATGTAGTTATTTTTGTACTCATCATGCTTGGTTATTATTCTTTTGGTGTATTCGGTACTTTCTTTCGTATAGAGCCTGGTTTTGCGAGTGCAGTATGGCCAGCTGCTGGGTACGCCGCAATTGTCGCACTGCGCTATGGTAGTAAGGCATATATACCAATCTTTGTCGGCGCTTTACTGGCAAATATTTATAGTTCAGGAAACGATATTTTTTCTATTTCTGTTTCCGATTTTATGTGGAACAGTGTTCGTGCTGCGGGTGCTTTGTTGCAGGCTGCCATTAGCTGTTTGCTTCTAAAAAAACTGTGTGATTTTCCACTTAGCTTAAATGCAGCAAAACCCTTGTTAAAAGCGCTAGTTTTAGTCAGTCCGTTTGCTTGTATGGTATCTGCAACAATTGGTACTAGCTCTTTATACTTACAGGGCATTATTCCATTTAGCATCGTCGATTTTGTTTGGTTCACTTGGTGGGTTGGCGACAGTGTTGGCGTGCTGTTTTTCTTCCCATTATTTGGCATGTTACTTCCATCTAAGCTTTTTAGCCCAGTGAGTAACGTTAAAGTTGTATTGGTTACTGGTACCTTATTGCTGATATCCGTGTGCTTTACATTTTCTTATTCAAAAGAAGTGTATCGTAAAAATTTAAACCTAACTTTCGCAGATATTACTGAAAAGAAAGTTTACGAATTACAAATACTCAAACGACAAATCGAAACTAACCTGTTTGCTTTGGCAACTTTGTTTCGTAATGGTATTGATCCCAATATTGATGAATTTCAGTTAATTGCATCATCTCTTAATAATGGCGGTATTCCTTACCGTGCAATTGCTTGGTTAGATTGTTTAGAGCGTGAAGAGTTAGAAGTTTGGTATGAAAAACAGTCTGAACGAGGGCTAGAAGGATCAAAACTTAGAATCATCGATGAAAGCAGGCAGTTTTCACAAATTTTTCCAATCAGTCTAACAGCGCCATACGCTACTAATAGTTTGGCTATTGGTCTCGATTTAGCGAGTCACCCAATTGCAGGTGATACCGTATTTGAAGCGATAAATGCACGGGCAATTAAAGCAACACCGCCGGTTCGCTTACAGCAACAATCAGATAAATTAACAGGCAATGTAATTTACTTTCCGGTATTTAGAAATAGTGACGACAAGCTATTAGGTATCGCCGAAGTGGTGATTGAAGTTGATAAGTCGCTTGAAAAGCTAATGCTTGAGGATGCCTCTTCAGATTATTATCATTTTTCAATTTCAGACAAGCAATCGCCTAGTTCGCCGTACGTTGCAGGTTTAGAACAGCAACATAATACGAGCCATAGTCTACACTTCGCTAAATCTTATCAGTTAGCATGGTTTGGCCGTGATTGGCTGGTTCATTTTGAGAGTACCGATAGTTTTGAAAATACCAAAAAGGATTGGTTAAGTTGGCTTACACTTATTGTGGGTTTTATTATTGCAGCAATTGGTGTGATGTTTACTTTAATTATTGCGGGTTTTAACGATCAGCTAAAGCGTAAGGTAAAAGACAAAACAGCACAATTAGCCACAGTAATTGAACAACTCAAAAAAGCAGATCAAGTAAAGAACGAATTTATTGCAAACATGAGCCATGAAATTCGTACCCCGTTAAATGTTGTTTTATCCACATTGCAATTGCTAAGAAAATCCAAACAAGCGGCAAAAGAGCAAGAGCTCACTGACAGTGCGCTTTCTTCAGGTAAAACACTGCTAACTATAATTAATGATATTCTCGATATATCTAAGTTAGAAGCCGGAAAACTCGAAATTGAATCTACCGAATTTGATTTAGAAAAATTGGTTAAAGACACGGTAACTGAGCAAAAGAGTATTGCAGATGTAAAACGATTAGTAGTGAAACTACATTCAACCTCTTCAGTAACAGGTGTGTGGAAAGGTGACCCGACACGTATTAAGCAGATCTTACTCAACTTAATTAGTAACTCGATTAAGTTTACAGACTCAGGTCAAATTGACGTCAAGGTTGTAAAGTATAAGCGAGGTATTAAAGTCGAAGTAGCAGATTCAGGTATTGGTATGAGCGATACCCAAGTAACACGTTTGTTCGAACGGTTTGAACAAGCAGATACGTCGACAACACGTCGATTCGGAGGCACAGGTTTAGGGCTTGCAATCGTTGCACAACTCGTTCACTTAATGAAAGGTAAAATTGAAGTGACGAGTGAGCTAAATAAAGGTTCTCAATTTAAGCTCACAATTCCATTGATACACGAAAGTCGTGAAGTATTAAAACCACGAGATGATGCACAGTTAACGATGCCGTCACTCAATGGCACAACCATTTTGTTGGCTGAAGATAATAAAGTAAATCAAACTGTGTTTAAGGCAATTATGGCGCCAGCGAAAGCAACATTATTAATCGCTGAAAATGGAAAACAAGCAATCGACTTGTTTCAACAAGAAAACCCAGCCATCATTTTTATGGATATTCAAATGCCAGAGATGGATGGTGAACAAGCTTGCAAATATATTCGGCAACTAAATAACACCATCCCAATAGTCGCGTTAACCGCAAACGTACTTGAAAGTGATGTAACAAGGTATTTAAGTGAAGGGTTTAACGCTCATCTTGCAAAACCCATCGATATTAATAAATTAATTGAGACCTTAGTCCAGTTAACTGTAACTAGGGAATAACACATTAGAAGGCCAAGTATATGCTAATCGCTATTTCGCTCAGAAGGCAGATCACTTAAATACTCGACAAACTCCACTTCAAATCCGTCAGGGTCAATAAAATACGCATTTTTACGAAAAGGGTGCTCACTGCCTTTATCGACAAAAAAGCCTGCGTCACACATACGCATTATGAGTGCATCTAAATTTTTCACAACATAGGCAAAGTGCGCTAGTCCTGTTTGATGACCAGAGAGTTTTCTTATCTCTCCCTCACCATGGTCGCTTAATGCAATATAATTAGAATCGTCGCCAAAGTGCAGCCATTGCCGCGGCTTGCCGTACCACTCACCACTTCCTTTTGCGCGAATTTGCCAGTGTGGAAAAGCAGCTTGATAAAAAGTCAGTGACTTATTTAGATCAGTAACAACTAAATTAACGTGTTCCAAAAACATTGTGGTTCCTTATTTTAATGCTGAAGTTGATATCAAGACTGAATATTTGTTTAAAGTACAAAGGTAGCGTGTAAATGAGTGCATAAAATCATTCCTTAAATTGAGAAAGCAGGATGACTATAAAAGCTCAAGTTAGATTGAGGTAAAGCACTATTTATATTTTTTTAACAGCGGTTTTGTGTGATGATTGACAAATTATTGGTCAAATGAGTTATAGCAGTGGAAGTAGTTGTAGTAGAACAAACCAACATGCGTGTGTATTTAAACTTGTTACAAGGGTATGAAGCTGAGTTTTCAAAAATCACAGGTAAATTACCTAACCACATGGGGCTGTTCGATCTTGACACAGAGCTGGTTGATAATGTTTTTGGTTTGCTCTGTTATTTAGAAGGTAAGCCAATTGGCTTTGCAGCAATTAAACAAGTTGCTAATAAACAGTTTGAGGTGTGTGAGTTTTACATAGTTCCAAGTTTAAGAGAGCAAGGATTAGGACGTAAATTCGCGAGTTGGATTTGGCAACACTATGGTGGTGCATGGCAGATTAAACAGATTGCGGGTGCAAGCAAGGCAACGCAATTTTGGCGAAACGCAATCACAAGCTTCAATGCAAACTACACTGAAATAAAGATTAATGATGAATATTGGGGTGAGGTGACGCAGCAATCATTTAATACTGAGGCCCAAAATTCACAAGTAAACTCGCTTTAAAGAGCATTCTTGAGAAGAAAACGTACAAAAACGAGCAGTTTGTACGTATTTCGCCCAAACGATCCAAAAAACTAAAAAAAGTTTGAAATAGGGGTTGATCCAAATCCGGATCTCTCTATAATGCGCCTCCACCAACACGGGGAACGACGCAGCATAGCAGCGAATCACGAGTTCGGTGAGTCAAGTAAAACTGAGTTTTGAAACTTTCTTAAAAATATAAGAAAAATAATCAAAATTAAGTGTTGACAAAAAATTAGGAAAGCGTAACATACGCAGCCCTAACAGCGACGAAGCGTCGCGGCAAACACAAGGTTGTTTGCACTGTTCTTTAAAAATTTAAGCAATCATCTGTGTGGGCACTCGTACAGATTAAGTTCTAACATACGCTTTTAAAGCGTAACAAAATTTAGACTTAATTGAACTGAGTGACCAACGGAATAAAGA
>NZ_JBIPJE010000009.1:0-9674 GCF_044005875.1 Pseudoalteromonas sp. XMcav1-K | reverse complement strand
TGGCATAGTTATTCTATGTGAGCCAGCCGATAACACAGTAGAAAAGCCAATCAAGCGCTGCCGAACGGTTCTTTTGAGCGCACTTTTCTCATTGTTGCTCGATATTCGCTTAGATTACTAGGCCACATATCGAGCGCCGCGATAAAAGCACGCTCAAACAGAACAAAAATAGAACAGCAAAGATCAACAGACCCTAGCAAATTAGTATTAAAACCGCAGCCAATAATTTAAAGATTTTTTGTTATATCGACAATAATTATTTGCTTTTCATTTCGCTTAACAAGCCCTAAATTTAGCGCAGAAGTTAACCCAGAGGACTGGCAATGAAACTCACTAAAATGGTCGCGCTCGGTTTGATTGTATCACTTAGCTCGACGTTTGTTATCGCTGAAAATAGCACAAAGGCACCGCCTTCAATTGCGTTAAATTACTTGGAATATTGCCAAGATATTCTAGCGGAAAATGACGGCGAGCATGAGACTAACTTATTGAACTGTGTGAATACCGAGCTTGAAGGGTCAGGATTTGACACATTCGCCACATACAGTGAATTACTCGCGTATGTGGGTTTAGGTGAAGACTAATGGAAACGGCAATCCGACAAGGCAAAATACCGTTTTATGCCAGCGACACATTTCCTTATGGTTTGTCACGCAGCGGCTATTTCAGTATTGGCGAATCAGAAGAGCTGATTAAATACGGTGATACCTTATATGGCCTGCATAACGGCCTGTTATCGCCAGAAAATGCCGAAGAGGCAATGTTTGTCGCAGAATTAAACAGCGATGAAACCGCCACCCTTGACGCTGTAAAGTTATGGAAAAAATTTCTGTTGGCGATTACAAAAAGCAATAGCTTTTACAGTTTATCGCCAAGTAAAAAAGCGGCTTTTTAGCTGGTATTATCAACCTTAATCGTTGTTAACAAACACGAAGCAATGAGATAGAAGGTAGTAAAAAATGGATATTGACGTATCTGATTTTGACTATGATGATGAGTTGGAAGTTAAATATCAAATCTCCTACACATCGGGTAAACCAGCGCCAATGAAAGTGCACCGTAAAAAACGGTTATCACCTTGGCAGCGTATAGAATTGTTAAAAGACGAAGCTAGGCTCAACAAGCAAATTGCCGATAGCCACTTTGATTATTACGATTAAATTGAATTAGCAATACGTTCAAGGAAATTAACAACTAACCTCCAAGACTGGCGTTTTATGAGTAGAGCGTCACCTTGGCGGTTATTTTCATCTCATCTCTAACCCCATCAGCAAGCACTTTAATTAATCGTGCTTACGTTTATTTTTATACATCGCGGTGTCGGCAGCTTTAATAAGCTCAGCAACGGTGTAGCCATCTTGCTCATACAAGGCAAAACCAATACTCGCAGAAAGTGCGACCTTTTGTGCCTGACCATCAACGTCAGTAATATAAAACTCATCACAAATCGCATTAAGTTGCTGTTGGCTTGCTTGCTCAGCATCAACAGTGCTTTTAACGTGCGGCAGCAAAGTAACAAATTCATCGCCACCGAAACGCGCAACAAAATCTGTGGAGCGACTAAATAGCGTTAAGCGATTAGCAACATGTTGCAACAACTGGTCGCCCGCATCATGGCCAAACTCATCATTAATAGGTTTAAAATTATCCAGATCGATAAATAAAATGGCGAACATTTCACCGTAACGCTGTGCGTGTTCAACCAGCTCTTCAAGTTTTAAATCCAGTGCTTTACGGCTATATAATTTGGTTAGTGCATCACGATTTGCTGAGTTTTCAAGTATTTGTAAAAGGTGATGACGTTCTTTAGAAAAGCGAATTACGCGCTGCAATAGCGACGATGTAAGCTCTGATTTAGGCACATAATCTTGCGCCCCAAGTTGAATCAGACGATCGCCCATAGCTTCGTCGGCAACGCCGGTGACCACCACAATCGGCACAGATTGTGCGCTGTGTTTTACCGTTAACATGGTATTAAAACCATCACTGTCCGTGACGTTCAAATCCATAATAATTAGGTCAGGCTTAAAGTTTTCGAGCGCTTGAACCAGTTTCGTCAGTGAATCAAAAGTCATAATTGAGTGACTAATAATTTTATCACTCTTTAGTGCATTCCTAATCAGGTAAGCATCATCGCTGTCATCTTCAAGCAAGTAAATCAGATGATTAGATTTATACTTTTGTTGATCATTCATGTTTTATTGATCCTTTGCCAGTAATTCAACAGCGAGCTTAAGAATTCAATGGTTTCATTTAAGCCTTGTGGCTTTCGCACGTAGGAATTAGCACCATACTGATAAGACAACTCAATATCATGTGGGCTATTTGAATTAGAATATATCACGACCGGTAAGTTATTCGCGTGTTTATTTTGTTTAATTAACTTTAGTACATCAAAGCCGCCGCATTGCGGCATATTTAAATCGAGTAACACTAAGCTATTCGTGTTTGCAAAAGCGTCAATAGATGAAACGAACTCTCTACCATCATCAAAATGCGTAAGCGTTTTTTCATCATCGACCTTTTTTAGCGCCTGACGCATGATGTAAGCCTCATCGGGATCATCATCAATTAAAATTAAATTCAGCATTACTACACTTCTCTTGGCAAATTAATAATAAACTGGGTGCCTGATCCCTCAATGCTCTCACAGCGAATTTGCGCGTTATGTACTTTGATTATTTGCGCAACAATCGCAAGACCAATACCACTGCCCTCATATTTTTCTCGCGTATGCAGCCGTTTAAACGGTTCAAAAATGCGTTTTGCGTGGCTTGGATCAAGGCCAATACCTTTATCTTCAATAATAATTTCAACTGACGATTCACGCTCAGTTAACCGAATATTGATTTCAGGTATGCTATCTGGCTTAGTAAACTTAATTGCATTAGCGATTAAGTTTTGCAGCACCTGTTCAAATAACCCCACATCAACGGTAATTAATTGTTCTGGGTTGTCGCATTCAATTTCTGCTTTGGTGCGGAAAATACTCAACTCAAGGTTTTCAAGTACAGGTGTTAAAACCGTATTAAATGACACGGTTTCGAGTGATAAAGCATTAGTGTTAATGCGCGATAGCTTAAGTAAATCTTCAATCATTTTACTTAACCGCTTAGCAGCTAACTGCAATCGCTCAAGTTCAAACTCACTATCTGGGTCCGATTTGAATTGACCTTGTAATCGCTGATAAATCGACTCGCTAAATGCTGATATTTTTCTTAGCGGTTCTTGTAAATCGTGTGATGCAATAAAGGCAAACTGCTCTAAATATTCGTTTGATGCTTTTAATTTACCTAAGAATTCATTTTTGTCGCTTACATCAACAAATGTGCCCAGCATACGTTTGGGCTTACCAAACTCATCGCGATCTAATACGGAATCCACTGAATAGCACCATACCCAATGACCATTTTTATGGCGAAAACGGTATTCTAAAAAGTACTTTTCATTGCCGGTTGATTGGGTGATCAGTTCCATATGTTCGATCATGCCCGCACGATCATCTGGGTGAAACTTTTCCATCAAATCAATATCATTTGCGAAGTCATCTAACTCATAGCCGAGTAACTCCGTATAAGTTTTATTAATTCGCTCATTTTGTAGCGTTTCAAGATTAAAAATATAGAACCCACAAACAGAACTATCTAACAAGCTCTCTAAAAAGTTATGACTGTCCGCGAGCTGACGCTGCGCTTCTTTTTCCGAAGTAATATCTACCGCGCTACCAATAAGATAAGTACTAGACGTATCTCCAGGTTTTTTGACCGGATAAAGTGAGGTTTTAAACCAGCGCGCATCACCTTTAAATGGAATATGTTCTACATATTCGATCGGCGCGTCTTGCTCAACGCAAGTTAAATATTTTACGTGCAAATGCTGCTTAACTTCGTCAGGAAAAAACGTGATTTCTGACAATCGTTTATTTAGGATCTGCTGTTGCGAAATACCCGTCCATTTAAGTGCGGTATTATTATAGGTAGTGAATTTAAAGTCGTTATCTATGTATTCAACCACCCAAATGCCATGATTTGTGCCCATGTATAAGGCATCTAAAAATTGTGTGCGCTCATCAAGTAAACGCTGTGCTTTTTTTTGTTCGTCGATGTTTCTAAGTGCACCCGACATAGTGATTGGAGTGCCGGTACTATCACAAATTGAATCCCCACGCGTTAAAAACCAACTGTATTCACCTTTAGCATCACGACCTAGATATTCAACTTCATAACGTTCTTTATTTTCTAAGTGCGCATCCACAGCGCTTTGAACCATTTCTTGAAAATCGGGGTGAACGTGATTAAACCAAGTTTCATAATTCGCCTCTTGGTTTTCAGGCACACCGATTAACTCAAATAGTTTTGGCGACCACACTTGCTTGCCGGTTTGAATATTCCAATCCCAAATACCATCATTAGTGGCTGAGGTCGCACGCGCAAAAAGGGCATTTGATTCAACTAATTGCTGTTTTAATGCCGCCACTTCTTTTAAATCTTTTAAGGTAATGAGCAGCTGTACTTCACCTGCATACTCCTTTTTGGTCAGAATAATTTCAACAATTTGGTTTTTCTTATCTGTTTTGATTTGGCCGACAAAGCTAGCATTTTCGTTAAGCTCAAGGGTTTTTCCACTCGATTGAATAATGGTTTCAAATTCTTGGCTATTTGCTTTTAAATAAGTACTGAGCTTGCCATTTATATCGCCAAACTCTGATTTAAAATACTCATTCGCAAACACCACATCACCCTGGTCATTTGCCAATAAAAAATTAAGCGGCAGCGAATCCAGCATCCATTTCGTTTGAATATGGCCTTCGAGTAAACTCGTTAATTTTTTGTTTTCTTGGCGGGAATAACCATACTCCGACTTAATGCCTTCGTATTGCGAAATAGTGGGTACTTTAAGTAGTTCAGGTAACAGTTTGTACAGATAAAACGCAGTGGTCATCGACACCACTGCCGTCACCGCTTTTGCCATGCCATGATAGCCATACACCCCTTGCCAGATAGTCCAAATGCCAAATAAATGAGTGATACCGCAAAATAAAATAAATAATGAGAACAGTAAAAACACATTGTTATAGCCAATATCATTGCGCTTTTTCATAAAGATAACGAGTGCAACGGGAATCGAAAAATAGGCGGTTGCTATTAGTAAATCAGAAACGACATGGGTCCATAAAATATGAGGTTGCCATAAATAACAGTGACCATGGGGCATGTAATCACCGCGAAAAAACTGCTCTGTCATCGTGCTCAACGGAAATCCCTTACATTTGCAGTAGGTTTACATTTGAGTATGGCAGATAGCCTTACAAATACAATTTGAAGGCGGGTTTTTATACGTTAAATCAAGGGTTAAATTAACTGTAACGCGAAGCGAAAACGTCGTTATAAACGCCTATTCTTTATCGAAACTATCAACAATAATCGCGCCCATTGACGCTGGCATTGAAATCACCACAATGCGTTTGAGCGCAACAAGGGGTTCTGTAAGAAGTGGCAATTTATTAATACTTAAAAGTACTAGCGCCACAATAAAAAACGTAATGACATAGGCAAAAATAATACGCGACACAAACAATAAACGTCGCGTACGGATATTTCGTTGAAATACGCTTTCAAACGTATATAAACTTAAAAATAGAAACGATAAACTCAAAAGCAGCAATAAATTGGTAAACGGTAATATCTGTGCAAGCTGCCAGGCTTCTTCTGAAAATGAAATCGGCACTGCAAGTGCGAATGCACCGACACAAATCTGAATAATATCTTCAAAATTAAAACTGCTTTTCATCATGATTTTATCGCTGCTGTTGAGTGGTGGTTTTAAACGCCTAAGTTCAAGTTAAATAACTCATATACAGATAGCAAGGGAAACCTGTCTGCTATAAACGTAATTTGTGTTTTTTTAATGAGCGATTGCAATGTTATTTTCAGCCATCTGTTTAAAGCTATGTTTTGCACGTGGCATTTTTGATACCATCACCCAATAATTTAAATTTCCCGTTCAAAACGCGAGTTACTACTTTAGCCATGGAAAAATACGAAGAACTGTTAGTGTCAATCCGTAAAGTGATTAGAGCTATTGATTTACACTCTAAACAACTTAATAAATCGTCTGGATTAACCGGCCCACAGCTGCTGATTATGCAAGAAATTGCCCGCGTTAAAGGTATTACCGCAAGTGCAGTTGCAAAAGAGATTAACCTAAGTGCCGCCACTGTAACGAATATCTTAGACCGTTTAGAATCCCGTGATTTAATTGAGCGTGTGCGCAGCAATGAAGATAAACGTCGCGTTAGTTTGTTTTTAACCACCAAAGGCAAAACATCATTAATTGATGCACCGCAACCACTGCAAGAACACTTTATTCAAAATTTTTGTGCACTTGAGCAATGGGAACAAAGCCTGCTGCTTTCTTCAATGCAACGTATCGCTAACATGATGGATGCAACTGACCTTGATGCAGCGCCAGTACTTGAAATTGCCCCGATGACAGTAAGTTCTGAAGGCGAAAATAAAAATTAACTTAATTTGTAGCCAAATGCGTCGATCACTTGGCTACGCAAATCCTCTTTTAAACACTCATTATTGCTATCTGATAGCAAAAATACACTTTCTAAACTTTCGCCTAATGTAGTCACCTTTGCTGAATGAATAGACAAGGTTAAGTTGCGAAACACCGAACAAATTTTATCAACGTACGTAGGGTTATTAAGCGTCGTTACTTTGAGCAGTGTTCTGTCCCGTTTTGGTGTTGGAATAAACTCCACCATTGGCTCTGAGTCAAAACTTTTAATCTTTTTAGCAACCGGTAATTTACAGCTTTTATGACCAGACTCGATAACACGTTCGATTTGGCTAATAACCCGTTTAATGCGGTAGCTTTCACTTAACTGTTCATCATTTACATCGAGCACTCGAAAAACTTCAAGCACGTTGCCGTCTTTTGTTTCTAACAGCTCAGCATCTTTAACACTCACTTTCGCTTGAGTGAGCGTATTAAAAATATCAACAAAGAGTTTTTGCCTGTTAGGCGTATACACTACCAAGGTTGAACACCCAATTTGGTCACTCTGCGTTAAAAATACCAAAGGAAATTGACTGGCATTAACAACTTTGGCAGTAATTTCAGAGAGCTCTTTGGCACTTGTAAATGTGAAAAAACTATTAGGCAAGGTTGACCAAAACTGAGTGACATCCTCCAGTGCAACATCGCTGTTAGATAGAATAGTTTGTGCCTGCGCTTTATTTTCGCGGATCACTGTTCGCTGCTCGAAAATACTTTGCCCATCGGTTTTAAATGCTTCGCGACTTGCCAAGTAAAGTTGCTCTAATATGGCGGCTTGCCAGTCGTTCCAAGCATCTTCATTAGTCGCCATAATATCTGCTACCGTAAGCGTATACAGGGCATTTAAGCGCTCTAACGATTTAACCTGTTTGTTTAAGCTGCGAATCGTACGCGGGTCGTAAATATCTAAGGTGCGACTGGTGTTAATTAACAATTCTTGGTTTTCAATCAACCACTCTATTAACTCCACCGACGCATTTTTTAAATTGTGGAATGCGGCAAACTCTTTTGCCAAAATTGCGCTGGTGCTATGACTTTCACTATCTTGTGAACCGGCTAAATGATGACAAAACGCAGCAAGCGATAACGCCAATTTATTTTGCACACGGCCATAAGCAATATGATAGGTTTCGTGATCACCTTGATGATTTGCAAAGTCAGAAATATACGACACCGTTTTATAGACATGTTCGTCAACCGTATAGGCATTATGAATATCAAACTGCATACGCCCTTCGGTTTGCGCCCATTGCGTCGCATACATTTCTAAAACCCCGTAACGGTGCATTAAACCCAGCACTTTTTTCAGCGTTTTAGGCTGTTCAAACAGGCGAATAAATTCTTCGCGGCAGCTTTGATAATCTTGTAATTCACCCAATAAGCGATGCCTTACTTTTCGCAGCAACTTCAAAGTATTAGACGATATTCCTTTGGCTTTAGGATGATTTGCCAATAAGCCAAATAACTTGATCACTTGAGACTTATCAATAAACACACTTGATGAGTTAACATCGACCAAGCCATCAACAATGGCAAAATTTTCATTTACTTGCAGTACTTCTTGTTTGCTATCACGCGAAATACACAGGCTCACATTCTCACAGAGAATTTGATTAAGCTCTTGCAATCGGGTCATGGCACGAAATAGCTGCCGCATCATGCGTTCGATTGCCTGCTGTGCGCTGTCTCCACGACCAAACTTTAGAAATTCCGCAACATCAGCTTGGTATTCAAATAATAATAATTCTTGCGGGCGATTAGCCACACAGTGCAGCGCCCAGCGAATACGGCAAATAAAGTCGTGGGCTTCAATTAGCTCAAACTGTTCATCTTCTTGCAACAGTTCGCCATGCTCAAATAAACCTGCGTTTGATAATTTTAAATGTTTGCGCGCAACCCAGATAATGGTTTGAAAGTCACGTAAACCACCGGGATTAGTTTTTATGTTTGGTTCAAGGTAGAGTGCGGTGTTGAGTGCCTTTTCATGGCGAGCTTGTTGCTCTGCGAGCTTTGCCTGAAAAAAGTCAAAGTCGCTGAGTGTGGTTTCATCGTACAAAAAGTTTAGTAACGACTCTGCATGCTGTTTATTGCCATATAAACAGCGAATATCAAGTAAATTAGTCGCTATGGTAATATCTTCGGTAGCGAAACGTTTAGCTTCTGCTAAATTGCGAACGGAATGGCCAATATCCAATCCTAGATCCCAAAGACCAGTAACAAACTGCCTAACTTTATCTTCGGGAAATTCACTCGCATCATCTGGCGTGATAATCGCAATATCAATATCGGAATAAGGATGTAATGTTGCACGGCCATAACCGCCAACGGCATTGAGTGAGCAAGACGAATTAACTAAGCCACATTCACGCCACATATCAATTAGCATTTTATCCAATTCATCAGCGCGTTCATGTAGCAACGAACTGATAGAGCTAGAAAAAAAACGCTCATTTTGCGAACTGGTTAGTTTATCTAATTGATCTTTGTATATCGTTCTCATTCCTTGCTTCCTCTCAGATTAATTACGTTTAATTAAACTGATATCAAAGCTTTTGAGACCACACATTCATTGACACCAACTTGTTATTGACTAAGTTATTATTGATTAGTCTGCCACCATATTCAAAGCCTAATCGCGCAAATACCTTATTTATGGCAAAAGACGACGCGCGACAAACCGAATAAATAAACTGTACATCGTTATTTTTTAGGTATTTGCTCGCTTCAAAAATAAGCGCTGAGGCAATACCTTCATTGCGAAATTGGCTTAATACAACGGTATCGTAAAGCCTTGCATTTGGTGCATCTTTCTCATATTCAATACGCACACAGGCAACAATCGCATTCATGTATTCAACACAAAAATAGTCAACGCCGCTGTCAATACTGTTTTTAATGTAGTTTTCATCACCGATTGGCGAGCCATAACTTGAAAATGCGAGTTGATAAAGTTTAGATAACGCACGCACATCGCTTTGATTACACTTGCGAAACAACACTGGCTGAGCAAACGAACCAGGCTCCCACGAATCAACATTTTGTACTTCGTTGATAATACCGTCGCTTAAATCCATGTGATCGCACGAAGCGCGCTCTTCGTCGAAAAA
>NZ_JBIPJE010000008.1:0-2309 GCF_044005875.1 Pseudoalteromonas sp. XMcav1-K | reverse complement strand
ACTTAATTTTGATTATTTTCTTTTTATTTTAAGAAAGTTTCAAAACTCAGTTTTACTTGACTCAACCAACTCGTGATTCGCTGCTATGCTGCGTCGTTCCCCGTGTTGGTGGAGGCGCATTATAGAGTGATTTGATTTGGGCGCAACCCTTTTTTTGAGTTTTTTGTAAAAAATAGCGATTTAATTCTAAATTTAACATTAAGGCTACAAAACCGAACGTTAAACGTACGATTTTGAGCATTTGAACTCAAAAAGAGGAATTTAAGTATCGATCAATGTTTCAGGATTGCAAATTTATATGTCAGATTTTTTAAAACAATATGAAATAAAAAAGGAGCCTTGTGGCTCCTTCTCCTTTATATGGTGTGTATTAGTATAGAATACTGTATAGCTTGCGACGATATTTCCCTGCTAACTCATCACCATCTGGCAATGTCGCAATCACATCTAAAAACATCTTACGTGCATCACCAAACGCTAAATCCTTTTGCAGTACACTAAACAAGGTTTCTAGCGCTTCTTCTTTGCGACCAACCTGATCGTATTGCACTGCTAGTTTTACTTTTGCGTCAAAGTTAGTTTCGTCTTTTTCAATTTCAGCTTCTAACTGTTTTATCTCTGGCGAATCCTTAGCTTCTTGCGCTAACTCAACTTTAGCCTTTAAGTTATTAAAGTAGGCATCTTGATCAACCATTGGAATAGTCGACAACAACGCCTCAGCATCATCTACTTTTTGTATGTTTAAGCAGATATCTGCAAGAATAAGCTTAACTTTACTGTTTTGTGCATTTATGTCATAAGCTTGTTTTGCTTTTGTATAGGCGTCAGAGTAATTACCTTGGCTCAGCAATTGTTGTGCTTGAGTAACAAGTAAATCTTCAGCATTAGGTAAATGCTTTTCAAATGCAGCATCTAACATCTCTTGCGTTTGCGGACCTGGCAACATGTCTACAGGTGCGCCGCCTTTTAAAAGTAAAATGGCTGGGATGCCCTGAAGACCAATTTGTTGTGCAAGTTGAGATGCCAACGCTTGTTCAACATCGCAATTTAACTTGGCTAACAGTAAGTGCTCAGCGTATTGCGCTGCTTTTGCTTCAAGCAATGGCGTCATAGTAGCGCATTCAGGCGCTTGCTGAGTATGAAAATAAAGAGCAATAAGTGTTTCAGGTGCTGTTTCTGAGATAACTTGCTGAAAGCTTTCAGCTGTTAATTCAATAATATTCGACATATAAAATTAATTATTAACTTCAATTAGTTTCAATATGGAGGCAATATAACTAAAAAACAATGCTTAGAAAGAGAATAACAAATGAAATATGCATTCCTATCAGCACTGCTTATAAGTAATAGCGCATTTGCTGCCAGTCAATTTACCCCAAACACAAACCAGCAAAACGCCTTAAACGAATTGTATAAACACCTCCATCAAAACCCTGAACTGTCATACCAAGAAAAAGCTACGTCTCAGCGACTTGCCAAAGAGTTAACGCAATTGGGCTTTAGTGTTACTGAAAATGTTGGTGGCTTTGGCGTCGTTGGTATTTATAAAAATGGTAACGGACCAACAGTTATGCTGCGAGCAGATACTGATGGCTTACCTATTATTGAAGAAACAAATAAAGATTACGCATCAAAAGTAACAGTCATTGATAAAAGCGGTAATAAAGTAGGTGTAATGCATGGTTGTGGTCATGATATTCATATGACGAGTTTTATTGGTACAGCTCAGCAGCTAATTGAACACAAAAGTGATTGGCAAGGTACCTTGATGATGGTTGCGCAACCTGCTGAAGAAGTTGGTGGCGGCGCAAAAGCCATGTTAAAAGAAGGTTTGTATACTAAATTTGCTAAACCGGACTATGTTGTAGGACTTCATGTAAGTGCCTCAGCGCCTGCAGGTAAAATCGCAATTGCTCCAGGGTATGCATTGGCAAATGTGGATTCGGTTGATGTGATTATAAAAGGTCGCGGCGGTCATGGCGCTTACCCGCACACGACTATCGACCCCGTGGTACTTGCCTCACGCACGGTACTTGCATTGCAAACCATCGCAAGTCGCGAAGTATCGCCACTCGAGCCAAACGTGATTACGGTCGGTTCTATTCATGGTGGTTCAAAACACAATATTATTTCGAACCAAGTGAAACTACAGCTTACTTTACGTTCGTATAACCCCGACGTGCGCAATCAACAAATTGCGGCAATTAAACGTATTACTAAGGGGATTGCACTAAGTGCTGGTCTTTCAGAAAACGAACACCCTGAAGTAATAGTACACGAGTCGGAAAGTATTCCTTCTACTTATAATA
>NZ_JBIPJE010000007.1:0-6249 GCF_044005875.1 Pseudoalteromonas sp. XMcav1-K | reverse complement strand
TGGCCTAGTAATCTAAGCGAATATCGAGCAACAATGAGAAAAGTGCGCTCAAAAGAACCGTTCGGCAGCGCTTGATTGGCTTTTCTACTGTGTTATCGGCTGGCTCACATAGAATAACTATGCCACGAAGCCTCTGCCTTGTATAAAACCCAATCAAACTGCTGCAAAAACGAACTTGAAAGGTCAACAGACCCTAATTAATAACACTGTTTTGTGGCAATAAAACGTCGTTGATATCATAGAATGAATTGCGTTACCTATTTGTTTTTAATGTAAATTTTAAATAAAGTGGCAGCGGGTTTTACCCCTCTAAGAGATTAAGTGTTATTGCGAATTGGTTTACTAGGTGAAAGTATGGATATTAAGGTTTTTAAGACGTTTATCGCGGTTGCGGAAAACAGGCATTTTGGCAAAGCATCTGAGCAGTTATACATTACCCAAGCTGCTGTGAGTGCACGCATAAAACAACTTGAAGAATTTTATGCCACGCCGTTATTTATTCGCGATAAAAATAACCTGAGCTTAACGTCTGCGGGTAATGCGTTACTGCCTTATGCACATCTGGTGATTGAGCAAATTGCGCAATCAAAAGCCATGGTGGGCTTGGCCAGTGAGCAAAAAACGGTATTCAATATTGCAGCAACCCCCAATGTATGGGATGCATATTTGTGCTCTCGTATAAATGAAATGAACACGGTATTTGATTCGGTTGTGGTCGGTACGGAAATTTCAGTGCGAGAGGCAATCCAGCGCAAACTTGATGATAAAAGTTTGCAGCTTGCTTTTTTAACAGACCCAATTAAAGACAGTGATTTTATTAATACCCATGTTGGTGATTTTGATATTTCGCTGGTTGGTAGTTGTGCTGAATTCAGTGAAACATGCGACAATTATATTTATGTTGATTGGGGCATTACGTTTGCTAAAGAGCATGCTGCTCAGCATAAAGTGCAACCTAGCCATCGCACCTCAGCGGCAACCATAGCGTTAGATTTGATGTTGGCCAATGGTGGTTTTGCGTATTTACCGAGTGATCTAGTCAAACCCTACATAGTAGAAGGGCGTTTATTTAATATAGACAGCGCCATACAGTTAAAGCGACCAGTTTATTTGACCTATAAAAAATCAGCGCCACATTCGGCGCTGACAGATGAACTTTGTAATTTACTCGCAAATAGCTAAGCGTATTAGCTATAGGAATTTCCAACGGCGAAACATCACTAATGCAACAACACCTATGCCTGTTAACACACCGCAAAACCAATAAAAGGCATGAGGGTTATCAACGCCAGGCATGCCGCCCACATTAATACCGAATAACCCGGTTAAAAAACCAAGTGGTAAGAAAATGCCTGCGATGATCGACAGTATGTAGGTATTGCGGTTCATCACTTCGCTGTTAATTTGCGAAATGCGGTTGTTAATTACGTCGATTTGCGCAATGTAGAAATCGATGGTGTCGACAATACGAGACAAGGTATCAAGCTCGGTCGCAAGCTCTACATGATAGTCATTAAATGCCGCCACATTGTTTTTACTTAATGCCGATAGCGCATACAGTTGCGGCTTTAAAAAGCGATTTAAACGCAGTAATTTACGATGTTTAACGCTTATCTCAGCAATGGCATCTGAGCTAAACGCATCGTTATCTTGGGCGTTAATAAATTGCTCAATAGGCTCAATTACAGATTCAATTTTAGCATTTAGCTGACTTAATAACTCAATTACCAATGATTCAAGGGTATCGGGTCCTTTATTCTTCTTTAACTGAGATGCCATCGCTTCAATTGCACGTAAGCGCTGAATGCTACACGTAACAACACGCTCAGGCGTGTAAAGCAAACGCACAGTTAACATATCGTCTGGCTCTTTTCCGGTATTTAGGTTTACACCTCTTAAAATAAGGAAAAAGCTGTTCTTATCAATTTGCTGAAAACGCGGTCTTGTATCGGTGGCAAGCAGTGATTCAATAATTGATTCATCAAAACCAAGGGATTCTAACCAATGTTCAAATTCAGCCGATGAGCGATCGCAGTGCACCCAATAATTTTGCTCTGCTAGTTGCTGTTCTGACGTGACTTCACTAGGTCTGTCGTTGTGATTGAGTTGCCAACCTTCAATTATAAAATCATGCTTCATGGTTATGTCCTAAGTTAGCTGTCAGCTTTGTTAGTCGGTTCTGACTTATTAACAATATTAAGTGTGCCATCAAGGTGAATATCACGTTGCGGGAATGCAATTGTAATACCTGCTGCTTTAAACGCTTCATCTAACTCAAATCGAATATTGCTTGCAACTAATCGTAAGCCACCTTCAACTTGCGAGTTAATCCAAAAATACACTTCAAACAGCAGCGAGTTATCGCCAAAGTCTTGGAAAAAAACTAATGGTGCCCGGCCATCTTCGTTTAGTGTTTCTGGTTGCGCGTTGGCAACTTCTAACATAATGCGTTTGACACTTTTACAATCGGTACCATAGGCAACACCTACAGCTACTGTACCGCGCACTAATTTGTCGCGTAGGGTCCAGTTAGTCACTGTGTTTTCTAATAACTTGCTGTTGGGGATCAGCATGTGAACGCCATCAACACGGCGAATACGTGTTGAGCGGGTGTTAATTTCTTCAACCACACCCTTTACGCCTTCGACCTCTAAAAAATCACCAATGCGGATTGGCTTTTCGCCCATTAAAATCCAACCACTAATAAAGTTATTGATAATGTTTTGTGCACCAAAACCAAAACCAATCGCGATTGCACCAGAAAGAAACGCAAATGCAGTGATCGGCACATTGATCATTGAAAGGGTTGTCATAAAAATAATTGCGAGCGCCACCACATACAAAATGCGCTGTACTAAGTGCACTATGTTAGGGTCTTTATTTTTCTTAGCTAGGCGTTTACCAATCATTTTTATAATGACATGGGAAAGCCAAACACTGGCGATTAACCAAAGCGGAACGGCGAGCACTTCAATCAGAGTGACAACACGTTCATTAAATTTAAATAGTGGGAAATTGAGCCAATATTTAACTTGTTCTAACATTAATAAGTCCTTGTTAGGGGGAGTTTTTTGCTATTTTACAGCAATCAGTATGCACAGGAAAATTTACAATCTGTGTTGCCTGCAGCTAGCACGCAGCGCCACAGGCGCATACGTCTAGCTGTATTACTGTTAACTTTGCGAGGCGACAAAGCCGTTTGCAGGATCAATGAAAAAGTGATCGCCCATCGCTTGTCGACCTAATAACATTAAATAGGTCATATCTGAGCGATCGGTCAATGTTATTTCAATATTCCATTTATGCTCGCCAAGTATCGCAGGCGTTTTAATTACATAGCGTTGTTCGGTCATGCCATTCGATGATTTTACTTTGCGAATATCATGCAAAATAGCGGTACAGCGTACGGTTTTGTCTACGTTATGAATTTCAGGGTGAATATCAAACGATACCGCTGGCTTTTTATCCAATTTAGTTCGTTGAATATTATCAACATGCAACGATGACGTTTGTGCGCCTGTATCTACGCGCACTGTCATTTGCGTAATGCCTAAATCGGGTAGATCAATATTTTCTACATGGCCGATAATTATTCTGTTATTCATAGCAATCCTTCACTGTTTACAATATGGTTCACAAGTTCTTCTTCAACACTGCCAATATGTTCAGCAATTTCTTCATCATCTTCTTTAAAGTAAGCAATGTGGTACATGGCTTCGCCTTCTTGTACCAAAGGTATATTTTGTTTACCTATAATGACGCCACTTTTGTTTGCCAGTACTTCCGTTAAAATCTCGCCGTACGGGCTTCCGATTTCTGCAAGTACTTGGCCTTTTTTAACTTGGTCACCCAAGTTAAATAAATGGGTGACAATGCCGCTGCTGGTTGCACGTACCCAACCGCTGTTATTGGCGACAAATTGGTTAACCGTTTTTTTCCGTGCTCTGCCTTTTGGTGTCATTTTCAAATGGCGCAGTACATTAACGATGCCCTTGATGCCGGCGCGAATTGAAAACTCATCAAATCGCAGTGCTTCTCCTGCTTCGTATAACAATACTTTAGTACCGTTATCAACCGCAGCATCACGCAATGAACCATCGATTATTTCCGAATTTAAAATTACTGGTGCACCAAATGCATTTGCAAGCGCTAAGGTTTCTTCATCCGCTAGTTGTGCCCTAATTTGTGGCAGGTTTGAGCGGTGAATAGCACCTGTATGCAGATCAATACCGTAATCACAGTGGCTAACAATTTCTTTTAAGAAAATATTAGCGACACGTGCTGCTAATGAGCCTTTCGCTGACCCAGGAAAGCTGCGGTTCAGGTCGCGTCTATCAGGCATGTAGCGGCTTTGGTTGATCACCCCGTATACATTCACCATAGGCACGGCAATTAAGGTGCCTGCTGAAATTTTAAAGCCTTTTAAATTGATAAGGCGTCGGATGATTTCAATGCCGTTCAGTTCATCACCATGCACCGCGGCGCTGATAAAAATTGTTGGGCCCGCTTTCTTACCGCGAATAATATGTACCGGCAAGTGCACATCAGCATCGGTGTACAATTTGGCTACTGGCAAATCAATTTTTTTTGTTTCGCCAGGCATAATTGTGTGTTCGCCAATAATCAATTCGTTCATAACTGTTCCAATAACGTTAATTAACCTTGTCCTTTGGTTTTTGTTGAACCAGACTTAGCTGTCTTTTCAATAAACTCAATGAGCTTACCTGCCACGTCTAATCCCGTTGCGTTTTCAATGCCTTCAAGGCCTGGAGATGAATTTACTTCCATTACCATAGGGCCATTGTGTGAGCGCAGTAAATCTACACCGCAGAAGTTAAGCCCCATTACTTTGGCAGCGTTAACCGCAGTTGCACGCTCTTCTTTGGTTAATTTTACAAGTTCAGCACTGCCACCACGGTGTAAGTTTGAACGGAATTCACCTTCAGCACCTTGGCGTTTCATCGCTGCAACAACACGGCCACCAACAACTAAGCAGCGAATATCAGCACCGCCAGCTTCTTTTATATACTCTTGCACGAGAATATTAGCTTTTAAGCCCATAAACGCTTCAATAATGCTTTCTGCTGCTTTTGCTGTATCAGCGAGTACTACACCAATACCTTGGGTACCTTCTAAAAGTTTGATTACTAAAGGCGCACCACCCACATTTTTAATTAAGTCTTTAATGTTGTCTGGCTTGCTTGCAAATCCTGTGCGTGGCAGACCAATGCCTTTACGCGATAGCAACTGTAATGAACGTAATTTGTCGCGAGAGCGGCTAATGGCTACCGATTCATTCACGTTAAATGTACCCATCATTTCAAACTGACGCGCAACTGCAGTGCCATAAAAAGTAACTGATGCGCCAATACGCGGAATAATCGCATCGTATTTTGGTAGCTCTTGACCATGGTAACGCACCGCAGGGCGACTACTGGTGATATCCATGTAGCAATGTAATGTGTCAATAACATCAACCTCATGGCCACGTGCGATACACGCTTCTTTTAAGCGGCGGGTTGAATATAGGTTTTCATTTCGAGATAAAATAGCAATTTTCATAATTTGGCATCCTTATTTTGGCGTTTATTTGTCCAATCAAATTTATGGTAGGAAAATTAGTTGAAAATATCTAAAAAGAAAAACAAAATAAAAATCACAAGTTGATAAAATAATTTTATTGAAAAGGTGTTTTTGAATGAAAATTGAGCTTTTAACGACGTTTTTGGAAGTGAGCCAAACCTTACATGTGCGAGTCGCAGCCGATAACTTATACCTAACGCAAGCCGCTGTTAGTAGCCGAATTAAACAGTTGGAAGAAGAGCTCGGTGTACAGTTATTTGATCGCACACAAAAACGTTTAAAGCTTACCGCCGAAGGCTATCGCCTTGTTAAACATGCCAATGAAATGCTAATTATGTGGCAAAAACTGAAACAAGACGTCGGCGTTGCTCAACCTAACGCTTATCAATTGTTTGTTGGTTCAATGATGTCAATTTGGGATATTGTACTGCAGGATTGGCTGCAAAAAATTCACCGAAATCTAGATGACGTTCATTTATATACCCATACATATTCGCCATTAGAGCTCAGAAAACAAGTGATTAGCCGTTTAGTGGATATCGCGTTTTTATTCGAACCACCATTTACCGAAGACATAATGAACGAGAAGGTCGCAACTGTACCTTTGCAACTAGTGTCGACTGATCGTGACATGACATTACACAATATTGAGAATATGGTTATGGT
>NZ_JBIPJE010000006.1:0-10190 GCF_044005875.1 Pseudoalteromonas sp. XMcav1-K | reverse complement strand
CCACCGCCAATCACAGCCACTTTTTTTCCTTTAAATAGCGGGCCGTCACAGTGCGGGCAATATGCAACACCCTTACCACGATATTCTTGCTCACCTGGAACATTCATTTCACGCCAGCGTGCACCTGTTGCCAAAATCACGCTTTTACTAGAAAGTGTTGCACCACTTTCTAGTGCAACCTCTACGTTGCCAGACTTATTCAAGGTAACGGCTTTTTGCTGAGTAATAATATCAACATCGTAGTCTTTAACATGCTCTTCAAGCTGAGCCACCAGCTTAGGGCCTTCAGTTTTTTGCACCGAAATAAAGTTTTCAATACCAACAGTATCTGCCACTTGGCCACCAAAGCGCTCAGCTACAATACCTGTTTTTAAGCCCTTACGCGCCGCATAAATTGCCGCGGAGGCACCTGCTGGCCCACCACCGACTACAAGTACATCGAATTCATCTTTTTGTGACAGCAGCTCGGCTGTTTTTTCTGCTGCGCCATCATCTAGCTTATTGATAATGTCACTTAGTGTAAGTGCACCTTGGCTAAATAACTCACCATTTAAATACACGCTGGGTACAGCCAAAATGTTGCGCTCTGACACTTCACCTTGGAACAGTGCGCCATCGACCATTGTGACCGTAACATTCGAATTTAAAGCGGCAATTGTATTAAGCGCTTGTACGACTCCTGGGCATGTTTGGCAACTCAGTGAAATATACACTTCGAAATTAAGTGTACTTTGCAAACCCTTAATTTGTTCAACTTCCAGCTCACTTGCTTTGGTAGCAACGCCGCCCGTATGCAATAGTGCCAAAATTAAGCTTGTAAATTCGTGGCCCATTGGCACACCTGCAAAATTAATTTCGGTGCCTCTTTTCGGTGAACGAATTGAAAGCATTGGTTTGCGTACTATTGAATCGTCTTCACGAATTAAAAAGTGCTCACTTAGTGCTAAAAGATCATGTGCTAAGGCTTTTACTTCCTGTGATTTATCACTGTCATCTAAGGCAATGACCAGCTCTACAGGGTCGACAATACTGCTAAAATGGCTCTGTAATTGTGTTTTGATATTGTTATCTAAAATACTGTTCATGATGATCATTCCTTAAATGACATTAATCGGTAAACCAAATTGCTGCCTGCTCTAACAGGCAGCAAGGTAAGAGGTGTTAGATTTTGCCAACTAGGTCTAATGAAGGAGCAAGCGTTTCATCACCTGGCTGCCATTTAGCAGGACAAACTTCACCGTCATGTGATGCAACATACTGTGCAGCTTGGATTTTACGAACAAGTTCGCCTGCATCACGGCCAATACCTAAATCGTGAGTTTCGATAACTTTAATCTCACCTTCAGGGTTGATTACAAATGTGCCGCGTAGTGCTAAGCCGTCTTCTTCAATCATTACACCGAAGTTGCGTGTAATGCGGCCAGTTGGGTCGCCGATCATTGGGAACTGGATTTTCTTAATTGTGTCTGACGTATCGTGCCACGCTTTGTGCGTAAAGTGTGTATCGGTTGATACTGAGTACACTTCAACACCCATTTCTTGTAACTTGCTGTAATGATCCGCTAAGTCGCCAAGTTCGGTTGGGCACACAAAGGTAAAGTCAGCTGGGTAAAAGAATACAACCGCCCATTTACCTAAAACGTCTTTTTCAGAAACTTCAACAAACTCACCATTGTGGTATGCCATTGCGTTGAAAGGTTGAATTGTTGTATTGATTAACGATGTGCTCATAATATTTCTCTCTCTATAATGTAATTAGTCATCGGAAAAATTAATTAATGCTTTCCGATTGGCTTGATATATAGATTAAGAAATTCAATTAAAAAGATAAAACAGATTAATTTGATTACTGTAATCGATTTTTAAGAACATCATAAAGTGATCGATTTTAATCTGCTAATTAATGACTTTCATTAGCACTATCATCACACTTAATTTTTTGCTCGCCATAAAAGTAGATATTATTTACTAAGGTATAAGAACCCGATAACAGACCAGATACCGGAATGATTATGGGAGACAGTACAAACCCAGACACGCTGTAGAAAGTATTAGTTGCTTTCGCAACATCAACCACTTTTAGTGTTTTCTTGTCACTAGAAAGCTCACAGCGCAATTTTGCAACACGGGTTGCTTCTTTATCTGTAACAGGAAACACCACACAAGCAGAAAGCAAAGAAAGTAATATTAAAAGCAGCATCGTTCTCATAGTCGACTCCATGATTTATAAGATTTTTTACTATAGCGAATGCAAGCTAATGTGACTGTAAGTATCTGTAAAAGCAAATTGATGGTTAACTATTTTTCACATTGACCACCAATAACACTTAAAAATATTTGCACCTAAGTGATACCAAGGATATAACAAAAATAAAAAAGGAAAAATTATGCAAGATCATCAATCAGTACCACTCACAGACTTTATCGAATACTCTCAGGAAGAGATGTTAAATCGGGCACAAACCTTTTTAGATACCAGTAAACGTCGCCATTCTATTCGTTCGTTTTCAAATAAGCCTGTACCAAAAGAAATAATTGAAACCTGTATAAAAGTAGCCGCAACCGCACCAAGTGGTGCAAATCATCAACCATGGCATTTTGTAGCCATCAACAGCATGGATGTTAAAAAGAAAATAAGAGAAGCTGCCGAAGATTTAGAACGCTCTTTCTATCAAGGGCGTGCGGGTGAAGAATGGCTCGATGCACTAAAACCTCTTGGCACTGACGACCAAAAACCTTATTTAGAACATGCCCCTTGGCTAATTGCCATATTTAGCCAGAAGAAAGGCGGTATTCATGTTGAAGACAAGAACACCAATTACTATGTACATGAAAGTGTGGGTATTGCCACTGGGTTTCTAATTCAGGCTTTGCACCATAGCGGTTTAGTTACACTCACCCATACCCCAAAACCCATGAGTTTTTTAACCGATATTTGTGGCAGAAACAAAGATAATGAGCGACCCTATATGCTAATTATTGCAGGATACCCAGCCGAAAACGCAACGGTTCCTGAGCATGCGCTAGTTAAAAAAGACATTACTGAGGTTTCAAGCTTTTTATAATGAAAATACAACCAGGAAAATACCAGCACTTTAAAGGTAACTTTTACCAAGTCATTGACACTGTTACTCATAGCGAAACACAAGAAACGCTTGTATTGTATAAACCACTCTATGGCGAGCAGGCGCTGTGGGTAAGACCAATTGAAATGTTTGTAGAAGAAATAGAGCGCGACGGAAAAGTGTTTAAACGTTTTACCTTGGTAGAATAAGAGCCGTAGTGGCATATAGACAAAATAAAAAAACGCTGCAATTGCAGCGTTTTTTTATTTAAAGCTAGTTAGTGAATAAATCAAAAATATTGCCTAAGGTGCTTGTCTTTCCTCGGTAAAACTCAGTGTAAGTACAGTTTTTACATACTACCGCGGTAAACTTCCTATTTTGCATATCAAAGATTTTTGACCAGCCACTACCCGTTGTGGCTATTTCATCTGTGTCATAGCTTTCGCACTGACACTTAGGGCAAGACCAATTCGCCATACACCCTCCTATTTATTATTTCTTTTTACCATCCATTGACCATAAAATGCTTTGGTCTGCACCCATTACGGTTGTTGGCATTTGACCGTTCCACTGCTGTGCACGCATATAATCAACAAGTGTCGCATTTGCTTTAATTGCTTCAGCTTTCTTTTGAATCGCTTGCGCTTCTGCAAGACCTTTAAGCTTTATTGCCTCAGCTTGTGCTTCTGCTTCTACGCGAATCGAATATGCTTGACCATCGGCTTTTGCTTTAGCCGCATCACGTTGCGCCATTGCCGTGTTTACTTCACGCTGAGCTTCAAGTTTTTGGCGCTCTAAACGGTGCATTTCTGCCGCCGCTAGGTTTTTCTCAGTTTGTTTGGTTTCAATTGATTGAATGTACTTTTGCGGTAACACTAAATTCTCTAACTGAGCCGAGTCTAGTTTTACTGGGTACTCTTTCATTTCTTCAACTAAAAGCTCTTCAATCTGTGCAATTACCTGCGAGCGATTCTGAATTAGCTCTTCTGCTTTATATCGCGCCAGTGCATCTTTTGTCGCAGAGCGCAGTTTTGGATCGAGAATTCGGTTTTCAAATTGACTTAAACCACCGTAACTTTTGAATAGCTCAAATGCTTGTTCGCGCATTACCGTCCAGTTGATCGATACTTCAGCTGTCACCGGCATTTGCTCGTGTGTTGATGCATTTAATTTTTCAACATTTTTGCGGGTACGGATCTCCAGCACCTCAACATCATCAACAAACGGTATTTTAGTATGTAGACCTGGGTTTACTTGTTCTTTTGCTTCACCAAAACGTTTGATAATACCAACGTGACCTTCATCAACTGTGTACATCGCTGAATAAATCAGTGATAAACCGACAACACCAACAATCGCACCTACGATTGGCCCTTTCTTCTTTGGTACTGCCATTGTTAAATCTGGTAAATCATTTTTATCATTCAACATACTTGTTACTCCAATGTATTAAGTGACACAAACAGTAACAAATAATTACCTTAATTAGGCAAATAAATGATTTTAGGTCTAACGCCATGCCAAACGGAGTTAGACACTTTTAAAAGGTAAATAAACCAATTTAACTAAATTTAATCGCTTTTAGCTTCATTTTTCAGGCTCGAATAAAATAGCTTAGTAACGCGTTCTTCGGGCAACCAATTGGAATAAGTGAGATTTAAACTAGCAAGTGGTTTGAGTGCCAAAACTTGCTCTAGACTTTTGCTATCCGCCATAGCATTTAGCATTAGCTGTTTAGCATTTTTTAACAGCGCTAGGTACGACTGCAAACCTTGCTTAGAGGTTACCGGACCATGCCCAGGAATAATTTTAGTATTATCATTCACTTTTGAAAGCACATCAGTTACCGCATTGATAACACCGTCTAACGAGCCCCCACTATCTACATCAACAAACGGTAGACTTTTTAAATTAAAGAAGATATCCCCCATGTGTACTGCGTTGGCTTTGTCATAGAAAATAACCGCATCGCCATCGGTATGTGCATTGTGATAATGCCATAGCTGCGCATGCTCGTTGTTAAAGTGCAGTGTCATATCTTTACCAAAGCTAATTACGGGTAGGTACTTTGAACCTTCGCCATACTTGTCTTTTAAGCGCTTGTATACATTGTGATGCGCAATTACATGGCTTCCCGCATTAGCAAAGTTCTCATTACCGCCAGTATGATCGCCGTGATGGTGAGTATTAATAACGAACTCTGGCGCTCCATCTTGTAACTTGCTAATTTGCGCCTTAATACCATCACTTAATTTAGCAAACTGGTCGTCTACAATATAAATACCATCTTCCCCGCTGCTAATGGCTATATTGCCACCTTGCCCATATAGCACGTGTAAATTATCTGACAGCTTTTCAAGTTTAAACTCTACGTTTGAAGCAACAACTGGCAAGCTTAGACAACCCATTAAAAACAACAGTAGTAACGTTAATTTATTCATAACAAGGCCTTTTGGTTTTTATGCTTCTACGAGTTTTAGCAACTTATGGTTTAAAAAAACAGCAAAAATAATTCTTGACGAAATTGATTACAACTGTAATTCTTATGTTAGTTTTAATTACACGTGTAATCTTTATGGATATTAGTAATTCTGAATTTGAAGTGCTGCAAGCACTATGGCGAGTTCACCCAGCCGACGCGCAAACGGTTGTCGATGAACTTAATAAAGAAAAAGACTGGCACGAAAAAACGGTCAAAACCCTACTTGGTAGAATGGTAAAAAAAGGCGCAATTAGTTTTGAAAAAAATGGCCGCAGTTATATTTACTCTCCGGTGTTGGAAATTGAAGCATATCAAGTACAAGAAAGTGAAAGCCTGATTGAGCGTTTATTCAATGGCCGCATTGCGCCATTGGTTACAGGCTTTGCCAAAAATAAAAACTTAAGTAAGCAAGATATCGATGAGCTAAAGCATTTGATCGATAAATGGGAAAAAAATAATGATTGATTGGCTAATAGAGCAGCTTTGGCCGTTAAGCTTAGCCATTGTCTGCGTATTGCTGTGTAGTAAGTTACTCCACAGTTTTTTAAGCGCTAAGTTTCAGTATACCTTGTGGCTGTTAGTTCCACTTGTGCTCATCTTAAATAACTTACCCATTTCTAATAGTTTATCGTTAGAAACTGAGTTGCATCGCTATGTGGTGTCAGTAAAAACGCAATCTAAGTCATTGGATATTTATGGTTTTGTTAGCATGATTTGGCTACTTGGGTTTAGCTTAATGGCTTTCCTTGTTATCTACGAACACGTTTCAATTGGTAAAAAGTTTAATAAAAACAAACAGTTTAGCCATAAAATAAACAGCCACTTACCAGTTTACTATAGCGACTCAGTGAATAGTCCTGTGCTTTTTGGCTTACTCAAACAGCGCCTTTTTATCCCCCGTGACTTTCATGCAAGTTACGATACCGAGCAAGCAAAACTTATTTATCAACATGAATGGGTTCACTACACGCGCCAAGACAACTGGAGCAATGCATTTGCTATCGCACTACTACTTATATTTTGGTTTAACCCTCTTTGCTGGATCGGTTACAGCCAGTACAGAAAACAACAAGAAGTTGCCTGTGATGCTGCCGTATTAGCTCACGCAAACAGAACACAGCGAATAGCATATTGTCGCGCTTTAATTGCATGTGTTTCTGACAACCATAACTCACTTTCTAGTTACAGTTACTACATGGAGAAAAGTACGATGAAACAACGTTTAAACACAATTCAAAAAATGCCAAAAGGCAATGTTATTGTAAATGTATTGCTTAGCTTAGTACTATTTGCAGGGCTCACTAGTGTAGCCTTTGCTAAATACGGCGAAGGCACTAAAGAATACAGCAAAGAAGAAGCACAACCTATTGTACGCATTGAACCTGTATATCCTAAACAGGCCGCAGATCAGGGGATTGAAGGCTCGGTAGTATTAGGGTTTACTTTAACAGCAGATGGTCAAACAGATAACGTTAAAGTTATATCTGCTGAACCAAAAGGAATATTTGATCGCGAAGCAAAACGCGCATTAAAACAGTGGAAGTACACACCTACAAAAAACACTAACAAACAACACCTAGTACAATTAGACTTTGCTCTTTCGGAAGAATATAAATCAAAGGATTTAGTTGAACGTATCAAGGTAAGCTCACACTAATTCCCAAGAACTATTGCTTTGTAGCAGAAGCGATTGTTAAAAGGGTATCATATGATGCCCTTTTTTACGTTTACCTTTTCTCAAAGTCGATGCGATGCACTATTTCACCTGGTAACAAAGGCGTATTCTTTTGTTCAATATAGTCATTGTAACCTGCTCGATAATAAGGCGATAAAGGGTGGCCGCTTTGCCCGCCTGGCAGAGTTAAAATCGCTTTTTGCTCTAATCCTGGTTGCACAAATAAGCGCTGTGATGCGCCAAAACTAGTCCCTTGTACAGCTGGCATAAAACTATCGCCAAATGCTGGTGTTTTAGGCATATCAAGTAACTTACTTAGTAGTGGGATCTGTTCACTAAACGGGTGCTGTATATTAAGTTCGTTTACAGCTCCCCATGTTAATTGATTTAAAGATCCACTATCGCTTCCAGTGTGCTTATTGAGCAAGTCGCTTTTCATATTGATATATGTCGTGCTTAATAATTCTGGCCATGAAGCTACACTTGGCGGCAACCATTGATCGGTAAAACTATTTATTAATTGCCATGCTGCAGGTTCGAGATCGTTCTTAATTGGTGCTAATGTTAGCCCTTCTGCTCTTAATTGCGTTTCAATTGGGGAGAACAGCTTATTTATCAATGCCGAGCGATACCGTCTAACCAAGGTGTACCCTACAGAATCTGCACATGCGCATTCACCCCAATTTTCAACTAACTTGATATCTTGTGCATACTTTTCAGGCGATAAGTTGAGCACCTTAAGCAATAGCGCTTGCCATGGTTTTAAAAATATCGCTTGGTTATCAAGTTGAATTTGATAAAAGTCGTGTTCACTAAATTGTTCCTTTTCAAATAAGCGCTGCTGTATTTGTTTAGCACGAGCACCTAAAGCGTACCCTCCGTTGCCATAACGCTTATCTTGTTCAACACTCACTACTCTGCTATTTCCGCTCCATAAACGATTATTCTCTGGATTTACCATAAAAGGAACGTCTACTGCATCGTATTGCCAATTGGTATCAAATACTTCAGGCTTAATTGCAATTTCAGTTGGCGTTGTGCGCGCAGGAATAGCACCGGTTGCTTGCCATGCTGCATTACCCAAACTATCGGTGACTAACATGTTCTGTACCGGTATACCGATCGTTTTTGCAATCGATAATGCCTCTTCAACATTCGTTGCGCGCTCTAAGTTCATTAACTCCATGTCGACTGCGTAATCTTGATGAGCAACCCATTTCAGCGCATATTTCTTGCCTGCGATATGTTTTACAGGACCAAACTCACTTTTTTCAAGCGAATACATATATTCTTTATCTGGCGTAACTATGCGCTCATGAATTGTCTTCGTCTCTTGTGTTTCATCCAGTGCAATCCAATCTGCTGTATCGATATATGCATTTGTAAATCCCCAAGCGACATGACCATTTGTCCCAACAACAACAGCCGGTGCTCCTGGTAAGCTAACCCCTGTTATTTGATAGTTCTTATCGTTTTCAACATAGTTAAGTTGGGTGCGGTACCAAATAATCGGCACGGCTAGCCCTAAATGCATGTCATCTGCTAATAATGCATTACCAGATTCAGTTAACCTACCAGTCACAGCCCAGTTATTACTGCCAATATCTTTAGGTTCATGAATTTCATGCGTTACATTAGTAAACAGCGATTTATTAATTGATGGAATTGCATACTCAACTAATTCAAACTCTGAGCCATCGAGTGCTGCTTGATATTGACTTGGTTGAGTTAAGAAGCCAACCATCTCACTGCCAAATTGTTCAGCAATATAAGTAAGAGTTAAATCGCGATTAAACGTTTTTGATTGTAAATCGAGATACATACTGAAAATTACAAGCAAGCTGTCTTCAGGTAGCCATGGCTTGCGACTTGCACCTGTTAATAAATATTCAAAGCTTGAGTAAGGTGTATGGCTTTGCGCCAAATTAACACCTTGCGCATAACGTTTGAGAATTTCCGTATGCTCTGTTGGTAGACTTTTAAGAATTTCTTTACTTCGCTTTCTAAATTGGTGAAAGCGCATTTTTTTATCCAAGCCTACCGCTGCTTTGCCAAATAATTCCGAAAGTTCACCAGCAGCGTTGCGACGCAGTAAGTCCATTTGAAAGAAACGATCTTGTCCGTGCGCGTAGCCTAATGTAAACGCAGCATCTTTTCGTGATTTAGCATTGACCACAGCGTGGCCTAACGCATCGCGTTCCAAAGAAGTGTTATTTGATATATCAGAAACTTGTGTTTTACCCGATAACTCAGGTAAGCTCAAAGTGAGTATCCCATAAACAGTTGCAGTGGCGACTAATGCAGCAATAATTAAGAATAATGAAAGCCATTTTATTATTTTTGTCATTTGCTTCCCTTTTTTAGCAGGACTTATTTAGTGTAACTAGGCAGTCAATTTTATAATCGCATAGTTATATGTTGTCCAGTTTAACACTCAACAATTAGTTAGCCAGCGCAAATCAGATTAAAAAAACAGCAAAATAACTATACAAAAGACAGAAAATATTACTATACTGTTTAGCGTATACTGATTTTCATCTTTCCATTGTCTGATCTGCAAAAAGCTGGTTTTCTCCTCCAGCTTTTTTCTTGCCCAAAGAATAATAAACAACGGTTCATAAAGACGATATTAAACCACTAGAGCAATTAACTTCGGTAGGTTTTGATATCGACCCACAAACCCGTCATATGATGAAGAGACTGATAAATATGAATAATAAGCACAGCATTATTATCGACCCAACAGTGATTTTTTCACCGCAAGAAGAAGCCGAGATAGCTTAGACTCAAGGGTTTAGGGTTCAGGGTTCAGGGTTCAGGGTTCAGGGTTCAGGGTTCAGGGTTCATGGTTCAGGGTTCAGGGTTCAGGGTTCATTGTACAGTGTTCAGCGTTCATCGTTTAGGTATTAGCTTTCAGTTTTTAGAGTTTAGCATTTTTCTTTTATCATTCTGCTTAATGCTTTTACTT
>NZ_JBIPJE010000005.1:0-2000 GCF_044005875.1 Pseudoalteromonas sp. XMcav1-K | reverse complement strand
GCAAAACCGTTTTAGTTCGACTATTCGTAACTTAAACAATGTTTCAGAAAACGTATCGGCGTCGAAATCACGCATAATGGATACAGACTTTGCGGCGGAGAGTGCAGGTCTTGCACGTAACCAGGTGTTACAGCAAGCATCAAGCTCAATGTTAGCTCAGGCAAATCAACAGCCACAAATCGCATTGTCGCTAATTGGTTAACACTCTCTCCTAGTTAATTAAGTTAGTACTCCCTCTCATATAAAAACGGCCAAATGGCCGTTTTTTACTTTTCGTTAAAAAAAATTAAAAAAAGCTAAAGGGTTTTAGGCGGCCGCCGATAACGAAGATGGGACAGAAAACTATCTGTAGCTTACTCTCTCTCTTGCAACTGATAGTTCCTATGTTAATTATTATTGGAGGCTCTCATGGCTTTAAGTGTTAACTCAAATATAATGTCTTTGAATTCTCAAAGACAACTCTCTCGTTCGAGTGAGGCATTATCAACATCATTCCAACGTTTATCGTCTGGTTTACGTGTAAACAGTGCGGCAGATGATGCGGCAGGTTTGCAAATTGGTACGCGTTTAAACTCGCAAGTACAAGGTTTAAACCAAGGTGCACGTAATGCAAACGATGGTATTTCACTATCGCAAACAGCAGAAGGTGCGTTGGAAGAAACCTCGAACATGCTGCAACGTATGCGTGTATTGGCAATTCAGTCAGCGAATGGTTCAAACACTGATTCGGATCGTGATGCACTGCAAAAAGAATTCACAGAGCTATCTGCTGAGATTGATCGTGTTGCAAGTGATACGAGCTTTGGTGGTGTAAATATTTTAGATGGTACGTACGACACAGACTTCCAAGTTGGTGCTGATGCAAACCAGACTATTACGTTAAAAGTAACGACAAATATGAACTCAACAGGACTTGCGCTTTCTGATGACTCTATCAGTACTGCTGCAGGCGCACAAACAGCTATAGGTGCACTAGATGATGCGTTGTCAACAGTGAACGGTGTACGTGCTGATCTTGGTGCGAAGCAAAACCGTTTTAGTTCGACTATTCGTAACTTAAACAACGTAGCAGAAAATGTAGCAGCGTCTAAGTCACGTATCATGGATACAGACTTTGCAGCAGAAAGTGCGGCATTGGCGCGTAACCAAGTATTACAACAGGCTTCAAGCTCAATGTTAGCGCAGGCTAACCAGCAGCCGCAAATTGCGTTGTCATTGCTGTAATAAATAGTAATCGTAATGCTTTTTATAGATCACACTGAGTGGTGTGATCTATAAATATTTGACTGAATAATATCCCTCCCATATAGCGTATTCATAGAGCCCAAACTAAACAATTACACCTCTAAACTAGAATAATCAGAACGAATCATGCTTCAAAATTAAAAGCATTTTGTGATTAAATTATTAAAGTAACTCTTTGTTTATTTGTTGGTTATTTTTCTTCTAGTGGCTTACTTGTAAAAATTGATTAAAGAATCTTTTTGACGTGTCGATATCTTAATCAAACGAGTTGTTTGGCGGTAAATACCGCAGATAGAAGAGGGCGAGAATCATGGCTTTATATGTAAATTCAAACATCACATCATTGAACGCACAGCGTCAATTATCAAATTCGACAAATGCGTTAAGCACGTCTTTTCAGCGTTTATCATCAGGTTTACGTGTTAACAGTGCAGCGGACGATGCAGCAGGTCTTCAAATTGGTACACGTTTACAATCGCAAGTAAATGGTGCAAATCAAGGCGCACGTAACGCGAATGATGGTATTTCACTAGCTCAAACAGCAGAAGGTGCACTAGAAGAAACGTCAAATATGTTGCAACGTATGCGTGTTTTATCGATTCAATCGGCGAATGGTTCAAACACAGACTCAGACCGTGATGCACTACAAAAAGAGTTTGCTGAATTATCGGCAGAGATAGACCGTGTAGCAAGTGATACAACGTTTGGTGGTGTAAACATCTTAAATGGTACTTACGATACAGACTATCAAGTAG
>NZ_JBIPJE010000004.1:0-3547 GCF_044005875.1 Pseudoalteromonas sp. XMcav1-K | reverse complement strand
TCTACCAACTGAGCTAAGCAGGCACACTAAAACTGGTCATCTTTAAAAGATGGTGCCCAGAGGCGGAATCGAACCACCGACACGAGGATTTTCAATCCTCTGCTCTACCGACTGAGCTATCTGGGCGTTTTAATTCGGTAAACTAGAAAACCTAAAAAGGATTCTCAATGCTATTCCAAATTGCTCTACCGACTGAGCTACTTGGGCATTACGTAAAACTAATTTTACTAAACATTTGAGCGCTACTCGCTTCTTGCTTTTGCGTTCTGCCTGTCTGGGCGTGCGGCGTATTAAACGGGTTTTGCTGCTTCAAGTCAACACTTTTTTCAACATTCATTTTCGTTTGCACACTTATCCGCCAAATTGAACACAAACAAAGCACTACAAATGATTTCACTTTGCTAAATTCGTATGTAATAGTAAGATTTATCGGTATTTTGTACTAGTAATTGGGTCAAAAACATAATTTTTTGGCCTTGTACAAATAAAGCAACAATAATATCCAAAGAAGCCCCTATAACTGGAGTAAGGTTTTAAAATGCTTACTAACAAGTTTTTATCGCTAAAAGCTATTCATACAATTAATGCCATTGTTTTTATAATTTTCGCCGCATCGTTATATATGGCAATAAACAGCTTTTCCAAAATACAAACTAACGAACCACAACTCCCCAGCTACACCAAACTCGATATTCAAACCATTGCAGATAAAGTTGATAGACCATTGGTTGATGCCATCACCCGATTTGGTTTTAATAATGCGATTCAAATTCTTCATTCTTTAAAATCCGTCGATAAAGGAATTGATTACTACCTTTACAATTTAAAACGTGACGAGTTACAGCTAATCAGTAAAACTGGTGGCAACTTTTCAAACCCTGAAAACAAAACCGCCGCAATCGAAACAGATAGCGCCATTACCGTAAGCCAACAATTAACCCTTGCAGGAAAGAACCATGGCTTACTTGTTATCGAATACAAAAAACCATCACAAATCATAAATACCGTTACTTCGCCAACCGCAGCATACCTTTGGACAGCATTAGCTATTTTAAGCGGCATTTTTTGTTTTACCTTTTTACCAACCGCACTTTCACGAAAAATCATCTCGAATACAGAAAAGCTAGATAAAGAAATTAGCGTCATTACTGAAAAAGGTGATTATCAACTTCGCGTCGATACAAATATCGGGTTAGGTCTTGCCCCCACTGCTGAGCGCGTTAATTTGCTACTTGATGCGGTAAACAAGAGCGAGCAATTACATATAAAGGCTGAAAACGATTTACAAGACTTACAATCTAGCCTTGAGCATCAGGTGGTTGCGCGCACCCAAGAACTAGAAAAAGCAATTAAAGTTGCTGAGCGTGCAAGCGAAGCTAAAACAACGTTCCTCGCAACCATGAGCCACGAAATACGTACACCAATGAATGGTGTCATTGGCACCATCGATTTATTACGCAATACAACCTTAACAGGCTCTCAGCACAGACTTAGTAGCATTATTCGTGAATCTGCTTTTTCGCTGTTAGGAATTTTGGACGACATTTTAGACTTTTCTAAAATTGAAGCTGGCAAACTAACGGTTGAAAACAAACCATTTAGCGTTGTTAATGTCGTTGAAGAAGTTGCAAAAGTAATGAGCTCTATTGCACACAAGAGTGATTTAGAACTTTCGTTATTTATCGACCCTGAAATTCCAGAATCTGTGCTTGGTGATGCCGTGCGCGTGCGCCAAGTAATTTATAACCTGTGTTCAAACGCAATTAAATTCACCCAAACCAATAGCGATATGCAAGGGCAAGTGTCTATTGAAGCCAAACTTGCCTCAAATAGCCATGATTTCGATACTATCGATTTTATTATTAGCGATAACGGTAAAGGCATGGATAAAACGCAACTTGCGCGTATTTTCCAACCCTTTAGCCAAGCTGAAGAGAGCATTACTCGTGAATATGGCGGTACTGGCTTGGGCCTTTCAATTTGTAAAAGCTTAACGGAATTGATGTACGGCACCATTCGCGTTAGTTCTGAGCTTGGTCTTGGCAGTGAATTTATTGTGAGCATTCCTTTCACCAAAGATTCAGAAGCGAAAAAAGGTAACCGTGGACGTTTACAAAAGCGTCAAATTGCACTCTTTAGCCCAACAGACATTAATAAGCAGCGCTTACAATCTTACCTAAGCTATTTAGGGGCACAGGTAACACCGTTCAATCAAATATCTGATGAGCTTGCCGAATGGCAAACTAAACAGGGTCTGATCTGGGTGCTTGATGGCACACATGACATGGATGAAGCAAATAAGCTGCTACGTAAAATTGCCTACAACTTAGAAGAGCATAAACAGCAAGCAATTGTTTTAGGCCGCTTAACCGAAGCCAAACTAAATTTAAACAACCTATTTTACCTTTCGGCAATGCCGCTGTGTAAAACAGCCTTTTTTAACTCATTGTTAATTGCTGCTGGGCTTCAATCTCCTAAAGTTATTAATACTAAGAAACAAATTAGCCCGTTAACGAATCACCAAAACAAAGGGCATTGCCAAGTATTATTAGTTGAAGATAATTTAATGAACCAACAAGTGATTTGCGACCAGCTTAACTTACTTGGTTACAGTGTAGATATTGCTTCGAATGGTGAAGAAGGTTTTGACATGTGGAAAAACGGCCAATACGAGTTTGTATTAACCGATTTACATATGCCTAAAATGTCTGGTTATGATTTAGCGCGTAAAATTAGACAAGAGTCTCCGTATCGTAAAGACCTAAAAACTGCGACTACCATAGTTGCAGTTACTGCTAATGCGCTAAAAGGTGAGCGAGAAAAGTGCATTGAAGGCGGCATGAACGACTACATTACTAAACCAGTCGAGCTAAATGTACTTGAAGAGCTAATGGATAAATGGCTTCCGCAGGGACAAGCACAAACCACCGCTACACCTATTTTAATCGAAAAGTTAATCAGTTATGTTGGAAATGATGTTCAGCAGCATCAACATTATTTAGATATGTTTGCTAAACACGGGCAAGATCTCGCGTTTGATATTTCACGTGCGTTAAAACAAGAAGATGTAGAGCAAGCAGGTAAGCTCGCACATCAATTAAAATCAACAGCACAAACCATTGGTGCAGTAAGCGTTGCCAATGCAGCACAAGCGATTGAAACACTTGTTAATCAAGAAAGAGACATTGCTAGCGTAACCTTAACGCATTACGCTGATGAGCTTGAGCGCAGCTTCTTTGAAGCCAATGAGTTTATACATGACTATTTGAAAAATAGCCTGAATAACTAGGGTCTGTTGATCTTTGCTGTTCTATTTTTGTTCTGTTTGAGCGTGCTTTTATCGCGGCGCTCGATGTGTGGCCTAGTAATCTAAGCGAATATCGAGCAAAGCTTCCGCGTCCTGCTCTCGCCCCTTACCTACATCCATGTAGGCAACAATGAGAAAAGTGCGCTCAAAAGAACCGTTCGGCAGCGCTTGATTGGCTTTTCTACTGTGTTATCGGCTGGCTCACATAGAATAACTATGCCACGCAGCCTCTGCCTTGTA
>NZ_JBIPJE010000003.1:0-4426 GCF_044005875.1 Pseudoalteromonas sp. XMcav1-K | reverse complement strand
GTTATGCAAACCGTCAGAATAAAACTCCGGTTGAAATTAAATGGGATGCCAAAGGTTCAGGCAGCTTTATTAATTTAGATAATAACAATGCCGAAAACGGCGTTTTTGCCGCAGATATTCAGCTACCGCCGTACACTGGTACAAGTGCAACCCCCTTTGTGTACTTTGCTGGCGATAAAGACAATTACGTTATTATGGATGCCATAGAAGTTGTGCCGGGAGTACCAGACACCATTGACTTAGTTGCAGATGGCGAGGCATTTATTTCAGGTTACGGTGAAATTACCGTAGACGTTACCGTTACCGATAAAAATGGAAATCTAGTTGCAGATGGTACTGCGATTAACTTTAGTTTAGATGGTGTAGGCATCATCGCATCATCAGATGATGAGACAAAAGGAGGCAAAGCCAGTGCCACAATTATAGGAGGTGAGTCGCCTGAAGAGTCGTTGACTCTGACTGTCCAATCTGGAGATGCAAAAGTAACCCATTTAACTTCCATAGCTCCCCTTGTAATCGAAATTGATGACTACCCTACAAGCATGGATGCAAATGAACAATACCAAATGTCAGCTAAAGTAACTACTCCGGGCGGAGAGGCAGCGCGGGGCGTGTATGTTAACTTTGGTAGTAACGTGGGCAAATTGACGCGGACTCGTGTCATGACAAATGGTGAAGGCAAGGCGTCTACATTTTTATTCAGTGGCTTTAACGAGCTAAATGATGTTCAGTTAACGGCGCGTGTTGGACTTGTTCCTGGTGTATTAGTTGGCAGTACAGTTAAAGCCAAACCAATTGAAAATAAACATTTGCGTGCGATGCATCTTGCTCGCCTAACACCGCAACAAAAACAACATGCAGTCTCACAAAAATTGCAAAATACGCCACGCTATGCAAGCACAACCGGTGCTATAGTGGTGGGAAATGAAGTCGAAAATGGCATTATAAATCACGTACGCGACGACAGTGTTAGAATCAATTTACCGTATCAAGCTATTACTGATATTACCCTAAATGGTACTGAAGGGCTCACCCAGCAGTTAATTTTGGGAACCATGGCAGAACCCAATTTGCAGCCAATAGCTGGCTTTGCAATGGATGCACTCGAAGAGCAAGATGTTGCTGAATTTAATAACCTACATCCTGGTCTAGCTAAGCATATAGTTGTCACTGAAGACCATCCACTCAATATCGGGACTAGTTTTAAATTTTCGTCAAAAGCAATTCAAAACCCAGCAGGGGAATGGGAAAGCAGTCGTATTGTGGTGCCGTTGAGTACTCGCTTTAAAGTAGCGCAAGATGTCGGTTTTAGAATCGATTTAAAAGCGACAACAACAAGCGGTGAAATATTTAACTTAGAAGGCGGTGCACAAGGCTTAACAATTAACGAAGATGCTTCGTTGACATATTACCTTCATACAACTCAAGGAAAAGCGTCTGTTACAACGCCACCAATCGAATTGAATAAATGGAGTACTGTTGCGGGTCGATATCAGAATGGCCAACTAACGTTAGAAGTCGACGGGCAGCGAACTTCAGTTACTGCTAATGGTGAACTTGTTTACTCAGTTACACAAAGGGGACTGACTATTGGCCAACAGTTTAATGGTGCAATGAGCAACTTTAAAATGTTTGACTGGGGCAGTGCACCATTACTGCAATTTGCCAATGCAAGTGGCGAAATGAGTCATACCTTCTTGCCTAATGAGCTTAGCAAAGAAATAAATCTTCACAGTACAGGTGCGTTTAACCAAGATGGACAAACGGCAAAGTCGCAACGTATTGGGATTAACATTGATGGGTACCAGTATTTCGTATCAGTAATTGATAAAGAGTATTTCCGGCAAATGGCCTTGTTGTATGTCGATATTAACAAGCCAGATGGTTATCCGCCGTACGACCCAAATTATCAAGCTTATACCCCGTTTCCACTCATTTCAGTGGCGCATGCAGGTTTGTTTGACTTTGATATAACAGACTATGTATTTGAAGCCATTAAACTTGCTATTGGCCTTGCGTTACCGATTGACGAAGGTAAAGGGTTGGCAATGCAAATTTATTATGCGGCAACGGGCTCTGATAACTTTGACCCATTAGAACTCACACTGAATGCCATAGGTGTGTTAACTGTAATACCGATTGCTAAACCGTTATTACCGGTTGTTAAAGTACTAAATAAAGTATTAGTACCGCTGAACAAATCAAACCCGAAGTTTATAAAATCCATTGGTGGTGTGATGGGTAAAGTCGCCGATGAGTTGATGGATAATAAATATGATACCTTGTGGACATTAATGCCATTCCTACTGATTGCGGGTGAGATGGCGCTAGATGAAGAGGCAAGGGAAGGCTTAACCATTCTAGTTAAATCCATTGCCAGCAGTGATGACTTGTTAGCGTGGATGGAATACTTGAGCTTACCGGCTGATGGTTGGGAAGGGGATGGAGACATCCCAGATGTCGAACTAACTGCATCCAATACAAATACGCCTCAATCAAGTTGGACACTACTGCATGACCTTGTTCCTAATGCTTATGCGAGCAATCCATTAAGAAAACAGAGGAAACGTATTCAAAAGGAAATCGGTGTTGAGTTGAAGAAAACAGCTGAAGACTTAGGTGATAATTTCAAACCAGAAGATCTTTCAAAAGCGATCCGCGCCATTTTAAAAGGTATCAAAAAAACAGACTTTAAGCAGTTAAGGGGATTAGTTAGTAACCGCAAATTTTTAACTATGGCGATAGCATTGCAGGCAAGGGCGGCAACAAACTTTAAAACCTTTTTAAAAGGTGAGTCGTCGGCAAGAATTTCACCTAAAGTCATGGTTGGCGTTATATGGTACCTTGAAAAATCGATGGCAGATGAAACACTAGGAACAAAAGGTAGCACCCTTCAATCTCGTATCCGTGGTATCTATGGTAATGCGTTTAAATCTGTATTCACAAAAGGCGTCAATTTAACAAACCAAGCTCATGGCGGTATGTATCACTTAGCCAAGATTGCTCAATACCACTTTGAGTCTCAAACGGTAGGAGCATTTCCACAAATTAAAGCTGTCGAAGCTACACGCAAAGTCTGGTTTTATACATCTAAGGCAGGGTTAGAGAACAAGTTAGAAAATCATGAGCGAAAAGTCGATATTGTATTGACATATAATTTATCGTCAGATGAAGAGATTTGGGTGGAACTTAAATCGCTTAGTAATAAGCATACATTCAGCCCGTGGACTTATGGCCAAAAAGGGGGCGGCGGTAATGCAAGCAAAGAAGTTGTTGTAGATCGCGCCGCACAGTTAAGAGCGCAGGATGGTGAAAAAGATGTAACCTATACGGTGGACTCAGAAGGAACTCCTGAGATAAAAGATGTCATTAATGTTGATCTACGTTGGCGTTTTCAAGTATTTGATATAAAAGCAACGTCTAAACGTAAGCGCCAATGGAGCTTTAGTAAAAACCAGTTAAAAAATCGTTTAACTAAGTTAGATGAAAATAATAAAGGTACAGAGATTAAAACAACTTTAAAAAAGAAAGAAATTGATTCTGCAAAGTTTGCTAAGATGGATGATATTTCTGCCTGGTTAGTCAGTTCTGGTGCTGCAATTTTAGAATCATTACAATAGAGCAGGTAACATGGCAAAATTTTCATTTCATAAAGAACAATTCAAAACGAATGACCCGGTATGGAAAGCTGAACGCGAAGCCTTATTTGAAAAGCTCTTACCCATTATTGGTAGCAGTAAAAAAGCGCAAAATGCCTCTCTAAAACGGTATTTTATAAAAGGCGAATGGACATTACACAGTGAATATGACCTTGGTTTTGTCTCTAAGTTATTTTTCTTACCTGAGTTAAAAAAAGAGCATTACTTTAGCGTGATGAAGGAAGTCCCTTGGGAAGACGGGAAACGTGAGTTTAGACATGTATTTATGTATCGACTTATCACCGGGTGGATGTTAAATGAGCTGTCGATATCCGACACGTTAATTGATGACTTTTACACACTTTCAGTTGATGGATTAACACATTACAGCGAAGAAAGCATTGAAATTGAGGGTATAACCCATGAACGCTTTCCTTGGCATGTTGACCGAGAGCAAACTAATGGCTTTTTTATGCGTTATTTATCGGTTGCTCACGAATGGTTGACTGAAAAACACAATCAAAGTAAGAGTGGATTAACCAACTTTATGCCCCATTGGTTTTCAGCATTATCGTATCTAAAGTGGAAAGGGTTCACTAAAGGGGGAATGCGAAAACGTATTTTCGAGCTGTTCACTGCCATTCAACATTATATCCCAGAACATAAAAGTAACCCTGCGGCAGCGCAAAAACAGTTATTTGTTGATGAGTTTAAACGCTGCGTTTTAGAGCATGGGCTCGTTAAACCAGAATTGATTGAAATCTGGCAAGAAGCAAGCGAAAACACCG
>NZ_JBIPJE010000002.1:0-3801 GCF_044005875.1 Pseudoalteromonas sp. XMcav1-K | reverse complement strand
AACCTGGAGACTACGCAAAATACTCAGAGCTTATGGTTCAACCTTTTTATAATTGCGATTATTTGCCCTTTGTTTTTGGTACAACAGCATTTCTCATTAACGCTAATGATGATTATGTTTATCTAAACTGAATCAATGGAGTCAGAGTCGATGAAAACTAAGTTATAGAAGTTTATCTAGTACCCAGAATTAAGGTGATTGAACCGATGCGTTTTGGGATTATTTGGATAGTTAATCTAACTACGCATAAATAGAAACAAATTTGATATACCCTCATATTTAGAAAGGAAGCAAATATGAACACATTTACGTTATTGCTGGTTTTTGCGTTGGCACTAATGGTCTCTTTCACTAGCGTAGCGAAAATTTATCAATGGACGGATGCAGAGGGAAAAACCCATTTCAGTGATATTCCTCCTGCGCAGTATGCACATAAAGAAATAAAAATAGCAGCCAAATTGGCGGCAGGCTCTAAGTCTCACCCTAATATACACAAACATTTTTCTAGCGGTAGCAAAAGTAATGTAAATCGCGTAAATACGCCAAAAGTTAGTTCTGAAGAAAAAGCAAAAGACATAGCACGCTGTAACCGTTACAAAGAAAAATATGAACGTTATAAACGTGAAGGGATTTTAGGTTACAACGTTGCGACAGGGCAAAAACGCATGATGACGAAATCAGAAGAAAAACATTGGCTAAAAAGTGCCAAAGAAAACATGGAAATAATGTGTTCGGGAATTTGAACGAGCTTAAGTGGACTTAACACCTAGTGTAAATTTTTCGTTTAGCATGAGTAGTAGCTCCCATTGTTAGAATGGTTAAGAAAAACGTTTTAATGCTGGTGCTAGTTAAATACTAAATCGAATATTTAAACGATTTAAACAGTGATACTCAGCCTTTCGATATGAGTGTATGGCTTTTGATAGTGAATAAAAATAATAAAGTTAACTTTTCATGGTTAGCGGCTTAAAAGGTTTAAAGGATTAAAAATGTTGTTGAATAAATTCTCTCGATTTAAGCAAATACTATTTTGGCTGCTGTTACCTTGCATTTTCATATTTGAGGTGGTTCCCGCGTATGCTTACACTGCATTTGATATATATCGAGCAAGAAGTGGTTATGTTTTAGCGCGTGGCCTTGTCTTAGAAAACGATTTACCAGTTTGGGCACAATACAACGAAAATGGTAAAATTGTTGGGGCAGAATACCCCTATGCTAGCAACTTAGGAAGCTACGCGCTTTCAGCTCATACAGTTAACGCATCCCTCGAAGCACTATCACAACTAAAAAGTGAATATGGTGACCGCTTAGTGATTATGTCTAGGGAGCAATATGAGAGCGCTACTTTAAAAACTGGTTTAAAAAATAATGTTGATAAGTTTAGCGTAAGTGAATCCATTAAAAGCGTTGTTTTTTTAGAACCTAAGACTTTGGTTTCGGCAAAGCAACATATTATTTTATTGAGAGCACGTTTCGACTTAAATTCTGTTGGCCCCACCAATGGTAATACAAGATCGCTTTTATTAAATCGCTCTGGCCAACTCATTGCCCAATCAGAATATAATTTTGCGTTTAAATCGGCTTTTTATGAAGGCGATGGTGAGAACCCTTCAACATTACTAGACCTAAAAAATAAGAAAGCCTACGCGCCGTTTAAAGAGGCGTTTGTTGAGGTGATGGCGCCATATGGTGGGATGGCGGTCGCTGGCGAAGACGGGAGGTGGTTAAGTACATATGGGTTAGTGCCATGCCCCCTGTTCTTTTTTGAATACAATACGCCAGCATACATGAATTATTTTTACGCTAACTTCAACCCGAAAGCGAAAATGGCAGGTTTTGATTATCAAGTGCTTCCAGGATATGACGCTTGTATCGGTTATGATGCAATATCAGTGTCAAATATAGTAGACGCTATGTTTAAAGCGTATCTTGTGGGTCTTCAAGCATCTATCTCGAAGCCATCTATCCATCAGTACAACTTTTTTGTTGATACCAATATTCTTGGTGGTCAAGCAGAGATCTATGACCCGTTTCAAAACAAAGCCGTGCCAATTGGGTCTGAAACAAAATACACCTACCGAGAGCCTGAAATAAAAGCTAATGAAAAACCAGTGTTTTATTTTGATGGAGATGACCTTGCAGAATATATTCTTTATGGAAATATAAATAATGAAGGGGAGTTTGTTTGCAAAGAGAGTGTTGATGATTCTAAATATTATGGTGTTTACTTATCATCAAATGAAGTGAAGCCATCAGCTAACTGTGATGATGACAAAGCTGAAATACAACAACCAGACTTAATGCGCGTTGTTGATATTGTTACTGATTTACAACCGCAAGGGTTGCTAGAAAGTTTAAGCGAAGATGATTTGCGCGACACTGACATGTTTATATTTCGGGAGTCAACAGGCATGCTGCTGACCCAGCGAAAAGGCAGAGACATGCGAGACTATTTAGGCTTTTTTGATACTTATGACGTTATAAATAACAAATTCTCTTATCAGTTCCACATGCGTGGTCCGCAAGTATTGTCTAATTATGTCTTCCGAGAATATAGGGGAGAGGAAGGGTTTAATCTGTATCAAAGTCAATCTCATATGAACCCTGAGTTGCATCGCCGTGAGGCAGACCACTTAAAGCCAAATGAAATGCTTAGAATTATACTAATTAACCGAAAAACGGGTTATATAGGGTCTAAGCTACGGTCTTTTTCCGATATCGCTCGTCAAAATGCCTCTGTGCAAGAACTATATGACTTTGCTGATATTACTGAAATGTATCCACCTAACTTAAAAATAACAGCAGAGCGCATTTTTGAGCCAAATAAAAATTCAATAAAAACAGGTCAGCAAAAAAACTTGATTAGTTATGAAGGCTCAGCATTATCAAGTGATTCAATGCTAGTGCTGACAACTGAGTGGTTTGATAATGATGGTACCCCTTTACCAGCAGGGTTAGCTGACTTTGGTTATACAGGGCGTTTAGCAAAAGTAGCCGGTAACAATAGTTTAGTAACCGTTGGCGGAGAGCTTGCAAACTTTGCGATAAAACCTGGGCGCAATATTGTCCAAATTAATTTGCCAGGTGGCGCGTCAACTAATGAACACTTTTACGTAAATGTAAGTGGTGAACCCATTTCAGAATCGCCAAGCTTTGAAGAAATAGGCGCAGGTGATGGGCCACTGGCACACCGTCCAAAGTACTATGTTCCATTTAAAGTGCCTGTGTTTAATGAAGAGTTAACGACAGATTTAAATTTTAAATATAAAAAAGCGGTTGAGTCGGGTGAAGCAGGTGACTTGGCAAAGCCAGAGCCTGTTTACCATTATGTTTATCGCCCAGAGTATCAGTTCAGTACATACGAGCTAAAAGTAAAGGATATCCTGCGCCAAACAGCCGATGATAATGTGATATCGCTTTACCCCAAAGAGCGCCCATTAATTGGCTCAAGCGACGACATGGTTACCATGATGTACGATTTATTGGCATCAAACAGCGACGCGCTAGCGTTTTTAGGCGAAGGCCAAGAGCTGGTGTTTTCACTTGGGGCTGATGAAATCAAAGCCACCATTGGCGAATCAGGTCAAGTACGTTTTGAACGCCTTGATCATATTGCAGCGCTAGATGTTGAAGATTTTGTGACGTTAAGTCTCTATAACAACACCGACCCCACGAATGTACTGTGGGATTATGCGTTTGAAGCTGTAGCACTTGATACGCGTTGGGCAGGCTATGACAACATTGGCGAAGATGGCACTATTTATGTGAGTGCAGACGACCCAGTTGTGCCACTGCAAAGCC
>NZ_JBIPJE010000001.1:0-1521 GCF_044005875.1 Pseudoalteromonas sp. XMcav1-K | reverse complement strand
TTCTGATTTTGATATCAAAAGATATCGAATTGACTGTGCTGAAATAAACAAAGTTTATTTCCGTTGGTCACTCAGTTTAATTAAGTCTAAATTTTGTTACGCTTTAAAAGCGTATGTTAGAACTTAACCTGTACGAGTGCCCACACAGATGATTGCTTCTATTTGTTAAAGAACTACGCCCTCAGCTCAAGGCTGCTTAAAGAACGCTGCAAGTGCCTTACTTGCCGCGACGCTTCGTCGCTGTTAGGGCTGCGTATGTTACGCTTTCCTAATTTTATGTCAACACTTAATTTTGATTATTTTTAAAAACTTTCAAAACTTAGTTTTACTTGACTCAACCAACTCGTGATTCGCTGCTATGCTGCGTCGTTCCCCGTGTTGGTGGAGGCGCATTATAGAGAGATTTGATTTGAGCGCAACCCTTTTTTAAAGAAAATTTGTATCTTTTTACTGTTTGTCTGAAATATCAGCTAAAAGCGTTAAAAACATACATTTTCTGGCCAGAAATTAACAATCAACGCTCTTTTATCTATAATTTACGTTCTATAACAATTTTATTGGATCCGTTATGACAATTAGAAGCTATAAAGGTGTAGAGCCAAAAATCAATTTAAATACCTATATAGACGAGTCAGCTGTATTAGTTGGTCAAATTGAAGTTGGCGCCGATTCAAGTATCTGGCCATTAGTTGCCGCGCGCGGTGATGTTAACTATATAAAGATTGGCGAGCGCACAAATGTACAAGATGGTTCGGTGCTTCATGTTACGCGTAAAAGTAATGCTGTGCCAAATGGCTACCCATTAATTATTGGTGACGATGTCACAATTGGTCACAAAGCAATGTTACATGGCTGTGTACTTGGTAGCCGCATCTTAGTTGGTATGGGGGCGATTATAATGGACAACGCAGTTGTGGAAGATGATGTGATTATTGGTGGCGGATCATTGGTTCCACCTAATAAAACGCTAGAGTCAGGTTATTTATATGTAGGTAGCCCGGTTAAACAAGCCCGAAAGCTAACTGAAGCAGAAATAACTTTCCTTAAAGTATCTGCTGATAACTACGTTATATTAAAGAATGAATACCTAGAAGAGCTATAATAGCTCTTCTACTTCTATCAAACCCTCATCATTATATAGCTCGTCTTCAATTGCACTTTCTGCAATATCTTCATAGTCAAATTTCTTATTTTCAAAGTCTAATAGCGCATCTTCTTTAGATTTGTTTGTTAAATAAAAGCACGTAATCAGCTGACCTGACACCTGAGCAAAGTAAGAGACTCGTTTTGTACTTTGGTCATATTCAACACGATCAACAAAAATGATTGATTGGTTCATTACAGTTCTCCTGATTTAAGCTGTTCAATAACCACCTGTGTTGAAGGCTTAACACCTCGCCAAACAAAAAATGCTTCTGCGGCCTGCCCTACTAACATACCCGAACCATCTAGCGTTGTTGCGTTTGGGTTTATGCTGTTAACCCAATCATTAAATGAAGTGCTTTGTTGGCTATAAAACAT